>JADJUS010000004.1:1612498-1934998 GCA_016716905.1 Acidobacteriota bacterium | reverse complement strand
TGCAGCACGTGAATCCGGTCATGTCCGCGTTGCCGAACCGCTTCTGCGCGCCCGGGGTTGAGCGGCACGTGATACGTGTTGCCGGCGTCCTGCTCAGCCACCGAGGCCAGGATGTGTTTGTAGAGCGCGCGCGTGATCTGCGGAATGTGCTGGTTGGCGTGTTTGCCGCGGATGGTGTCCACGCCTTTGGCCAGACCGTGATCGCGATTGGCGTTGCCGTAAAAGAAGTTGATGTTGTCGAACAACTTCGCGGTGTCCAGAAAGCGGCGTTCGCCGGTGAGCCGGAACAGGCGCGCCATCGCCTCGTTCATGCCGCCGTATTCGCCGGCAATGTACCGGTTCCACATGCTGATGCGTGTCTCGGGTCGGCAGCGCACTCAACCGCGTCTGCACCCAGCCGCCCATGCCCCGTGCAATTTCAAGCGCCTTTTTGTTGCCGGCCACTTCGTACGTGTCGAGCAGGCCCGCCAGGATCTTGTGCAGCGTGTAGTACGGCGCCCAGATTTGGCTGTCCTGCGTGCCGTAGGTGGCGCCGCGCTCGAGCATGATGAACTGGTCGGGCGGATACGCGCTGATGAAGCCCGTGCCCCAGTTCCAGTAGTCGGTGCGAATGGCGCCGGCCCTGAGGTTTGAATCGTAGCTCGCTCGACCGGGACCAACCGGAACCGCTGTCGGATCCGCGACTGACGGCCCACCCGCCTGTGCCGGCCGGCCCGACTTGTGCGACAGGTCGTAGAGCGTGTCCACCAGATAGTTCATCTTCGTCAGGAACTTTGCCTGCAGCGCAGGGTCATACCCGGTGCTCGCATACGCCTGTGCGATGGCTGTCAGGTAGTGACCGCTTGCGTGCCCGCGCAACCGCGTGGTCTGGTTGTCCCACCCTTCAAGCTGCCGCGTGCCCGCCGGTTGCGGCTGCCCAAACGCCTCTCTGAAGTTGTAGAGGAACGCGTCAGGGTTGGTCGCCGCGAGCGTCCGCAGAGGAACTTGTCGCGATTCTTGATGAACGGCGTGTCGCGCCCCTGTGTGTCGCGATCGAGCACCACCTGGTTGAGCGGGAACGCTTCCACCAGCCGGTCGGGTGGCGTGGTGGTGCCGACCGGTACTTTGATGATGACCGTGGCCTTCGGCTCAAAGCGAGTGCCCGGCACCAGGCCGCTGACGGTGTGTGCCCACCTTCAGCACTGCTGCGTTGTCGGTGGGTGAGGGCCGGATCACGCGCGCCTCACCGGCAACACCGCCCCGCATACGTGGCGGGGATGGACGCCGGCAGTCGCGGCAACGTGCCGACGACCGTTTCCACAGTGATGTCCGGAACCACAGTCAGCCTCCCGGCAAATGGAGATTCCTTCGGGATGTTGGCGGTGGAGATCTGCGGCGCCGCGCCCGCGCCGCGGCCACCTTTGCGCGGTCTGCGTCGCCGCCAGCGCGTTGCGCCGGATCGTGGCAATAGGTTCATCACCCAGCGCGATGCGATAGAGACGCACGTCGCGGAGCCGTCCATGGAGCGTGGCCGCACTGTCGTCCTGCGTTCGCCCAAGGAACAGGCGGTTGGTCGACAGCGCCTGTGGAACCAACTGGTCCGGCGTCACGGCCACTCCCGTGGCCTGTGCCGCACGCACGCCATCCAGGTACGTCGTCAACACCTTGGTGGCCGGGTCGAGGACCACCGCGAAGTGAATCCACTGGTTCTCGACCACCGGTTTGGCCGGAGCCTCTCCCTGGGTCTTGCCGCCCACCACCGCCGAAGCCCGGAATCCCTGGGCGTCCACGACGGCGAAAATCCGCGTGTCGATGTTCTGACCAAAATCGAAGACCGGACCCGTCGCACGGGTGGGAAGGTAGAGCCAGCCGACGACCGCAATGGCGTCCTCGCCCTCAAGCGCGTCCGATGGCAATTGCACGTGGCTGCCGGCGCCGGTCAGCAGCAACACGCGCCGCCCGCCGTCGTCCACAAACACCGCACCGGTACCACGCATCGTGGCGTGCAGTTGATTCCGCGACGAGTCCTCGGTGTTGCCGTTGAACTGGTAGCGGGCGACCAGGCTGGTTTCGCCAATGCCATCCAGGAACTGGTCGCCACCCTGGCCAGCGGCCTGCCCAGTCAGGGCTCCCTGTTGGGCAACAACGGCGGCGATCGTCGAGACGGCCAGGAACAGTGGAAGCAATGCGCGGGTCATAGGGGAGATTATGTGTGATCGCGGCCAGGTCGACCCCGGCGATTTCCCCTTCGAGCAAACCTTTTCGCCGACTCTCGTCCCATCATCAACTGATGGGACTCACCAACACAGCCTCCGACCTCATCCCTGGCACGCTTGAGCTGCTCGTCCTCAAAGCGCTCATGTCGGGAGCCAAACACGGCTACGCGATCGCCGACCACCTGCGCATGGCATCGGGCGAAGTGCTTGAGGTGGGGGAGAGCGCCTTGTATCCGGCCTTGCAGCGGCTGCTCCTCAACGGCTGGGTGAAGGGGGACTGGGGTGTGTCGGAGAACAATCGTCGCGCAAAGTTCTACACGCTGACGCCCGTCGGACGCAGGCATCTCGAGCAGGAACGCGCCGAATTCGACCGCATGGTCGGGTTGGTGCAGAAAGTGCTGGCGACATGATGAGCAAGTTCTGGCGGCGGCTGCAGTTCTGGTGGCACCGGGATCAAATGGAAGCCGAGCTCCGCGAGGAGATGGAGACCCACCGACGGCTGCGGGAAGCCGCGTTGCGCGAAGCGGACCATCCGTCGCCGACGTCCCGCAGTACGCGAGTGATGGGGAACACCACGCTGGCCGTCGAGGATGCCCGGGCCGTGTGGCTTTGGCCGTGGCTCGAGAGCCTGTGGTTGGATCTCAAGCATGGCGCGCGCGGCCTTCGACGCCAACCGACGCTCACCATCACGGCGTTGCTGACGATTGCGGTTGGGAGCGGGGCGCTGACGACGGCGTTCGCCGTGGCACACACGGTGTTGCTCAAGGCTCCGCCGTACACCAATGCGGATCGGCTCGTACAGATTCTGCAGGTCCAGGATGGCCGCCGGCGCAGCCAGGTGGCATCGGTGGATGTCGATGTGCTTCGGTCGGCATCAACGCTTGAAGGCGTGGCGTTCGCCGCGCTGAATTCCGTCAGCCTGACGGGCGCGGAATTGCCGGAAAATGCTCGCGCGGTCCTGACCGATCACCATCTCTTTCCGGTGCTCGGCACCGTGCCTGCCCTCGGTCGCTGGCCAACGCAGGAAGACGACAACGGTTCGGTTCGGCCGGTCGTGTTGTCGCATCACTTGTGGCAACGGCGGTACTAGGGACGCACCGATGTGGTTGGCCAGCGGCTCACCATCAATGGCCGGCCCCACACGATCCTCGCGGTGATGCCGGAACAGTTTCTCTTTCCGGCGCCGGACTACATCAAGGGCGACCTGTGGATTCCGCGCGACGCCGGCCACCCTTCCGTGGCGGAGCCTGAGCGTGCGCTGTTGCTGGGCTTTGCCGCTGTGAAACCTCATGTGACGCGTGCGCAGGCGCAGGCGGAAATTGACGTGCTGGCCCGACGCCTGCAATCTGATCACCGCGCCACCCACGCCGGGGTACCTTCCACCTCGCGGATTGGGCCGGCTCGATTCGGCAAGGCGCCCGGCCTGCGCTGCTCATGCTGATCGCGGCGGCTGCGGTGGTCTTCCTCATCGTGTGCATCAACCTGTTCAACCTGCTGCTGTGCCGTGGGCTCCGATCGCGCGGCCGAGATGTCCACGCGTGCGTCGCTTGGGGCCGGGCGAGGGCGGTTGACCCGCCACCTGGTGACCGAAACGGTGGTGCTGTTCGCGACGGGCGGCGCGGCCGGACTTCTGTTCGCGGTGTGGTTGGCGAAGGAGATTGCGGCCATCGCGTCGTTCGACATTCCGCGCATGAACGAAACTCAGGTGGACTGGCAGGTGGCGGCTGTGAGTGTTGGCCTCACGTGTGTCGCGGGGCTCTTTGTGGGACTGGTCCCAGGCTGCGCGCCCGCACGGAGCGGCGTGGCCGGCCACGGAGTGGCAAGCCGGGCGGTCACACATCATCGCCGGGGACGGTTGGTGCAGCGGCTGCTGATTGCCTCTGAGATTGGCCTGGCTCTCGTGCTGGTGTGCGGAGCGGGCGCTATCGGCAGCCATGCCTCCGCGCTCAGTGCCGAACTGGCGGGGTTCGATGTGGCGCGGCTCGTGCAGGCGCGCGTGACCTTGCCCATCGATCAAGTACTGATGTGCCCGCACAGTCGAAGTTCTTCGAGGAATTGCTCACGCGGCTTCGTGCGCACTCGTCAATCGCCGCGGCCGGAATCACCGACGTCGCCAGGCCGTAAGCCGCGGGCGCGAGCCCCGCCGGTGTTGTTGGGTAACGAGCCTCGCCGCGTCGCTGCAGGATCTTCCCGGCCGGCCGCGGTGCGTGTTGTCAGTGAGGGCTATCTCGAGACCCTCGGCCTTCAGCCACTGGCCGGCCGGCTGCTGCGCGCGTCGGACAAGGGGCGTGCCACTGGTGGCCGTGGTGAACGAGACGTTCGCTCGCACGCCTTTGCGGGCTCACCTGTGGGCGGTCATCTAAGGCTGACTCTGGACGGCCTCACTGATCTGGACACGGCTGACCGCCGGTCGTCGGTGTCGTCGCCGACATCAAGGAAGACGTCTTGTATCGTCCGGCGCCACCAACCGTCTACATCCCCCCTGACCCAGGGCGAGGCATCGCGGATGGCGATCGTGATTCGCGCCGCCGCCGAGGACGCAGAATTGGGACCGGTCATTCGGGCTGAACTCGCCGGTGTCGGGCCGGCCTCCCGTGAGCGGGTTGGTGATGCCGCTGGGGAACTTGATGGAGGCGAGTTCGCACGCACCCGTCTCAGCCTGAGGTTGGTGGGCGGCCTCGCCCTCATCGCGGTGGTCCCTTGCCATCGTCGGTGTCTACGGCGTCACCGCGCATAGCGTAGCATCGTTCGCGCGAGATCGGCATCCGGGTTGGCATTGGCTCACGCCTGGTGCCGTGCGGCGCATGGTCCTGGCCGAGGGTGTGGTCTTGCTCGGCGTCGGCGTGGCGGCAGGCAGCACCGGCGCCGTGTGGACGTTGCGCTGATTCGGTCACTCGTGGTCGGACTCGATCAGGTGCCCGTCGCTGGTCCCGTCGCCGTCGCCGCCTTTGGTATTGACAGTCGCGGTGGTCGCGGGATGCGACCTGCCGGGCTGGCGCGCATCCCGCGTCGATCCCGCAACCGCCCTGAGGTAGTCCCCAGTTCCTAATTTCCCAATTTCCTTCGATCCTAAGTTTCCCAATTCCCCAGCGCCGCGCGGCGCACTTGAGGGCGGCACCATGCCGTTCAGCCGGAGATACGTGACGAGATTGCCATAGTGCTCGTTAATGTGGCTGGTGTTGTAGATGAGCGCGCCGATTTTCGTCCGGCGTCCCTGCATCTCCATCATGTTGGTCTGGTCAACGGCTGCAAACGCCTTGTTGCAGAGAGCGACGGAATCGGCCAGGGCCTTCTCAAGATCCGCCTTGGGCATCTTGTTGGCCGCCCACCCATCGGTGGCGCTGCCTGTATCAAGACGGGCCGGCGCGGGCGTCACGCCCGCCATGGCCGCGCACGCGCCGTTGTTGTCGTCCACGATATGCGCGAAGAGGCGCGCGAAGCTGCGCACTTCAGGTGTCGCCTGCCACGTGTACTTCTCAGCCGGCACGAGCGTGGCCGTGCGCCCGATGAAGGTGGCGATCGCTTATCAACGACCACCGCACTTCAGCGGACGGTCGATGCGGGTGGTTCGTCGAGCGTCTCCGGTGCTGCGTTGACCTCCAGCGGTCTGGGCTGGAATCCACCGAGCCGTCGAGAAATCGCCCCGCAGAGGCCCGCAGGAATCAGGAACTTGACACGGCAGGGAACCTCCGGCCGCTAGAAAGAGCGGAAGCAGGACGGCGGGCGGAGATTATAAGGGCCCCGACGCAGGCGGCGCCGCATGATAGGCTCCGCTGGCGTGACGCGAGCCTTCCTGTGGTTATGGCCCCTCGCCTTCGCCTTTGCCTCATCCCTGTGGGTGGGGCACTCGCCGCAACAAATCCTGACCGTCTTCTCGGCTTCGTGCCAGACGATGCGTTTTATTACTTTGGTGTTGCAGAGCATGTTCGCGACGGATGGTGGTTTTCGTTCGACGGCCCCACGCGGACGAACGGTTTTCATCCGCTTTGGGCCCTGGTCATCACGCCCGTGCTGGCGGTGGCCGGGCACACGTTCGCGTATGTCCTCATGGCTGGTGCGATCCTGACGGCGTTGGCGATTGCCGTGCTGGCGCGCTGCGTGGAGCACCTGTGGGATGCCCGCGTGGCGGTGGCCTTCAGCGTCCTGATGGCGCTCAATCCCATCGTGTTGACGCACGCGGTGAACGGCCTCGAAACAGGCCTGCTGATGTTCACCACAAGTCTGCTGTTGTGGCAGGGATTTGTGCGGGGTGTCGGCTCGTCGCACGCTGCCATCCGGCTCGGCGTGATCACGGCAGCCGTGTGCCTGAGCCGAACAGACGCCGCGTTTTTGGCCGTGCTCGTCTGGGTGGGCATTCTGATCCGGCATCGCGGTGAGCCTCTGGCCACGCTCCGACTTCTGGTGCGAGCCGGTGTGGTGGCTGCACTCATCATGGCCCCTGGTTCATCTACAACGTCGTCGTGTTCGGCAGTGTGATGCAGGACTCGGGCCGGGCGTTTGTCGTGATGGAGCAGCGCTACCACGCGTTTCACGGGTCTCTGGATGTGCTGGCGACACGGCCCGCGGCCGTACTCGCGGCGAGTCTCGGGACGCTGGGCGACCGGCTCGGGCTGGTCAATCAGTTGGGACTGGCGATCGCGGGTGTCCTTGGCGCAATCGCGTACTGGCGGCACGGCGTGACGCTGGTGCGGGCAGCGTTTGTCGCGACCCTCCTGGCCTACGGGGCGGCGGTGCTGCTGGGAGGCGCGTGGCGCCTGGTGATTCGCGAATGGTACCTGGCGCCAATCATCGCGCTGGCAATGCTGTTGGTGGCGCTGGTCGTGACGCTGCTGCCTCGCCGGTCCATGGCCTTCGCGGCGGCAGTGTTCATCGGCCTCGGCCTTTCGTTCCAGGGACGTGACGTGCTGGCTCGCGGACCGTGGCCAGACCAGGCTGCCGAACCTGCCCGCATCCGTGTAGTGGCGGCGAGCCTTCCTCCTGACGCGGTGGTGGGCAACTCCGATGCGGGCATGTGGGGCTGGTTTGCCCCTTCACGACCGTCAATCTCGACGGGCTGGCCAACTCCGAGGTGTTACCGGCCATCGAACAGGGCCGGATGCTCGACTACGTTCGCGATCGCGGCATGAACGGTTTCTTCGGGCGCACCTGGTGGAAGCAGCCGTGGTTGATGGGACCCGGCAGCGGCCTGCTGTACGAAGACGTGACGCTGTCGGGCGAGGACCCGGCGGGCCGCCGATTCACCATGTCGCGACTGCTCGCACACAATGCGGAGGTCGTGGCCCGGTTCGCTCGCGAGTCGATCGATACCACCGATGCGGACTTTGCGCGGTGGCTGGGTGAGGGGTGGGCGGTGCCGGCGGCGCCTGGGCCGGCCGAGGTCTGGTCGACTGCCGCTTCGTCAGACCTTCATCTGCCGGTGCCCACGGATCGGGACACCGACGTCACGCTGTGGCTCAACGCCATTGCGAGCCCGGAACGCCGCACGCGTATCCGAGTGTCGGTGGATGGCAAGCCGACCGGTGAGATCGAGGTGCTGAATGCTGCCGCCCATCAGCCCTTCACCGTGACAGTTCCGCGGTCAGGTGGTCTGCTGGCTTCAATCAGGCTCGAGTACGACCAGACGTGGAAACCGAGCGCTCTGGGGCAGTCAGCCGACTCACGTGATCTTGCGGTCAGCATTGTTCGCATCCACGACGGCGCCGGTCGGCCTGCGATAGAATTCAAGGATGTCAAACGACTCAAAATGCCCTGTGACGGGCGATGCCCGCCGACACACGGCCGGAGCCTCGGCAAATGCGACCTGGTGGCCGAATCAACTCAATCTGCACATCCTGCATCAGCATTCCTCGCTGTCCAACCCGATGGGAGAGGCGTTTGACTACGCCGCTGAGTTCCAGAGCCTGGATCTGGATGCGCTGGTCAAGGATCTGCATGCTCTGATGACAGACTCGCAGGACTGGTGGCCCGCCGACTACGGCCACTACGGCCCGTTTTTCATTCGGATGGCGTGGCACAGCGCGGGGACGTACCGTGTGGGCGATGGCCGCGGTGGCGCCGGTTCAGGCACGCAGCGCTTTGCGCCCTCAACAGCTGGCCCGACAACGGCAACCTCGACAAGGCGCGCCGCCTGCTGTGGCCCCTCAAGCAGAAGTACGGCAGGAAGATCTCCTGGGCGGACCTGATGGTGTTGGCCGGCAATGTCGCGCTGGATTCGATGGGCTTCAAGACGTTCGGCTTCGCCGGCGGTCGTGCCGATGTGTGGGAGCCCGAAGAAGACATCTTCTGGGGCCCCGAAGGCAAGTGGCTGGCGGACGAACGTTACAGTGGCGATCGCGATCTGTCGAACCCGCTGGCCGCCGTGCAGATGGGATTGATTTACGTGAATCCCGAAGGACCCTAATGGCAATCCGGATCCGATTGCCTCGGCCCGGGATATCCGCGAGACGTTCAAGCGCATGGCGATGAACGACGAAGAGACGGTGGCCCTTGTCGCCGGTGGGCACACATTCGGCAAGGCCCATGGCGCGGGCGACCCGGCCCTGGTGGGACCGGAACCCGAAGGGGCGCCCATCGAGGAGCAGGGCCTGGGCTGGAAGAACAAGTTGGGCAGTGGGAGTGGCGTGCACACAACCACCAGCGGCATCGAAGGGGCCTGGACCCCGACCCCCATCACCTGGGACAACAGCTACTTCGAGACGCTCTTCGGCAATGAGTGGCAACTGACGAAGAGCCCAGCGGGCGCCCAGCAGTGGACGCCGAAGGGCGCGGTCGCCGCGAACACCGTGCCTGATGCGCACGACCCCGCGATCCGGCACGCTCCCATGATGACCACCGCAGACATGGCGCTCAGAATGGATCCGGCCTACGAGAAGATTTCGCGCCGCTTCTTCGAGCACCCGCAGGAGTTCGCAGACGCCTTTGCGCGTGCATGGTTCAAGCTGACGCATCGCGACATGGGGCCCACCACGCGGTATCTCGGCACGCTGGTGCCCAAAGAGAGCCTGCTGTGGCAGGACCCGATTCCGGCGGTGGACCATCCGCTCGTCGGCGCGCAGGACATCGCGGCGTTGAAGGCGAAGGTTCTCGCGTCGGGGCTGACGGTTTCGCAGCTGGTCTCGACCGCGTGGGCGTCGGCCTCGACCTTCCGCGGCAGCGACAAGCGCGGGGCGCGAATGGCGCGCGCATCCGTCTGGCGCCGCAGAAATCTTGGGAAGTGAATCAGCCGGCGCAGTTGGGGAAGGTGCTGGATGTCCTCGAACGGATCCAGCAGGAATTTAATGCTGCGCAGTCTGGTGGCAAGAAAGTCTCGCTCGCGGATCTGATCGTACTCGGTGGCAGCGCCGCCGTGGAGAAGGCAGCCAGCGATGCTGGACACCAGGTGACGGTGCCCTTTACGCCGGGGCGCATGGACGCATCGCAGGACCAAACCGACGTGGAAGCCTTTGCGCCACTCGAACCGGCGTCTGACGGCTTCCGAAACTACATCCGGAAGGCCCATGGCATGTCGGCCGAGGAGCAGTTGGTGGACAAGGCCCAGTTGCTCACACTGACCGCGCCCGAGATGACCGCGCTTGTCGGCGGTCTGCGCGTGCTGGATGTGAACGTGGGGCAGTCCAGACACGGGGTGTTCACGGCGCGGCCTGGTGCGCTGACCAACGACTTCTTCGTCAACCTGCTCGACATGAAAACGATCTGGGAGCCTGCGGCGGATCTGGCCGGCGTCTACCAGGGGCCGCGATCGTGCGACCGGCAAGGTGACGTGGACCGGTACGCGTGCCGACCTGGTCTTTGGTTCCAACTCGGTGCTGAGAGCGCTTGCCGAGGTGTATGCGTGTGACGACGCGAAGGATACGTTTGTGCGTGACTTCGTGGCGGCCTGGACCAAGGTGATGAACCTTGATCGGTACGACGTGGCCTGAACAGAGGGAGCCAGGCGATGCAGAAAGCAGAATTTGACAGACTTCGCCTGAACCTTTCCGTTCAAGCGAAGAACGGTATTGATTTCATCACCTCCGCAACCGTGGTCTGGCTGCTCATTGCCTATATCTGGAGCTGGTCGTCTACGGCCTACAACAAGAGCATCCTCACGTTCATGGTGGGCAGCATCACCATTCCGCTGGCGTTTGCGCTGTCCAAGGTCTACAAGACGAACTGGAAGGTGGGCAACAATCCGATCGAGCCGCTGGGGCTGTGGCTCAATTTTGCTCAGTTGTTCTACTTTCCGTTCCTCGTGTTTGTCATGCTGAAGGACCCCGACTACTTCGTCATGACCTACGCGATCATCACGGGGGCGCATTTCTTTCCGTACGCGTGGTACTACAAATCACTGCCGTTCGCCATCATGGCTGGTGTCATTTCTGTCGGCGCGATGGCGATGGGGATGGTGTTGCCGCCCGACAAGATGTTCCAGCTCCCGCTGATGATGGCGGTCGCACTCGCCGTGCTGGCGTCGTTGCTGCACCAGTCCTACAAGACGAACGAGCGGGCACTGCAGCGCATGAGCGCGCGCGGAGACAACGCACCCTCGTGATTCGATACCGCTTCAGCGAGTTCACGCTCTCGCCTCAGCGGCGTCTGATCGTTCGCGATGGACGTGAAGTGCCGCTGATCCCCCGGTACTTTGATCTTCTGGTGCTGCTGATCGAACGGCGCCACGAGGCGGTGCATCGCCGCGAGATCTTCGAACGCGTCTGGACGGATGCGAACGTCTCGGACAGCGCGCTCAGCCAGGCCGTCCGCACCATCCGCCGCACGTTGGGCGACGACCCAAGCGAGCCCCGCTTCATCCGCACCGTTTCACGCCACGGCTACCAGTTTGTCCTGGACGTGATTGAAGAGGAGGACGCTGCGCCCCCGAACGAGGCCGCACTGGGCGTCGCCGAGGCCGCGCTGGGCGCCACGGCCACGCTCGACGCTCAGGTGGCGCACCCGCACTGGATTGGCGGAGCGACGGGTGGCGGGCTGGCCGGCCTCGCGGCCGGTGGTCTTGGTGGCCTGATCCTCGCGGCCGCCCCGGCAGCGCAGCCACGATCGCGATTGCACCCGTCCTCGCGGTGATCGGCGGCGTGTGCGGAGCGTTGGGTGGCGGCGGCGTCGGAGCGGGTCTGGCACTGGCTGAACCTCACGCGAGGTCGCAGCGTGTCTGGGCGTGCACGGCTGGCGCCGCCCTGGGAGGCGGAATCGCCGGAGTGGCCGTCCAGTGGATGGCGCGCTGGGGGCTTGCCGCCCTGGTCGGCGTGGACGTCGAAGTTGGTGGCGGGCTTGAGGGCGTCGTGATTGGGGGAGCCGCGGGGATGGGGTACGCGCTCGCGACCGCCCACCGCCTGCGATCGGCCCTGCTGACCGGCGTCCTCTGTGGACTGGCTGGTCTCGCGTTGGCGCTTGCAGGATCTCCTCTCGTGGGAGGCACCATCCATGCGATTGCCGACGCGGTGGAAGGGTCTCGCGCCACGCTGGCACCATTGGGGAGGCTGATCGGCGAGCCGGACTTCGGCCCCGTGTCGCGGGCCATCCTCGCCTTCGGCGAAGCCGCCACCTTTGGCCTCGGCCTCGCCTGCGGCCTCAGACGTCGCGAGTGACCGCCGGACTCCAGGACCCCAGGACCCCAGGACCCCGACCATCTCACCCCCATCTCACGTAATGCTCACGGCCTGCTGACGGCATTCGAGCCGCCACAGGCGTCTCTTACAGCATGAACACGACAGGCGTTCTTGGCGGGCTGCTTGAAATCGGGTTGCAACAGCCGCTGCACATCCGCGAGGAGCGCTTGTCCACGCGTCACGACGCATGCCGGCTGCTGTATGTCAGCGACATTCATCTCAGGAATGGGCGCACGGATCGGCTGTGCGGGCAGGTCGTGGAGGCGGCGCAGCGCTCCGGGCCGGATCTGGTGTTGCTGGGTGGCGACCTGGTGGATCGTTCGACCGAGCTCGGGTCTCTCGCCGATCTTGTGCGCAGGCTGGGCGAGGTGGCGCCGGTGCTTGCGATCGGCGGCAACCACGACCGCCGCGTCGGCATGGACCGCGTCTGCGATGCGGTGGTGCGTGGCGGGGGGCAGTGGATCCACGACACCAATGCACGGGTGGCGCATGGCAGGCGCGTGATCGCGATTGCCGGACCCGAAGGCGCGCCACCTGCCGAAGCGGACGTGCGCATCCTCTGCGCACACAACCCGCGGATCTGGAAACATTCCCGGCACGAAGGTTACGACCTCGTCCTGGCTGGGCACCTGCATGGATTCCAGGTAGTGGGCGGCGTCTATCGCGATCGCCTCTTTCCCGGGGCGCTCTTTTACCCCTATTGCTACCTGAGCCATCAGCGTGGTTCGAGCAGGCTTGTGGTCAGCCGCGGTGTGAGTGACCTTCTGCCGATCCGCTGGATGTGTCCTCGCGAAGTGGTGCTCTGTCATGTCTGACGCCGGACCAGTGCGGGCCACCGTGGTATCCGTGGCATGCCTCCTTCGGAGCCTGCCGCTGTTGTTTCGCGCTTCGCCACGGACGCCGCTGCGCATGCTGGGCATTGTGGCGTTCGACACGCTCCATGTCCTTCGCCATTCGCGGCCCTTGTCTCGCAGGAGAATCACCGAGCTTGCGATGTTCCTGGATTTTGAAGGATGTGCCAATGCGGTGTGGGACCGGAAGGCCCCGCCATTTTCCGAATGCCAGGCCACCCGGCGGTGGCTGGCACGCGCGGGCCTGGATGTGTGCGTTCAGCAATACCTGCATCGCCTTCGAGCCCTCGAAACAGCGCGGCCGGCCGTCGGTGGCGACCGACGGTGTTTCGACGCCGTTCGTTCGTACCGGGAGGGAGTGGCGCGACTGGCACTGGCCACGGCTGCCGCGATGGCGTTGAACCCTGACGGCCGTGAACAGGACCGCGGCGAGGCCCACACCGACGCCGACGTGGACACACTCTTCCGGATTCTGATGCAGTGTCAGATCATCGACGACGTGCTGGACTATGCGGAAGATGCCTCCGCGGGCTTACCGAGTTTTCTGACCGCCTCGGCGTCTCTTTCGCAGGCGCTGGACCTGACGGCCGACGCGGCGCGCGCCTATGCGGAGGGCTCAGGGCGAACCCGTAAAAGTGTTTTCCCGCTCCGTCTGGCGTTGTGGGGCTTCACCGTGGCGGCCACACGTATCCTTCGACTGGCCGGTCGACGCCATCGGTATGCGCGACAGGTGGCCCATCGGTGATGGAACGCCTGCAACAAACCGCCGGCCGGCTGATGAATCGTGTGCGAGTCAACGACGTACACGCAGCCGTGCGGGATGGCGCTCCTGTGTTCGTGAAGCAGCGCCGGGCAGGCGCACCGGTCGTCATCTGGTGCGCGAACATATTTCTGGCGCTGTCACGCAGCGGCACCTGCATGTTTCTTCGCACCAGCGAATGGACGGCCTGGGAAACCTATTGTGTGCAACTGCTGTATCCCGAGCGGCCGGGCGCCAGGGTTGAGTCAGGTTCTGCGGTGGTCCTTCCCAAGGTGGAAGGGACCAGTCTGCGGGCGATGGTTCGTCGGAACGACCCGGACGTGAGAACGGCCCTGGTGCTTGCCGCCCGCGAACTGCGCCGAGTCCATGAGATCCCGTGCCGCCACTACCGCGCTGAGTGGTCTCATGGTGATCTGCATCTCGACAATGTCCTCTGCGACGTGATCGGGCAGCGGGCGACCTTGATCGACTTCGATATCCGCCACGAATTCGGCGTCGCGGCCACTCTTCGTCAATGCGACGATGTGATGTCGGTGCTGCTGGAGTTGATCGGGGGGCCGGATGATCGATGGTTGCCGTTGGCCACCGCGTTCATCGAGGAATATCGCCGGCCTGTTGTGCTCCAGGCGCTGGGCCACCAACTGGTGGCGCCGCGCGGTTTTCCGAGGTGGCTCTGGTATGTCAGAACAAATAGCGCGCCCATGAAACAAACTGAGCCGCGGTTGCAGAAGCTCCGGCAGATCATGCACGCAGTCCAGGTAGTCAGCCATGACTGAAGCAGTCGAACGTCATCGCGCGGCGGTACGCGCACGCCTGCTGCGGTCGGACCATGTGGCCGCCGGGCCTGGAAGTGTGACCTGGAAGGTGAACCGCGAGGTGGTGGTGGTCGCCGGGTGGGGGCGTGCGATTCTCCTCCAACTCGCGCATCCATCAGTGGCTGCCGGCGTCCACGGTCACAGCGGTTTTCGGGGCAGCCTGCGCGCGAGCTTCCAGCGACTGCACTCCACGGTGGGCGCGATGTTGTCACTGACCTTCGGTCACACGGAAGAAATGATCGCGGCGGCGGCAGGCATCAACGCGATTCACGATCGCGTGCAAGGGCGCGTCAATGCCCCGGCCGGCGGGTCGTACTCCGCCCACGATCCCGACCTGCAACGGTGGGTGCATGCCACGCTCCTCGAATCGATCCCGTTGACCTATGAGCGCCTCGTAGGTCCGCTGACGCGTCGTGAGCGGGATCAGTATTGTGTGGAGGCCGCCATCATGGAGCCGCTGATGGGCATGCCGGCAGGCTGGCTGCCGCGCGACTCGGCGCAACTCGACGCCTACATGGCCGAAATGCTGGTGGGCGGGCGGATTGTGGTGACCGACACCAGCCGAGCGCTCGCCCGGGCCGTGTTGTACCCGCCAAAGTGGCAGGTGGCCTGGCCGGCATTTCGCGCGATGCAATTGCTCACTATTGGATCGCTGCCACCGGCGATTCGCGAGGCCTACGGATTCGCGTGGCACGCGCGTGACGAACGGGCACTGGCCCGCTGGACGACCGTGTTACGCGGCTCCCTTGTGGTGCTGCCTTCGCTCGCTCGTGAATGGCCCATCGCGCGTCGTCGGGCCGAGACCCTGGCGTAATCAGCGGCTGGCCACCCGGCGAGCCAGTGTGCGCACACGGTCTGCCAGCGGGCGCGGTTCCACAACCCGAACCCAGGGTCCGAAGCCCAGCAGCTCGACGGCCGCGTGATCGATGCTCTCGATCGGAATCGTGGCGGTCCTCCATCCATGCCGATCGGGTTGTGCACCACGAACGGCGTCAACCGCGTCCGCGCCCAGGCGTTCAATTCGAGAGAGCGCTGCCTTCGCGACCCGAATGGTCGCGCGTCCCTGGCGAAGGCCTTGCTCGAACCGCGCCAGTTCGGCCGCCCAGTGCTGCGCCAGGTGGAATGTCGCCGGCACGACGAACGTGTCCGTGAGCGGTGTGCATTCCAGAATCTGGCTGACCTTGAAGGTGCGAATCGCCTGTTTGCGGCGTGCGACGAGATACCAGACACCGGCCTTGATCACGAGGCCGAACGGATCAATCACACCCGTTGACGTTGTGGTCCAGCCGTCATAACCCACAGAGAGACGGGTCTGGGCCCACACGGCGCCGGCCACTTCTGACAAATACCGGGGCCGTTCCACACGCCGGTACCAATCCAGGGGGTCGAGGAGCACACGTTGCTGCAGGTGCCTCGCGCGGGTCGCCTGGCCAGAAGGCAACGCCGCCAGCACCTTTCGCTCGGCCGATGCCAGCGCGCCGGCCAGACCCAGATCGGCGGCTGGACCCGGCAGGCCCGCGAGTAGCAGGGACGTGGCTTCGTGAGGCGTGAGCCCTGTGAGCTGGGTGCGGTATCCGTCGGCCAACTGGAAGCCACCGCCGGGGCCACGATCCGCCACTACCGGCACACCTGAAGCGCTGAGCTCATCCACGTCTCTGTAGATGGTGCGCACGGAGACCTCAAACTCTTCGGCGAGGGCATCTGCAGTCACACACCCACGTACCTGCAGCGTCATGAGGATGGACAGGAGCCGGCTCGCACGCACGTGGAGATTGTACCGAAAGAATCCTGACGTTCGTTGTCAGGAATAGGCCTGTATCGTGACGGCATGTCAGAGGACCCCATGGAAATACACCGACGCACGTTGCTTCAACTGGCGGCATCCGGCCTCGCCGGATCGCTGGCCTTGTCCGCCTCGACTCTCGCCGCAGCGGCGGTCCGCCAGGTGCCGGCGGGAAAACCTGGCGACTTCGACTTTCTGGCGGGTCGATGGGCGATCGCCCATCGCCGCCTGAAAGCGGCCGGTGGAAAGGACTGGGACGAGTTCACGGGAGAGGCCACGTGCTGGACGATCCTGGGTGGCGTGGGCAGCGTTGAGGAACTGCGCATCCCAGCCAGGAATTTCAGCGGCATGGGCCTGCGGTTGCTCGACCTGGATCAGAAGATCTGGTCGGACTTCTGGGTTAATGGCAAAAGCGGCGTGTTGACCACACCCGGCACCACCGGCGGGTTTGCCAACGGCATCGGGACGTTCGAGGCCGACGACAAGGACGGTGACGTGTCGATCAAGGTGAGAGGTGTGTGGGACCGCATCACTCCAACGTCCTGCCGATGGCATCAGGCGGTGTCGCGGGATGGGGGAGCCACCTGGGAACCGAACTGGTTCATGGACTGGCGGCGCTCATAGGTCCTCACTGGAATCTCATCCAATGCTCACGTGTCATGGGTGAGGGCTCGTGTTACTGATCGATCAGTGAGCGCGAAGAAGATTCCGACGTGGCTGGTTCTGGGTGTGCTCGGCGTGGGCATGATCCCGCTTGCGGTGCTCGGGCTCTACACCTACACGACCGCCACGGCGCCAGTACTGCACTCCCGGAATTCCCCGTGAAGCAATGGCCCGTCACCGTTCGCCACTTGATGGGGCACGTGTCAGGCGTCAGGAACGACGCCGGTGACGAGGAACCGGTGACGGTGCGGTGCGAGCGCACGCTCGATGTCCTTCCCCGGTTTGCGAAAAGTCCGCTGCGGTTCGAGCCCGGCACCGAGTACCGTCAATCGAGCTGTGGCTGGATGCTCGTGAGTGCGGCGGTCGAAGCACGCCGGCAGACCTCGTGCGTTTTGGCCTGGCTGTGAACGGCGGCAAATTCCTGCAGCCAGGCACGGTCCGGTTGCTGCAGACGACGCAACGGGTGGCCTCGGGACAGGAAACGGGCTACGGCCTCGGTTGGGATCTTGAGTCCGTCACGCTGGCGGGACAGCAAATGACGACCGCCGGCGACGAGGGCGCCCTGCGGGGCGGGAACGTCGCGTCATTCATCTCGTTTCCCGGCCGCGGGCTGGTCGTCTCTGTGATTTCCAACACGTCGTTTGCGGAAACGAAGGCTCTCGCGCTGAAAATTGCGGATCGGTTCCTGACGCAGGCACGGCCCGAACTATTTCAGCCAGGGAAGCACTAGCGGATCAAAGCAGTTCGCGCGCGGCGTCGTGCCCCAGTACCCCGCGTGGATGCTGCCGCTCGAGAACAGTTGCGTCGGACCAATGACCTGATCCAGGTAACGGATCGAGGTGGGCGGGGGTGCGGCGAACGGAAGGGCATCGGCCACGCCTTCACTGCTGTCATCGCCGTTTCTGAGGTTCGACGCAAAGATGTCGGCAGCGTTGAAGACGTTGGTCCAGGGCATCCCGGGGCGGCGCGCCGTGCGATTGGCGATGTAGGCGGGTTGGTAGAGACGGACCAGATCGATGGGGCACCCAACCGTCGTCAACGACGAGATCGAGGCGACTGGCGCCGACGAACGCAGTGCGCCGGGCCTGGGGAAAAGTGATTCGAACAGCACCAGACTGCCGAAGCTGAACCCGAGCAGGTGGATGCTGCCGTTCCAGTCATTCTGACGGAGGCCGTCCACCGCTTCGTCAACGACCAGCGCCACGGTATCGGCGATCGCGCTTTCGTTGGTGACAAAACGCATCAGCCATTCCATGGATCCCGCCATCGCCAGCACGTGCTTACGAATCGCCGCCCAACCGGCGACAATGCCGAGCGACGACATGCCCAACACCCAGGGCGCTGCTTCGGGGCCAAACACTCCCGCGAACGGCAGGGACCGACCTGTGGCAAAGACCACGGAGTAGACGGCGACGATGGCTGCGAACACCAGCACCAGTACCATCACGAACCCTGCGACGAGTTGCACCTTGGTTCTCCAGGTCTTGCCGGGGCGCCCGAGGGCCCGGAGCAATTTCCACAGACCGAAGATCGCGAAAAACACTGAGCGCACCAGCCCTGGCACGACCGGACGGCCTGCCACGCCCGAGTCGGGCTCGAGCAGTCCCAGGTAGTCGAGCTCGAACAACTGGAGCACCGGCTTGTCCTTGCCGTCGATGATGGTCTTGCCCACCCGCAGGCCTTTGGGTGCGGTGACGGCCGCATCTGTCTTGGTGCTGTACTCGTCGGGCATCAAGCGGTCGATCGTGCGGGCCAACACCTCGGCCACGCCGTCGGCCGTATTGTGGCTGTACCGCCCGAGCCCCGGTGCGTAGATGAGAACTGGCGTTGGTCTGCTGGCCATCACAGTGCCCCCTTGCGTGCAGCAACCATACCTCAGGCGCCAGGCGGGACAGGCGCCGTTTTTGGTGCGACGGCCACGAGGGGCAGCAGCCAGTCCACGGGCAACAGGCGCCGGAGGATGACGCCGGCCGTCAGGCTCGCGGCCACCACGATCAGTGCGCCGGCGATTGAGGTGATTTCCGAGCGGGGGATGCCCGACCAATGGAGCGCGCTCGTGAAGAGGATGGCTCCGGCGTAGTGCAGGATGTAGACCACGAACGACCATCGCGCCAGGGCGCGCGCCCAGATGAAGGGTCGCGGTTGAATGGGCCGCAGCACGGCGATGAAGACCGCGATCGCATAGGCCTCACGTGACAGCGTTCCGTTGAGCCCCGTGACATGGACGACCATTGCCACCACGGCCGCGATGATCGTGCCGGTGCGGAATGCGGACGCCGAGTACCATTCGCGGATCGTGCGGTGGGCCAGACCGATCGCGATACCCGCCGGGATGTAGGCAAGAAACGGCACCACCAATTTGAGGCACTGCCGCAGGGTCGGGGCCGGGTAGGCGCCCCCTGGCAAAGAAAAATAGTCGGCCTGCCCCGAGAGGGACAACAGCCAGCGTTCAAGCCAGATCGGGTAGACCAGCGCGAGCACCACGCAGGCGGCGACGACCGGCCATCGCGCAAGCCGGCCACGTGCGACCCACCCCAGCACCGGAATCCACGCCACGGTGATCACGAACACCAGATGCAGAAACCAGAAGTGCATGTATGAGGTGAAGGCCAGACTGAGGGGAGGCAGCATCGGCGCCTGGCCGAGCAGCCACGGGCGCACCATCCACCAGCCTATCCAGTAGAGGTACGACCAGACGAGCGAGGGCAGGAGCAGACGCATGACCCTGGCGCGCACGGCCTCGCCAAACGCCCGTGAGGGCGTACGGTCAAACGCCACGGCCATCACGAAGAAGCTCCCCATGATGAGCCCGGGGAAGGCGAAATCCCTGATGCGGAGAATGACGTCGCTGGTCTCGCCGCCGCTGAGCACATGCACGTGGAGCAACACGACTGAGAACATGGCGAGGCCTCGAAACAGGTCGAGGCCGTCGTAACGTGCCGACTGAAGATTCACTCGGTGGAAAGGATACCCGGGACGGCTTATGATCGGTGAGCATGAATCTGATTGAAGAGAAGTTCGCGAAGCTGGGCACCGATCACGCGCCTGGCCAGGAAGTGCGACAGGCGGCGGGCATCCCGGATGCCGACATGCGCGGGGAGCCGCTGCCTGGAGTCCCGGTCGATTTTTCGCACGGTGATGTGAATGACAACGCTTTCGCGCCCACGCCCGGCGCGCTGGAAGAGTTTGTCGAGGGTGTGCATCGCGGCGGGCCGCAGGCCTACACCGAGTACCGCGGCGGCGCTGAACTGCGCGGCCGCGTGGCTGGACACCTGGCCGCGTTCACCGGCCGACCCGTGTCCGGGGCGCAGGAGTTGATCATCACGCCCGGCACGCAGGGGGCGCTGTTCCTCGCGCTCGGGGCCACGGTGGCCGCCGGTGACAAGGTCGCCATTGTGCGGCCCGACTATTTCGCCAACCGCAAGCTGGTGGCGTTCCTGGGCGCAGAAGCCGTACCCGTGCGGATGAATCACCTGGCGCACACCGATGGCGCCGGTCTGGATCTGGACGAGCTCGAGGGCGCCTTCAAGACCGGTGTCCGGACGTTCTTGTTTTCCAATCCCAACAATCCTGCCGGTGTGATCTATTCCCCGGCGGAAATAGCGGGCATCGCGGCGCTGGCCAACCGATACGGCGTGACCGTGATCGTCGATCAGCTCTACTCGCGCATGCTGTTTACCGGTCAGGTCTACACACACCTGCGCGCGTCGTCCATCAACGCCGACCATGTGATCACGATCATGGGACCGTCGAAGACCGAGTCGCTGAGCGGGTATCGCCTGGGTGTGGCGTTTGGTGCCGCGCATCTGATTGACCGCATGGAAAAGCTGCAGGCGATCGTCTCTCTGCGTGCGCCGGGGTATTCCCAGGCCGTGTTGCGGACCTGGTTCAACGAGCCGGCCGGATGGATGGAAGACCGCATCGCGAAACACCAGGCCATCCGCGATGACCTGATGGCGGTGTTCGGCACGGTGCCTGGGTTGGCCGCACGCGCACCTCAGGCGGGCAGTTATCTTTTCCCTCGCCTGCCGGCGCTGGGCATCTCGTTGCATAGCTTCGTGCGCGCGCTGCGCACGCAGGCCGGTGTCACGGTGACACCGGGGACCGAGTTCAGCCCGGACTGCACGGACAGCATTCGCCTGAACTTTTCACAAAACCACCAGGCCGCCGTGCACGCCGTGGAGCGGACGGTGCAACTCATTGAGCGCTATCGCGCCTGAACAACAGGAATCACCATGACCCGCAAGACATTCACCAGTGACATTGCGCCGTTGCCGGCCGGCTCGTACAACATCGCCGTCGAGGCCGGCGGCCTCGTGTTCCTGGCGGGGCAGACGCCCCGCGACCGCGACAACGTCAGGCACGGCGACAAGCCGTTTGCCGTGCAGGCCCGCATGACACTCGACAACCTCGAGGCCGCTGCCAATGCGGCGGGCTTGTCACTGAAAGACGCGGTGCGGGTTGGCGTGTTCCTCAGAAACCCGGCGGACGCCAAAGAGTTCGACGCGATCTACAGGGAATACGTCGGCGATCCCCTGCCGGCCCGAACGCTGGTCCAGTCCAGCTTCGCGGGTTTCGACATCGAAGTGGACGCGGTGCTCGTGAGGCCGAGCGCCTGACGGAAGGTGCCAGAAAAAGACGTCGGGTGTCTTTTTGGCGGCGGTAGGCAAAAAGACACCCGACGTCTTTTTCTGGCTGTCAGTCCCCCTGAACGCTGGTGGTGGCTGCTTCACGACGGCCGCGGTACATGTCGCGATCGGCTTGGTCGATGAGCGGGGCCAGATGTTCGGCGTCCTGGGGCACGGCGACACAGCCAATACTGACATCCACGTCGTCGGGCAGCCCGCGCACGATGGCCGACTCAAGGAAGACGTGACGGATGTCGTCGGCCTTCGCGCGGGCGCTGGCCTCGTCTGTCGAGAGCAGCACCAGGAATTCATCCCCGCCCCAGCGCAACACGTAGTCGGATCGGCGGGTGTGTGCCCGCAGGATGGTGGAGAGGGTTTTGAGCACTCTGTCGCCGGTGTCGTGGCCGCGGGTGTCGTTGATGGTCTTGAAGTGGTCGATGTCGATATAGAGCAGGGAGAGGGGCAGGCCGTATCGCCGGTGCTGCGCGAGTTCGTGCGTCTCGATTTCCTCGAGGAAGCGGCGGTTGTAACAGCGGGTCAGCGGGTCGGTGATCGCCATCGCGCGCATTTCGTCGCGGCTTTCGCGAACGGCGGCGCCGGACGTGCGCAGTTCCTCAATCACATCCTCGAAGATCAGCAGGTGCATGCCGAGCATGATGAGCGCGGCCGAGATGAAGTTGATGTACGTGATGTTCGTGGTGGCTTGGGAGATGGCGCCGTCTGACGCGGCGACAAACGCTGCGGTGACGTTGACGCCGATGATGCCGATCACGCCGATGCCCGCGACGAGCGCCCCGACAAACCTGTACTGATGCGCTGCGCGCAGGTACCGCATCGCGCCCCTGGCCTGCCACGCGCACATCAGGACGAATGCCGGCACGATGACCGCGCGCGGTCGCATGAAGAGGGCGGCGACGCTGATCCAGGCCACGCCTGCCGCCGCACTCCACAGGAAGGCACGCGACATCGTTGCCGGCTCCCGAAACCACACTCCGGCAAAACGAAGTCCGGCGCCGAAGACGAGCGCCGCGATTGCCCACGTGGCGATGGCCAGTCGGCCAGACACCAGATAGCCGGGGACGTCGGCGACGCCTGGGCCCGCAGAATCAACGCTCAACACCAGGAGCATGACGCTGGCCGCGAGCCAGGCGGCGACACCGGCCAGCACATAGGGCCGCGGTCGAAAGAGATACAGAAGAAACAGTGTACCGGCGGGCACCAGCACGGCCAGGCCGACGGCCTTGCGGATCTCCAGTGTGACCACCGGCAGGGGCCGCGCCAGCGCCCAGTCAGCCTGGCCGGCGAACGCGATTAGGGGGGACAGAACGTCTACCATTCGTTACTCGCGCTCCGGGCCTATCCGCGTAGGATACACCTCACCCCGCCGAGCGATGGTGCCGAACCGTCAGCACGGCGAGCACCAGGAACGGGATGGTGGAAGCGAAAATTTTCACATTGAAGCTCATCAGGCCGATCAGGCACATGAACGCGAGCAGCAGGCCGATGCCCGCTATCCCCGCATACGTGAGTCTTTTGCCTGGGGTCTGCTGAAAGAGGGTGGCCACGAGCGCCAGTTGCCCCAGCAACGGCAGCAGGGTGAAGGGATGCAGAACCTCGCCCGGACTCGTCAACCCCTTCACGATCAAGTCCGCCTCCGCCTGAAACAGGAACAGGGACTGGTCCTGCCCCCACTCCAGATACCCAATCAGCGAGGTGAGCAGCACTCCCAGATTCAGCAGTTTGCTTCGCCTCACGGCCGTCGCCCGCCCACCAGTGTGCCACCGATCCAGGCCATCGGCAGGTACATGGCGACAAGGTCCAGCGTGACGACCCACGCGGGAAACGGCACCATCAGCGCCGCAGCGATGCCCCCGGCCATGTGAAGCGCGCCAATGCCAAGCGCCAGCTTCATTCTGTGGCTCACGGCAAGGAATGCGGCGGTGGCGCCGCCGGCCATCGAACCCACCGCATGCTCGAAGAAGGCCGGGATCCACTGCTGCGCTTCATAGAGAGGCACGGCCGCCGTGAGCCCTTCGATGGTGGAAAGATCCACACCGGCCGGTGGCGGGATCGCCGCGTTGCCGAGTGCGATCGCGGCGTACTTCGCCACGCCGAGCGCAACGAAGCCGCCAAGGAACGCCAGGGTATTTCGCACGGCTGCATTCATAGGCCGGGAGGATACCATTCACCCGGAGGATTCATGCCCGCCATCTCGCGACGCCACTTTGTGGGTGCCCTGGGCACCACCGCTGGACTCGGTTGCCTTCCGTACACACCGGTTTTGGCCAATCCGGCGACCCAGGCCGATCGGGTCGTCCACCTGGCCGGCGACGGCATTGGCATCAGCCCGCGTGAGTACGCCGCGCTGCTTGGCCGGCTGTGCCAGAGCAAGGACGTGGCCGAGGACAACTACCTGCTTGGTGGGGAAGTGGAGCAGTTCGAACGCCACTGGGCACAGTTGCTGGGCAAAGAGACTGCGGTGTTTTTTCCATCGGGGACACTGGCGAATCAACTGGCGCTCCGCGCACTGGCGGGCTCGAAAAAACGAGTCATCGTTCCCGAGATGAGCCACATCTACAACGACACCGGCGACGCCTGCCAGACGTTGTCGGGGCTCACGCTGATGCCGCTGGCGCCGGGCCGTGCCACCTTTACGAAGGCGGATGTCGAAGCGGTGCTGGCGCGCACCGCAAGCGGCCGCGTGGCCACCGACGTCGGTGCGATTGCGATCGAGAGCCCAATCCGCCGCCTGTCTGGGCAGATGTTCGACTGGAACGAGGCCAAGGCCATCTCGGCGCTCGCTCGCGATCGTGGCATCGGGATGCACCTGGACGGCGCGCGCCTGTTTATCGCGTCCGCTTACACCGGCATCTCGCCGGCGGAGTACTCCGCGCCCTTCGATACGGTCTACGTGTCGCTGTGGAAGTATTTCAACTCAGGCATTGGCGCCATCCTGGCTGGGCCAAAACGCGTGCTCGACGGAATGTTTCATGTGCGCCGAATGTTCGGCGGCAACCTCGCCGTTGGCTGGAACGCCGCTCTGGTGGCGCGGCACTACATGGACGGTTTCGAGGGCCGGCTGAAGACCGCAGTGCAGACGTCCGAGGCGTTTTATTCCGCGATGGCAAAACACCCGCGGATGGGAATCGAACGCATTCCCAACGGCACCAACCTTGCGCGCGTGACGTTCAAGGGCGTGTCGCCCGCCGACGTGGCTCGACGCCTGGCCGATCGCAGCATTGCGATGTCGGCGCCGCCGACGGGCCAAACACTCACCTTCGGCGTAAATGAAACGTGGAACCGCATGAGCGCGCCAGAGTTGATCCGGGCGTTCGAAGACGTTTTCGAAGACGTTTTCTCTTGACGACTCGTCGACGACGATGGCACCGTCGTCAGTGACGGCTCGTCGTCAAATTCTGCGATGTGTCACCGGGGCAGAGTGGAAGAAACTGCGACATATGACGACCATCTGTCGTTTTGTCGGCCGGAATTCTCTAAACCCGGTTACGGCATGAGATCTGCTGGTGTAGGGCACCAGGAGGTAGACGATGGCGACGATCGAAGAGCGGATGGTAGGCGTTGAGGTGCGGACCAAGGCGTTGGAGGGGACGATGGCGGATACCAGTCGGACGATGTTGGCGGTTGATGCGGATCTCAAGACGATGATTGCCGCGCTGGATGCACGGATGGAGCGGAGGTTCGATTCGCTCGACCGGCGTTTCATGTCGGTGCTGGCGGTGCAGTTCACTACGCTATTCGCGATGATCGCCGCCGCCTTCGGCGTGATCACCCGGTTGATGTGAAAGGCGGCGGGCGACGCCGTCGCCACGTGACATGAGCGTCACACCGGTTGTCTAGAGTCGCGGCATGCGCCGCCTCGTTGTAAGTGTCTCCTGCCTCGTGACTCTCGCCTTGTCTACGACGGCGCACCCGCAGCCTTCAGGGCCCAGCCCGACAATGGTGGTGCTTGGGGGGGAACTCACCAGAGCCGACAAGGGCACATACCAGGAGCACCCGTTCACGGTCCCGGCCGGAGTGACGCGGATCGATTTCGAATTCACGCATTCACACAAGGACGCCGGCACACAGCTGGAAGTGGGCCTGTTTGATCCGATGCGATTCCGCGGCACGAGTCGCTTCAGCAAGTCGCGCTTTTTCATTGCGGAGGGTCACGCCACGCCTTCGTACAGCACCGGGCCGCTGCTCGCGGGAACGTGGCGCTTGTCACTCGGTGTCCCAGCGATTGGCGCTGATACGCGCGCCACCTGGCAGGTCAGAATTCGCCTGTCGTTTGCGGCTGATACGCGCCCAGGCGTCCCGACGCCGCTCAGAGCCGGGCCGGCGTGGTTTACGGGCGATTTCCACGCCCACACCGTGCACAGCGACGCCTTTGATTGTCAGGATGGTCCCGAAGCAGTCAAGCGGGGTTGTCAGCCGTGGGAAGTCGTGGAAGCCGCACGAGCGCAGCGCCTCGATTTTCTGGCAATCACCGATCACAACACCACCAGCCACCACGCCGAAATGGCTACGCTGCAAGAAGGAAGCCCCGACCTGCTGCTCATTCGCGGCCAGGAGCTCACCACATTCCGCGGACACGCCAACGTGTACGGCACGAGCGCGTTCATCGATTTTCGCCTCGGCTTTCAAGGGCGGCACATGGGGCACGTGATTGATGATGTCGAGCGAGCCGGCGGCGTTTTGTCCATCAACCACCCCGGCCGGGAAACTGGCGATCGGTGCACGGGCTGCGGGTGGGACGCGCCGGCGACCCCGTGGGCGAAAGTCCCAGTGCTGGAAGTCGTCAACGGCCCCACGGTCGAAGGGCCAACGGCGGGCCTCGGCTTCTGGCATCAGCGGCTGAACGAAGGACACCGGATCATCGGGATCGGCGGCAGCGACGATCACGCCGCGCGATCGAGCCGAAGTCGCATCGGCGCGCCCGCCACCGTCGTGTTTGCCTCAGACCTCTCGGAAACCGGAATTCTTGAGGGCGTGCGGGCTGGGCGCGCTTACATCCGGACGCGAGGCACGCCTGGCCTGGCTGTCGATATTGCGGTGACAGCGAGCGGACGGGAGACAAGTATGGGCGGCGTCGTGACCCTGTCGGAGGCCACGATGGTCGAACTGCGAATCGACACACAATCGGCGTTGGGGCAACGCGCCGAGGTCGTCCGCAACGGTGAGGTGGTCGCCTCGATCCTGATCGACGCCGCTGCTGTGCGACACTCCCTGCGCCTGGCCCCGGGGCAGTGGGTAAACGTGCAACTGCGTGACGACAACGGATTGTCGGCGATCTCGAATCCTGTCTTCGTCAGGCCGCCGCAACTGCGACTTGTTACCGCAGCCAGCGGACCAGGAACGACACGCCCATCACCAGCACGAACACCTGCGACAACCGGTTGAGTGCGGGACGGCGCCTGACGATGAGTTGGTCGGCGAAGGAGACCACCAGCAGCGCGGGCACCGTGCCTGCGCCGAAGAACGCCAGTGCGAGCGCGCCGTCAACAAGACCGCCCTGTGCGATAGCGCCGACCACCGCGGTATAGACCAATCCACACGGCAGTAGCCCCAGGGCCAGGCCCAGCGGGAAGGGGTGCGCCGGCATCTGTGCGCTCAGCCTGGTCACCGCGCGCGACACCCAACTTGCGCGCAGCACACGCGGGCCCGCGTCCATCAACACGGCCAGACTCCACGCCACCAGCATCACGCCCGCCAGGACCATTGCCGCCTGCTGCAGACCGACCATATCCCCGGCGCGGCCAACCACCAATCCCATGGCCCCTGCCGCGGCGCCAAGCAACATGTACGTTGTGATCCGGCCGGCTGTATACCAGGTGTGCGCGAGCCAGGCTGGTCGTGTGTCACCGGCATATTGCCGCGCCACGATCATCACAAACGGCGAACACATGCCCACACAGTGCCCGAACCCGCCGAGCAGGCCCAGAGTCAGAAAGCCAAGCAGGTCGAGGTGCGGGGCAATGGCGTGCGAGTGGTCCATGGGAACATCGCGTCAGGACTGATAGGCCAGGCACTCTGCCAGCGACGGGTCTTTCAGCGGCACCGCATCGTGTCTGGCAAGCGCCCAGCCAAACACCAGCGTGAAGAGGCCGAGGAATCCCAGCGTGACGAGCAACTCCACCACCGGCAACTGTGCGTGCGCGGGCTCGTCGCCATGGCCAAGCGCGGGCGCCACCATCAGATACAACTCCCAGAACTGCGCGACCAGGATCAGGATCGCCATCGGCACCAGGCGCGACGGCGTCCGTTTGGCTGCGCGTGGCAGCAACACCATGAACGGCACCACAAACTTCAACAGCGGCAACAGCACCATGTAGGGCAGCCAGCCGTTGGCTGCTCGGCGCAGGAAGTACACAGTCTCTTCAGGAAGATTCGCATACCAGATCAACATGAACTGGCAGAAGTAGATGTAGGCCCAGAATCCGGTCCACGCAAACAACATCTTGCCCAGTGAGTGCAGGTGGTGTTCGTTCAGGAATCCGCGGAGCGTGCCTGACGCAACGAACAGTCCGGCCACGACCGCGACGAATGCGGTGCCGGTCTGCATCACGTCCGTGAAGACCAGCACGGCCATCATCGTGGAGAACCAGTGAGGCTCGAGCGACATCAACAGATAGAAGCTGACCACGCTGAGGGTGAGCGCGAAGATGACAATGAAGATGGCCGAGAACGTGCGCCGTTGTCCCGTCAACGCCACGCCGCCTTGATCGTCCTGGCGGTACGACGCGCCGACAATCAACCGGCCGAATACCACCCACAGCAACAGGCTTCCTCCGACCAGCGCCCAGAACATTCCCATGTTGAGGAATGGCGCCTTGTGCAGAAGCAGAGGATCAGCCGCGACCACGCTGTCATGAGTCCACTCGTAGAGGGAGTGTGCGCCAAGGCCGAGAGCAAGGGCGAGCAGACCGCCGGGAATCAACCAGGCCGTCATCGCCTCTGGAATCCGCCTCATCGTCACCGACCACGCGGCGCCAGAGAGATTCAGGATTGCGAGCCATGCCGCGCCGAACACCCCGAGGCCCAGAGTGAAGAACACACCGATGAGATACGCGCTCCACGCGCGCGTGCTGTCGCCGGTGCTGAAGGTCCAGGCCAGCGTCGCGGCGCCGACCACGGCCGCCAGCGCGGCCAGGCTTCGCACCGTGACGGGGAGTGTCAGGCGCGCCGGCGGTGGCGCAAGTTCGAAGGAGTGGGTGTGGCTCATGAAATCCTCACTTGACTGGTGCCGCCGAAGCCGGCGTTGTCGAAGGCGTCGCCGGCGGAGGCGCAACGGGTTCTGTGGCCTGCATCTGCCTGATGTAGTGCACCACCGACCAGGCGTCACGGGCATCGATTTGCCGGGCGTGGCTCGGCATCGACCCCTGGCCCCGCATGGGACGATGGAAGATCTGGCCGTCGGGCCAGTCGCGCACTTTTTGCGTCATCAGGCTCGGCGGTTTTGGAAAGAGCGCCGTGACGTGGCCATCGCCGGCGCCGCGTGGACCGTGGCACGTGATGCAGACGTTCTCGAAGACGAATCGACCGTGTGCGAGCACCTCTGGGGTGGGCGGGAGTGGATTCACCAGTTCGGCGCCCGCACGGTCCGCCTCATTCTGCGCGTAGGGGTACGGCGTGTCGTTCACCGCCACTGTGCCGATTTGCGGTTCGAGCATGCCGGTGGGGCGACCGCCAAACGGATCGCGGCGCTGGGGCTTCATCTTCGACTGATCCACCATGTCGAGCCGGTTGCCTTCGCGGTGCGGCATGCGTCCGGCCGGCAGGCCGACGTCGCAGCCGGCCAGCACCAGTGTCAGCGCTCCAAGCACGAGGGCAGGGGTACGGTTACTCACGGATCCCTCCAGTGACATCAACAAGCCGCACATGGTCCGCGCCCAGGGATTTCACAAACCCGCGCGGGTCGTCGTGCGTCCATTTGGGATCGGTCGCGGCAATCCAAATCACGAAGCGATCCACCGTCGCACCGGTGGGGAGCAGCGGTGGTGGCGGCCGCAGCTGGCCCGTCCGTTTGCCTGCCACCACCGCGATGATGGCGGTGCCAATGGCGGCCCAGAACACCATGGCCTCAAACGTGATGGGGATAAACGCCGGCCACGACAAAAAGGGCTTGCCGCCGAAGTTCATCGGCCAGTCCCACACCATCACGTAGTTCTGCAGCCCCTGGGCGAAGGCGATCCCGCCAAACGCCAGGGCGAGCGTCGCCCACGGAATCCAGGATCGCTTCAGGCCCATCGCGTCATCCATCCCGTGCACCGGGAATGGCGTGAGCATGTCGAAGTGTGTCCAGCCGGCCTCCCGCGCCTTCTGCGCGGCGGCCAACGCGTCATCTGGCTCGTAGAAGTCGCCGAGCACTCCGGCGCTGGCATCAGGTGTCATCGCGTCAGTCCTCCTGCGCGCACGGCGCGCGCCACCTTCGGGTCCATCACGCCCTTCACTTCGGAAATCGCCACGACCGGAAGGAACCGGACGAAGAGGAGGAACAGGGTGAAGAAGAGCCCGAAGGACCCCAGCAGAATGGCGTAGTCCCAGAACGTGAGCGCATACATGCCCCACGACGAGGGCAAATAGTCGCGGTGCAGGGAGGTCACGACAATGACGAACCGTTCGAACCACATGCCCACGTTGACCAGAATGGACACGATGAACAGCACCAGTGTGTTGCGGCGCATCGCCTTGAACCAGAACACCTGCGGGACGATCGCGTTGCAGGTGAACATGATGGCGTAGGCCCACCAGTAGGGGCCAAAGGCCCGGTTCTTGAACACGAATCCTTCCCACTCGCTGCCCGAATACCAGGCCATGAAGAACTCGGTGGAGTACGCGAAGCCGACCAGCATGCCGGTGAGCATGAGGATCTTTGCCATCGCCTCCATGTGGTTGATGGTGATGTAGTTCTTCATGCCGAAATAGCCGCGCATGAACGTCATGAGCGTGATGACCATCGCGAAGCCGGAGAAGATGGCACCGATGACGAAATAGGGCGGGAAGATCGTGGTGTGCCACCCGGGCATGATCGACGTGGCGAAGTCGAACGAGACGATGGTGTGGACCGAAAACACCAGCGGCGTGGCGAGCGCGGCCAGCACCATGTACGCCGATTCGTAGTGGTGCCACGCGCGGTTTGAGCCCGTCCACCCGAAGCTGAGCGCGTTATAGAGCTTCTTGCGCCACGGGTGGGTGGCGCGGTCACGCACGGTGGCCAGGTCGGGTAACAGACCGAGGTACCAGAACGTGAGTGAGACCAGTCCGTAGGTCGAGATCGCAAAGATGTCCCAGGCGAGCGGTGAGTTGAAGTTGACCCAGAGGGGACCGCGGGCGTTGGGATACGGCACGAGCCAGTACGCGAACCACGCGCGGCCGAGGTGGATGACTGGAAAGATGCCCGCGCAGGCCACCGCAAACAGCGTCATGGCTTCGGCGGCGCGGTTGATGCCCGTGCGCCATTGCTGGCGGAACAAATACAACACCGCCGAGATCAGCGTGCCGGCGTGACCAATGCCGATCCAGAACACGAAGTTCACGATGAACGAGCCCCAGCCGACCGGCTGATTGACGCCCAGGATGCCCATGCCACCGTAGAAGAGCGTGATCAGCGAGAAGACCAGCACCGAGAGGCACGCCAGCGCCACACTGAAGGCAATCCACCAGCGTCGGGTTGGAAACTGTTCCGCGTGCATGCAGATGTCGCGGTCCACTTCCGCCCACTTCTTGGCGCCCGTGACGAGCGGTTCGGGGATTTCAATGTCGCCGCCATACGGACCCGCGCCCGCAAGTACGATCGGCCGGCCTGTGAGCTGGCTGTCGTCCATTACCGTCGCGTACGGACTGGGCTCATGCCTGGTCATTGCGCACCTTCGTCAGATAAGAAACAGAGGGCTTCACGCCCAGCGCGTCGAGCAGTTTCATCGCACGTGGGTGCCCGGCGAGGGCCGCCACCTGCGAGTCGGGGGCATTGATGTCGCCAAACGTGATGGCGCGGGTGGGGCAGGCTTCCATGCAGGCGGGCACCACTGAACCCTCTGGCAGATGGTCTTTCGGTTGCCCGTTGCGTGTCGCCTCGGCCGTGGCCGCCCGGATGCGCTGGACGCAGAACGAGCACTTCTCCATGACGCCGCGGCTGCGCACCGTGACCTCCGGGTTGTTCTTCATCTGCATCGGCTCGCGCGCATTCAGATCGGAGTTGGCCGCAATCTGGGGCACCAGCCACCGGAAGAATCCGCTCTCCTGCTTCTTGCTCAGCTCCCAGTAGTTGAACCGGCGCACCTTGAACGGGCAGTTGTTGGCGCAGTACCGCGTTCCGACGCAGCGGTTGTAGATCTGCTGATTCAGCCCATCGGCACTGTGCATGGTCGCCACAAACGGGCAGACCGTTTCGCAGGGCGCGTTTTCGCAGTGCTGGCACAACATGGGTTCAAAGAGCGCCTTCGGCTCCTCGGTCACTTCGAGTGGGCCGTCCCAGACCTCGGCGTCCCAGCCGCCTTCTTTGAGTGGGGCATCGTAGTAGCGGTCGATGCGCAGCCACGACATCTCGCGGCCCGCGATCATGCTCGACGGTCCAACCACGGGGATGTTGTTTTCGGCCTGGCAGCCGATCACGCACTTCGCGCAGCCGGTGCACTTGGTGAGGTCGATGGCCATCGCCCAGCGCGCCTTCGGATATTCGTGCGCCGGCCACGCGGAGGGACCACCAGCCGTTTGTTCGGTGCCGGCCCGGGCATCCTTCTGATACTCGGACAACGTGGTGGTGGGCACCAGCGGGCGGCGGGCCCGATCGATCACATCGGAGCCCTGCGCGAGGGCGAGAGGCGTGTGACCGCCGGCCTTGCGAATGGTCACCGGCAGCCCGGCGCCAATCACTCGTCCATCAATGAGCTGGCGCAAGGGAAATGCGTTGGGGCCGATACCGTTACCGATCACGCCACACGCCGTGCGCCCAAACCCGAGGGGCAGTGCGAGTTGGTCGTGGTGCATGCCGGCGTGTCGGTATGCCGGCGCCACGATCGTCGCGTGGCCGGCATTCACCTCGATCAGATCGCCATTGGCCAGCCCCATTTCGTCAAAGCGCCTCGGAGCGAGCGACAGGGCGCCACCCCAGGTCAGGCGCGTGATCGGGTCGGGCAACTCGTGCAGCCAGCCGTTGTTGCCGGGGCGGCCGTCGCCCATGGCCAGATCGGGATAGAGCTGAAGTTCCAGCGTGTCTGCTGCTGTCATCGCTGCCAGGCGGGGCAACGCCTCGAGAGCGGCCGCGCGGAAGACGCGGGGCGCCGCGGGGGCCACTGGGCCTTGCCATCCACCGGTTCGAAGGACGTCGGTCCAGGCGAGTTCAAATGCCGGGGAGGCCGGAGCAAGTCCAAGGCGGGTGGCCCATGCCGCGCGTAGATAGTGGTACGCCGGGCTCGGGCTGGGGCCGCGCTGGCCTGTGCCGACAGCCGGGGCAGCGGCAGGGGGCAAGGCCGCGGCGACAGCCGCGAGAGCGGTCAGGTCACCCAGGGCAGCGGCCCAGTCCACCAGCACGTCGAGCAGTCCGCGTGAATTGTGAAGCGCCGGAATCACCGGCTGTTGCACCGCGACGTACCCTGCAGGCAACGTCTCGTCACCCCAGCATTCAAAGGGATGACTTGCGGGAGCCAGAAAGTCGGCCGCCGCCGATGTTTCATCAAGCCGGTCATTGAGCGAAACCACAAACGGCACTTTGCCGAATGCTTCGGACAGTCCGAGACTTGAAGGCGCGTCATACAACGGATTCGGGCCGGCGACGATGAGCCCTTCGATGGCGCCGCCATTCATCTCCGCGGCAAGGGCCTGCAGCGCGGCGCCATGTCCCGACGTGCGGCCTGTCGGCCGGTCTTCGAGAAGGCCTGCGTCAAAGGCGCCAATCGTGATGTTGAGCGCAAGAGCAATCAGCTCAATGGCTGGTCCCTGGGCGGCGGTGCTCGCGGCTCCACCCGCGACCACGATCGCTCGTCGTGACTCCTGGGCCAACTCGTCTGCCAGCGACCGGAGCACAACTGGATCGAGCCCGGTGGCGACTGCCACGGTTGAGATCGCAAAGGGCGCCAGTGCCTGTGCCACCGTGGCATCACCCGCAAGAGGGCCTCGTCCGCGCACCACGATGAGTTCGTGCGCCAGCGCCGCACCGATCGCCGCGAGGTGTGAGTCGCGCGCACGGATGCGCTGGTCGGCGTTGGCGCCGGTGAGGGTCAACCGTCCCTCCAGCTGGATGAACCGGCTCATGCGTGCATCACCGGTCCCGTCCGGGGTGCGGCGCGCCGCAAACAGTGGTTCGAGGCCGGCGCCAGGGCGATCCAGGAACTCGGCTCCAAGGCCGAGGATCAGATCAGCCTTGTCGAGTCGAGGGCGGCCGACCGCTGGTGTGCCGAACGCCTCGTTCCACGCCCACGCCGTGTCGAACTCGTCGATCGGCGCCCACTCGATGTGACGCAACCCGGTGCTCGCACCCAGTGCGGCAATGGCCGACAACATCGCCGGGCTGCTGACGGGGCCGGTCAGCAGCACCGCCCGCGGACCTGCTGCCTTCAGACGTGCCACGACCTGCGCGCTGACCGCGTTCCAGTTTGTGCTGACCGTGGGGCCGGCGCTGCGCCTGACCGACACGGGGCCACGGCCGCGGTCGGGGTCATACAGATCCATGAGGGCGGCCTGATGACGCACCGTGAGGCCACGGCCGGTGACTTCGTTCGCACGCGGCGTCACGAGAATGGGCCGGCCCTCACGCGTGCGCACAAGCACAGGCGTGCCGTCGATCACGGTATGGAAGAAACGCGCATGGCCGAGGCCACCCACCAGTTCCGACGGCATGTCGTGGAAAGGCACGGTGGCTTCCGGTGGAATCTGACAACCGGCGCTGGCCAGGGCGCTTGCGGCGGCCACTGTGCTGGTCAGCCGCAGGAACTCGCGCCGGTCGATGCCGGTGCCTTCCTGCGGGCTGGCGATGTCGTGCTCGTTCATACAGCTCTCCCTACCTGTGGCACGTGATGCAATCGGTGGACGCCTTCATTTCAGGCTTCCGGTGGCAGTCCACACACCACTGCATGTTGAAAGTGGTCTGCACGGACACGATCTCCATGTTGGCGACGTCGCCATGGCAGTTCTGGCACACCACCATGGGCTTGCCGTTGGCGTCCACGAGCGGCAGCTTCGGCCGCCCGAGTTCATCCTTGGCGTTGAGATGCGCGGAGTGGTCGTAGTACACGAAGTCCGGCAGGTCGTGCACCTTCACCCACGGAATCGGTTCTCCGCTGGCCCAGTACTCCCGCAACTTCAGCACCCACTCGCGGTTGAGACCCACCGTTGAGTGGCAGTTCATGCAGACGGCCGTGGACGGCACCGTCGAGTGCCGGCCTTTGTAGGGCATCGTGTGGCAATACACACAGGGGATGCCAAACCCGCCGAGGTTGACCCGCACACCTTTGTCGTCGACCTGCCAGTCGGGGGCTCCCGCCATGCGTTTGTGCGAAAACGGGATGGGCTGGCGCGGCGCGTATCCCTGGCGCGCATTGCTCAGCGCGTACGACAGCGTGCCGATGCATGCGAGCCCGATTGTGACGATCACCACACGTATCACTGTCGGCCTCTTCATTCGTCAACTCTCCGTGTCGAAGTGTTCAGTCGAGATTCCTGGCGACGAGACGGCTCCTCATCGTCAAACAGAATGCGGATGGCCGGCGTGTCGAGGTCGTCGAACTGACCGGTGCGCGCGGCCCACACGAAGAACCCGACGGCGATCGCCGCAATGAGCAAGGCGAGGGGCAACAGCACGAACAGTGCCTCCATGTCAGGCGCCCGCCCCCATTCGGGTCGTACGCGTGCGCGCGAAGGTGCGCGTCATCGCCGATGAGAGCACCACCGTCAGTGAGGACACGGGCATCAGCACGGCCGCAACTAACGGGCTCACCATACCGGCGACCGCGAGGGACGAGGCCGCCGTGTTGTAGAAGATCGAGAAGGCGATGTTGCGGCGAACAACACCGCGAAGGCGCCGTGCGCCGGCGAGCACCTCAAGCAGCGGCGCCACACCCTCACGAGTGAGCACCACGTCGGCCGCCATCATCGACGCCCCGGTGCCCCCGTGGACCGCCACACCGACATCGGCGAGCGCGAGCGCGGCCGCGTCGTTGACGCCGTCACCAACCATCACCACCGTCCCGGTGCGTGCGGGACGCGCGGCCAATGCCGCGACGATGTCGCGCTTGGCTTCGGGGGTGAGCCCACCCTGCGCATCCTCAGGCGCGAGGCCGAGGCGCGCCCCCAGGGCGGCCACGATGTCCGGGTGATCGCCCGAGAGGATGCGGACGTGGATGCCGCGCGCACGCAGCGCCGCAATGGTGGGCACGGCGTCCGGGCGAATGGCATCGCCGATGCCGGCCACGCCAGCGACCTGGCCATCGATGGCGACATACACCGGGCTGAGGCCGGCGGTCACCATGGCGGCAGCCGCGCCCGCCACCGCCAGGGGCAACGCGGCGTTCGACGATGAGGCGAACGCCAGAGTGCCCACGCGAACGTCGTGGCCGTCAACCCGGCCGGCGATGCCAAACCCAGGCGACTCGACGGCGTCGTGAACCGTTCGGACGATTTGCAGAGCACGTCCGCTGGATGCCTGAAAGGCGCGTGCCACCGCGTGGGACGACTCGGCCTCGAGCGCCCGCGCCAGCTCGAACACCGACGAATCGCCGTGCCAGCGCGCCACGGTGGCGCGACCCTCGGTCAGCGTGCCCGTCTTGTCCAGCAGGACCGTCTCAACATGACGGAGTCGTTCGAGCGCATCGGGGTTCTTGATGAAGATGCCGGCCCTGGCGGCGCGCGTGAGCGCCACCGACATCGCGAGTGGGACCGCCAATCCGAGTGCGCATGGGCACGAGACCACGAGCAGTGCCACCACTCGCTGCATGGCCACCCAGGGCCCATAGGCCGCCCAGGTCACCGCGGCCGTGAGCGCCGCCACCACCAGCAGCACATGCACAAAGCGCCGCGCGAGCCGGTCCGTGGTCTGCACCAACGCCGGCTTGTGCGACAGCGCGTCCTGCACGATGGCGAGCAGGGCGCCCACGCGGGTGCGCTCTCCGGCGGCGTCAACCCGAACCACCAGACGCGCGCCAAGATTGGTGGCGCCCGCTGTGACGGTGTCGCCCTCGCGCACGGTTTGCGGTGTGGCTTCGCCGGTGAGCACGGCGTTGCTCAGTGACGACCGCCCGTTGAGGATGACGCCATCAACCGGAATGAGATCGCCGGACCTGACCTCGACGCGGTCTCCCGGAGCGAGCGCCGCCAGGGGCACTTCAATCACCGGTGCATCGGGGCCGTCGCCGTCGAACCGGCGCGCAAACTCGAGGAAGGCGACGTCGCGAAGGCTGTTGGCGCGCTCAACCGCAGCACGGTGCGCCCCGCGCTGCAGCACGCGGGCGCCCAGCAGGGCAGCCACCAGCATCGCCAGTGAATCAAACCAGAGAGGGCCGTGGCCCGTGACCGTATTCCAGGCGCTCGCCGCGGCCGCCACAACAAGGGCCACGGCGATGGGGAGGTCGATGTGGACCAGGCCCATGCGGAGGCCGGCGATGGCCGTCTGGAAAAATGGCCGCGCCGAAAACGTCAGCACCGGCACGGCGATGACGAGCGAGAACCACCTGAAGAACGTCTCGTAGGGCGATGCCATGCCCGAGGACTCGCCGGCATACAGGGCGCCCGAGACGAACATCAGGTTCATCGCACACGCGGCGGCCACACCGAGGCGGGCCACCATCCGGCGATCTTCATGGCGCGGTTGTTCAGGTCCACGCCCAAGCCGCTGCAGGTGCGGCGTGTAGCCCAGGCGGTCCAGTGCTTTGCTCACCGTCGACAGCCGGGTGTGCGCCGGGCGCCACGTGACCTCGGCGACGCCGGTGGCGTAGTTCAGCCTGACCTCGTCAACCCCGGGCAGCACGGCCGGCAGCTTTTCCACAAGCCACACACAGGCCGCGCACTGGACGCCCTCAAGGTACAAACGCGTGCGCTGGCGGTCAGGACCGGCCGCGATCGTCGCTTCCCCCTGCGCCCGCGCGTCATCAAAGTCTTCGAAGCTGCGGCCGCTGACCCTGGCAGGTTCAAGCGCCGCCTGCTGCCGGTGCACGAGCCGGTAGTACTGACCGAATCCCCACTCGCGCACGAGGGTATAGACCTGGCGGCAACCGTTGCAACAGAACTGATCCGATTCCTCCGGACGCACAAGTCCCGGCGGCACGGACAGGCCGCAGTGTGCACAGGCGACGCCCGGAGCCGACACCGGCTGTTGACCGCGTGCGGTGGTCATCGCGTGACCCCACCCGCGGACGCATCGGCGACGATCTGCATCCGCGCGGCATGTACAAATCGCAACGCCTGCTGGGAGGCGTCGAGGCGCATCTCCCACTCGCCGGATTCGTCGAGCCGCACGAGAGTGCGGTATCGACCGGGCTGATTGGGGATCGCCGAAAGCGCCCCTTGCTGATTGAGCCGCGAGTCGGATGGACGCAGGGCCAGCAGGCGGCCGGTCAGGTCCGCCACCGGGACGCCGGTGCGGTCGGCCACCGAGATGTCCACGGGCCTCGGCATACCGCGCAGGTAGGGCACGTTGGCCGGCAGTTCATATCGCACGGTCCAGCCCAACTGCCGGCTCGCGTCTTGTTCGGCCTCGCTGGCGTCCCACGCACGGGCCGCCTCGTAGTAGCCCTGAATCGGGCGTGGCGAATCAGGGCGGGTGGCGATCCACACCAGCACGCCGCTCGACAGGACGGACATCGATAACAATCCGCCGATGAAGATCGGCCACCGGTAGTCGGAGAGCACCCGTGCGAACTTCATCGGTGGTCTCCCTGGTCAGAGGGGCCGAGCAGCAGGAACTCGATCTCCTTGCGGAATCCCCGGTCGGACGTCACGACATAGCGGACCGTCGCCTGGCCATCGTCAAACATGGCTGCCGGAATGGTCGTGACGGCATTGACGGTCACCACCCGCTCGGCGGCCACAATGATCGGCGATTCGCTCAGAACGAGCGTCGCGCCGTTCGCGCCATCGACGACCACGTCAAAACGCTGTGTCTCGTCCAGTTGGCTGGTGAACCGGATGCGCTGCTGATTGGCGATGTCGCCCGACGGCAGGATGCGGTAGGTCTCGCGCCCGCCGCGACGGATTTCCACCAGGGCATCCGCGCGCGTGAAGACCAGGGCGCCCAGGGTGCCCCATGCCACGGTGAGCAGCGCCAGATACGCGAGGTTGCGCGGGCGCCAGAGCCGGCGTTGTCCGCCCTGCTGCTCGCGTTCAGAGGTGAACTTGATCAGTCCGGTCGGTTGGCCCAGTTTGCGCATCACCTCGTCACACGCGTCCACACACTGCGCCGTGCCGATGCACTCCACCTGCAGGCCGCGCCGGATGTCGGTGCCGGTGGGGCACACGCGCACACACGCGCCGCAGTCCACACACGCGCCGGAGATTTCCACGCCCAGCCTGAACTTCGGCGCCAGCCGAGGCTCACCGCGGGCCTGGTCGTAGGCGACAAGGAGCGTGTCGCGATCGGCCAGCACATTCTGCAGCCGGCCGTAGGGGCACGCGATGGTGCACATCTGATCCCGGAACCAGCCGAAGTCAAACAGGATGAGACCCGTGACCGCCGCCATGGTGATGATCGCGCTGGTCCACGCCGCCGGCGCCGAGACAATGCCGCGCACCAGCGGCGACCATCCGGTGAAGTACGACACAAAGGTTGCGGCCATGAGCACCGCAAGTACGGACCACAGAAACCACTTGAGCGACTTGATGCCAAACTTGCGAAGACTCCACGGTTCCTTGTTCAGCCGCAGTTGCCCGGTGGCTCCGCCCTCGACCAGTTGCTCGATGGGCCTGAAGAGAAACTCCAGATAGATCGTCTGCGGACAGCCAAAGCCGCACCACACGCGGCCAAACGTGGACCCGACAAAAAACACCGTGACCACCACGCCAAAACCGAAAGCGGCAAGCAGCAGGTTGTCTGTGGGATGAAAGGTGCCGCCGAATACGTGAAACCTGCGCGTGGCGAGGTCGAACAGAATCGCCGGGTACTCACCGACCGTGATGTGGGGAAGGACGAAGAACAGCACCACGAGCGCCACCGCAATGTTGCGGCGGATCTTCCAGTACCGTCCCTTGCTCACCACCGGGTGGATGTACCGGCGATGGCCGTCGGCCGAGATGCTGAACAGCAGCTCGTCCGGGGGCGCGGTGTCGAAGATGCGCTCGTGCGGGGTGCTCATCTATTGCCCCTTGATGGGCTCCGCCACAAAGAGCGTGCCCTCGGGCGCACGGCCGTTCGGCGGTCGCGTGCCCTGCAGGCTCCGCACATAGGAAACCAGCGCGCTCAGTTCCTCGGGCCGCAGGGCGCGTCCCCACGGCGGCATGCCCTTGGCCGGCGATCCTTTGGCAATCGTCTGGAAGATCTGCTCGACTGACCCGCCAAGCAGCCAGTGTTCGTCGGTGAGGTTCGGTCCGATCAGGCCCTGGGCCTGGGCGCCGTGGCAGGGCGCGCACGATCGGGAAAACCGCGATTCGCCCGCGCCAACCACCGCGGCGTTGGTCGCGCCGGCCAGCAGGGCCTGCGGGGATGGTGGCACGATCGGGTTCGCGTCAAAGTACGCCTGGATCTCGGTCGTCGCCGCCGTGGCTTGCGCGCGGTACTCCGCCTCCAGCGACCCTTCGCCGAAGCTCAACGCATAAAAGAGGAGATAGCCGGCGGCGAAGATGAGGGACCCCCACCAGATCGCCATGAGCCAACCCGGCATCGGATTGTCGTATTCGCGGATGCCGTCGAGTTCGTGCAGGACTTTGTCTTCGTACTTCGCCATGGTCGTCTCACACTTTCTCGTCGTCGTCGAGAGGGAGCCGTGCGCGGGCGTCGAGGTCGGCGGCGGGTGACCGGAATGCCCGCACCGCCACCACCACGTACACGGCGATAAAAAACAGCATGGAACCCACGGCCCACATGCTTGCGCCCGAGCCGGCTGTCAGTTCCTGGAGCATCAGCGACCTCCTCCCGATGGTGGTGGTGTGATGAGTGATGGGGCAGAGAACGGCGCCTGTGTCTCGACACGTTTCCAGCGGATGTCGGTGCCCAGGCGCTGCAGGTACGCGGTGAGCGCAAGGATTTCCTTGTCAGCCAGACCCTTCGGCCCCTGCTGCGATTCCACTTCTGCGGCAATGGCCCCCGCCTGCGCCTGCATCGCCGTGATGGCATTTTCGAGTTCGCCGTCGGTGTAGGGCGCGCCGAGGGTGCGGAGCACCTCGAGCTTGCGCCGGATCAAACTCGTGTCAAACGTGCGGGTGAGCAGGTGTGGATACCGGGGCATGATCGACCCCGGTGTGGTGGAGTCTGGCCGGTCCATGTGACGCACGTGCCACAACGACGGGTACTTGCCACCGACACGGTGCAGGTCCGGGCCCGTGCGTTTGGAGCCCCACTGGAAGGGCCGGTCGTAGATGTATTCGCCGGCCTTGGAATACTCACCGTAGCGTTCGGTCTCATACCGGAACGGGCGGACGAGTTGCGAGTGGCAGTTGTAACACCCCTCACGCACGTAGATGTCACGGCCGACCACTTCGAGCGGCGTGTAGGGCTTGACGCTCGCGATTTCCTTGACGTTCGACTTGTTGAAGAACATCGGAAGTCCTTCAACCAGCGATCCCACTGACAGGGCCAGGACGGTGAGCACCGTGAATGTCACCGTGCGCCGTTCGAGCACGCGGTGGAAGCCGTGACGGGTGGCGTGTTGCAGGCGATAGAGCGCGTAGTCGTACGTGTTGGCCGGCGTCACCGCCCCGGGCGCGGCATCGTCGTTCACACGGGGTGGGGCGTGGACTTCAGGTTCCACCGCGTAGTCGGCCGGCGCGGTCTTGATGGTCTTGAAGATGTTCCAGCACATCATCAGCAGGCCGGCGAAGAACAGGAGCCCGCCGCCCAGGCGCACCCAGTACATCGGAATGATGCGGACGACCGTTTCGATGAAGTCGGGGTAGGTCAGGCGGCCGTCGGGTTCAAACGCGCGCCACATCGCCCACTGTGTAAGGCCGGCCACCCACATGGACACCTGATAGGTGATGAGGCCCACGGTGGACGTCCAGAAGTGCGCGGTGGCCAGGCGCGTGGAGTACAGCTGCGTCTTCCAGAGGCGGGGAATGGCCCAGTAGAGAATCGCGAATGAGAGAAACGCGTTCCAGCCGAGTGCGCCCGCGTGCACGTGGCCGATCGTCCAGTCAGTGAAGTGGGAGACGGCGTTCACCGACTTGATCGACATCATCGGCCCTTCGAAGGTCGACATGCCGTAGTAGGTGATGGCCACCACCATGAATTTGAGGATGGGGTCTTCGCGTAGTTTGTGCCACGCGCCTCGAAGCGTGAAGAAGCCGTTGACCATGCCGCCCCACGACGGCATCCAGAGGACGAGCGAGAACAACATCCCCAGGGTCGATGCCCACTCGGGGATGGCCGAGTAATGCAGGTGGTGCGGACCGGCCCAGATGTAGACAAACACCAGCGACCAGAAGTGCATGATCGACAGCCGGTAGCTGAAGACCGGGCGCTCGGCGGCCTTGGGCAGGTAGTAGTACATCAGGCCGAGAAATGGCGTGGTCAGGAAAAACGCGACCGCGTTGTGGCCGTACCACCACTGCATCAGCGCGTCTTTCACGCCCGCATACGCTGAGTAGCTGCCCAGCCACGAATACGGCAGCACCATGCTGTTGCCGATGTGCAGGATCGCCACCGCCACAATCGTGGCGATATAGAACCAGATGGCGACGTAGAGATGCTGTTCGCGCCGGATGGCGATGGTGCCGAAGAAGTTGATGGCGAACGTCACCCAGAGCACTGCGATAACGATGTCGAGGATCCAGGGGAGCTCGGCGTATTCCTTGCCTTGGGTGTTGCCCGTCACCAGCGCGACGGCGGCGGCGACGATGAGGAGTTGCCAGCCCCAGAAGTGGAAGGCGGACAGGCCGTCGCTGAAGAGGCGCGTCTTCAGCAGGCGCTGCATCGAGTGGTAGGTGCCGGCAAAGATAATGTTGCCGCAGAAGGCGAAGATGACCGCGTTGGTGTGGAGCGGTCGCAGCCGGCCGAAGGTGAGGTACGGCGCGAAGTTCAGCGCGGGAATGAAGAGCAGGGCCGCGATGAGCACGCCCACCAGCATGCCGACCACGGCCCAGACCACGGCCGCGAGAAAAAATCGTCGCGGCGTTTTGTCGTCGTAGCGGACTGTCTCGCCCATTGCCTCGCCCTGTCTGCGAGCGGGCCGCCGCGCCGGGCTCGTTCCAGGGGCCACAGGCGCACGACCAGGCACACGTCCCGACGCCGCAGAACGGCACACCTCAAGGTGCAACCTGGCGCTCGTCGATGGCCTTGCATAGCAATCGCCATTCCACCCGGGCGACTACTGGATTCGTTGAGTAAATTCGCAGGGAATTGCCGTACAGCCCCGTTCGGGCTGGGGAATATTCCCCGCGGTCGGGGAATGCCGCAGGGGGCCCGGAAGCCCATCCTGCGGCCTGATACCATCTGCGCTCAGATGACTCATACCTTGGTGCCGCCACTCGTTCGTGGTCGCTGGTGGGGCCCCTTGTCATTCGCGGTGGTCCTGCTGCCGCTGGCGGCGCGCCTGGTCCCGTGGCCTGAGCTGGCGACGGTACTGAGGTGGGCGCAGCACGGCATTGTGCTGGCCGGACTCACCGTCTATGCGAGACACGGAATTCGGATGAGGCGTGGCGTGTGGACGGCCCAATCCTGGCGCTGGTTCCTGGCGTCGGTGGTTGTGTCGCTGGCCGGTGTCGCCCTGATGCTGGCGGTTGCAGCCGGCGTTGACAACGGCTGGGCCTGGATTGGGGAACGCCGATCGACACACCGCATGGTGGTGGGCTTGTCGGTCACCGCCGCCGGCATAATCGGCGTGGCGATGTTCGCGGGGGCCATGCACAGATTCGCGAGCGACGACCCAGTCAGTCAGTACGATTCGCGATTGTCACGTTTGTGGCGCCGCGTAGCTGGGTGTACCTGAACAGCCGCAACTGCGCTGCCTAGGCGTCCCCCCCCCCCCCCCCCCCCCCGCCCCCCCCCCCCCCCCCCGCCTGACCCCCCCCCCCCCCCCCCCCCCGGCCCCCGCCCCCGCCCTGGACCCTACCGGCTCATCGTGAACGGAAAGAGCCGGTTGCCCAGCGCCGACGTCCACATGTTGCCCGTGGCGGTTCGGGCGTTCACCACGGTCCCGGCGAAGTGGAGGTGGCCGTCGCCAAAGTCAACGTCGATGATGAAGGTCGGTGACGTATAGGTCCCGCTCACCGAAGGACTCCGGTCGTAGCCGTCGCTGTAATCACCGCGGAGTGTGGTTCCGGTTTGTGTCAATACGAACCGGAATGGTGCGTTGGGATACGTTCCTGTGCCGGTCCAGGTGCCGGTCAAGTCGGACATGGTCGGGCTGGGAGCGGTGGGCGAGTCTTGATCACATCCCGGCGTGGCCACACACGCCAGTGCGAGAACAACCATCGAGATGAGCCGCATATTGCGCCTCCATTTCCATCTTATTCCTGTCGGTCCGCGGCTACAATCCCCGGATGCACAAGCGAGTCGCACTCTGTGTTCTCTTTGTTACGGCAGCAACGGTCAGCGGTATCAACGCCGCACAGCAGTCGCCCCTATCGGCAGACATCGATCGCCTGGTGGCGGCATCACAGCCGCAGCTGATCGAGTGGCGACGCCACCTTCACGAACATCCGGAACTCTCAAACCGCGAGGTTGAAACCGCAAAGTACGTCGTCGCGCAGCTGCGCGCGATGGGGCTGGAGCCGCAGACCGGGATCGCGCGTCACGGAGTGGTGGCGGTGCTCAAGGGTGGACTGCCGGGGCCGGTGGTGGCCCTGCGAGCGGACATGGACGGCCTGCCCGTGCGCGAGGAAACCGACGTGCCGTTTGCCAGCAAGGCCTCGGGTGAGTATCAAGGCAACCAGGTGGGTGTCATGCATGCGTGCGGGCACGACACACACGTGGCGATGCTCCTGGCAGCGGCGAAGGTGCTCACTCAGGTGAAGGACCGGCTGCCAGGGACGGTGAAGTTCATCTTTCAGCCCGCCGAAGAAGGCGCACCGACCGGTGAGACGCCCGCAGGCGCAGAGGCCATGATCGCGGCCGGTGTCATGAATAACCCGAAGGTGGATGCCGTCTTCGGGCTGCATGTGTTCGCGAACATTCCCACTGGACAGCTCACGTATCGCTCGGGGCCGTTCATGGCCGCGTCGGATACGTTCGAGATCGTGGTGCGCGGCCGCCAGACTCACGGCGCCACGCCCTGGCGCGGCATCGATCCCATCGTCGTCGGGTCACAGATTGTGATGGGGCTGCAGACGATCGTCAGCCGCGGCGTCGACATTACGGCGCTGCCCGCCATTGTGACCGTGGGGCAGTTCCAGGCCGGGGTGCGCAACAACATCATTCCAGACAGCGCGAAACTTGTGGGAACGATTCGGACGTTTGACGACGCGGTGCAGACGGACATCCATGCGAAGGTCACGCGAATCGCCGAGAACATTGCCGAGGCCGCGGGAACGACCGCGCAGGTGACCATCACCAAGGGGTATCCCGTCACCAGCAACGAGCCAGCGCTGACTGCCCGGATGCTGCCAACACTGGAGCGTGTGGCACCAGGTGCGGTGAAGGTGTCGGAGTTGATTACCGGCGCTGAGGACTTCACGTACTTCCAGCGGCAGGCGCCTGGCCTGTTCGTGTTTTTGGGTATCACGCCGCCGGCGCAAGTGGGGAAGGCGCCGCAGAATCATTCACCGCTGTTTGTGGTGGACGAAGCCGCGCTGCCCACAGGTGTGCGAGCGCTCGCGCATCTGGCGGTGGACTACCTGTCGGGGAGGAAGTAGATGGCTGAACTCAAGACAAAGGAGACGCGGGCGTCAGTGAAGGCGTTTCTCGATCGCATCGAAAATCCCCAGGTCCGTGAGGATTGTTACGCCATTGCCGCGCTGATGGAGTCGGTCACCAAAGAGAAGCCGAAGATGTGGGGCACCGCAATCGTCGGCTTCGGCAGCTATCACTACGTCTATGCCAGCGGCCAGGAAGGCGACTGGCCGACGACGGCCTTTTCGCCGCGCAAACAGGCGATCACCGTCTACATCATGCCCGGCTTCGAAGGGCACAAGGACCTGATGTCCACGCTTGGCACGTATTCGACCGGCAAGTCGTGCCTGTATTTCAAGCGCCTTTCCGACATCCACGTGCCGACGCTGAAGAAGCTCATCAAGCAGTCGCTGGTCGAGCTGAAGAAGGTCATCCAGGCCCGAAAAGCCGCCGCACGGAAGGCGTGAACTTATGGCCACGCGTGCGGGCGCCGTACTTCTGCTCACCCTGGTTTCAGTGGGACCGACCGCCGAACACCAACCGGCCTCGGGGCATCCCGGGCTCGAGGCGGTGATCGACGCCGTGCTGGCCCGTGGAGGGCGGGGCGGCGCCACGACTGCAGCCCCGGCGCCGAATCCGACCGACGTACTGGCGCGCTTGCGCGCGATCGATCCCAAAGAGCTGTCGTTCGACGAGCAGATCGATCGGCGATTCGCGGAGACCATTCTCATTGGCCGGCTGGTGGCGGCGCCGGCTGGCAAGCCGATGGGGGAGGCGGCCTACTCGCGCATGCTTCGCGAGCAGCACTTGCTGCCGTACGACGCCGCTGGTCTGTGGACATATGCGCAGTCGCAGTTTGACGCCACCGTGCGGGAGCTCGAGGCGCTGGCTCGCACAATCGACCCGAAGAAGAGCTGGCGGCAGATCGCCGACGAGGTGAAGCAGGACCATCCAGAGCCGATGCGGATGATTGAGGCCCACCAGGAGATTGTGGACAAGGCCCGCGCGCATCTTCTGGCCAAAGAGCTGATGACGTTGCCGGTGCGCGAGACCTGCACGGTGGTCCGGCGCGTGCCAACGGCCGGAAACAACCCCTATTACGGTAGCTTTTCCGGGGCCACTGCGCGGCCACCTGCTGAGGACGGAACCTTGCGTGGTGAATGGCACATCAACCCGTTCGACCCCACCTGGGACGCGGTACGTCAGCGCGACTACCTGACCGAGCACGACTGGGGGGTGATCTACGTCACCGCGCCGCACGAGACCTATGGCGGGCATCATGTGCAGATCCTCTACCAGATGCAGAATCCGAGGCGCCTGCGTCAGCGTCAGAGCACGTCGATGTTTTCGGAAGGCTGGGGCCTCTACAACGAGCAAGTGTTTCAGGAGACCGGCTTCCTGCCCAATGAGCGTCTGCACGTGCGCCAGCTCCAGCTTCGGCTGTGGCGGAACGCCCGAGTGATTTACGACGTCGGGATGCAGACCGGCCGGATGACCCGCGACCAGGCCATCACGCTGATGACCGACCGCGTCGGATTCCTTCGCTGGGCTGCCGAGTCAGAGGTGGACTCGGCGCTGGCCCGGCCTGGTTATTTCATCGGCTATTTCATGGGCATGTCCGAAATACTGAAGATGCGCGAGGAGTTCAAGCAGCGCCTCGGTTCAGCATTCACGCTCAAGGATTTCCACGACCGGTTGCTGCGGATTGGCAGCATGCCTCCCGCGTTGGTGCGCGAAGCGCTGATGCACTCGCTCGTGACGGGGTGACCTTTGGACCGCGTGATGCGCGTTCCCGCTGTTGCGATCGGGTTGGCAATTGCGGCGGTCACAACCTGGGGATGTGGAACGCTGGACCGCAGACCGCAGATCTCCAGCGAGCCGCCGCTTGAGGCCCCGGCCGCTTGGTTGGACCTGCCAGACTCCCCATTCGCGGTGTCCCACATTGGACCACGAGCGGTTCTGGTGAATCGAACGGGCGTGGATATCTCGACGGTTTCAGTCGGCTGTGTGGCAGAGCTGAATGGGCGTGTCGGTGTGGTCGCTCCACTATGGATTCAGGAGGTGACGCACGGCGGTCGGACTTACGACCGGCCCTTGACCGGGGTACTCGAAGACATCTCGAGGCTCTACAGGGCTCCGGAGTTGTTTGCGCCGTCGAGCGTAAGGCCGCCGCGTCCGTGCCCAACCGGTTCCTATGCGTCCATTACGCAGGCCAGATCACGCGCGGACTTCAAATGGTCTGCCGAAGGCACGCTGTGGCCCAAGGGGCCTCCGCACGATACAAGGAACACATGGCGGGTCAGCACGAAGACCCGGCCAACGTTCGAGTACGCGAGTACCTCAGGGTGCTTTGATATCGACGTCTACGCCGCCAACAAGACCAACACGGAAATGCTGTGGGTCCGGCTTGAACTCAATCGCAAAAAGCTGCCAACCGAGAGGCGCCCTCTCGTGGTGAACTTGGCCGACCGTTTAGCGAGCGGCAGAGTTCAGATACACATGTATCAGACCGATAGGCATGATTGGCTGTGTAGCGATGTGTCCTATTGGACCTCGGAACAGCCGACGACGTGGATACCTCGCCGCGGCATCCTGACTGTATGGGCCGACCCGCAGGCGAAGGACTTCGTCGAATACCCGGTGACCATTCGAATCGACGATGTGGAGTTTGTGGGGCCGGGCGGGGCCACAGTTCGACCGCCAGGACGGCTGCAGATCAAGGCAGTGGCAGGCGGAATGGTTGGGGGGAACTCAGGACTCTGAACCCCGGGACGCTGGACCCTGGGCGAGGCCTACGCCACTTCGAGCACGAACTCGACCCTGACGGCCTCGTACGGAAAGACGATCTGGCCGTCGTCTGTGCGATCGATGACGCCCGCGTTGAGCAAGGCGGTGACTTCGCCATGGACGGCTTTGACGTCCCGGCCGACGCGTCGCGCTGCTTCGCGAATCGACACCGGTCCGGCACCGCAGAGAACCTTCAGCAGTTCCAGACGCTTCGCGGTGAGCACCCTCCAGAGCAGCTCCGGCGATGCAAAACTGATTCGGGCGGATGTGTCAGCTTTCCGATTGCGCCAAGCCCGTGAAAAATCCTTCATCGCCTGATCCGCAGGGCGCACGTCAAGTGTGACGGTTTTCATGGTTCCACCTCATGATGTCGCGCTGAAAGTCCGCAAGCAACTCGTCGGACGTCGTGAACGTGTATGCGTTCTCACGCTTGTTGTAGTGCCGGTGGTCGCCCTTGCCGGCCCCGTTGTCGTACCGGACCACGCATCTTCCACCGACAATGTACGCGAGGCGATACTTGAATTCGTGAGTCGAGCCGACAACCGGCGTTGGCACACGCCACAACACCAGTTCCGCGAACGCATCCTCCGCCAGCACGACACGCGTGCGAAGGAGCGCGGTCGCCTTCATGTTGGAGAGAATACCAACATAAATAAGTGTTGTCAATTACACCAACACGACCGCGCACCTGGCAAGAGGTGTGGGCCCGATTTTCCGGTCTGCGGGAACGCCAGTTAGGGGTTATCATCGGCGCCATGCCTTGGAAGTGGTACGACATCAGCAGCTATAAGGTGGCGGTGGGGGCTCAATCGGGATCAACGGAGCATGGCAGCCTGCAATTGAGCGGCGTGAACTTCTATGCGTCGCTGAAGTTCCGGCTGAGCGGACCGCTTCCTGCGGCCACAACGTCCGTCATGGGAAGCGAGCAGCGGTTTTACGGCTATCTCGACTTCGAGCAGATGTCTGTCATGGTTGACGTGCTGAGGAACGAGTCGCCAGTTCGCTTCGGCTTCGTGGATACGTCGCCGGATCAGTTTCACATGATGACCGGCACGAACGAGCCGGTCGGCCAAGGCGAATAGGCCCGCTCGGACCCTCACCGACAACCTCGATGCCGCTCGACCTCGCCTTCGCGCGCTCGCAATTTCCCGCGCTCTCAGACGATGAAGGCTCATGGATCTATCTCGACAACGCCGGCGGTTCGCAGGTGCTTGGGCCGGTTGCCGACCGGGTGCGCGATTACCTGCTGACTTCGAGCGTTCAAACTGGCGCCAGTTACGGTGTCTCTGCGCTGGCCTCGGAGCGTCTGTACGCCGGCCAGTTGGCGGTCGCTGAACTCGTCAACGCGTCCAGGCCGGAAGAAATCGTCTTCGGCCCCTCGTCCACGGTCATGATCCAGACCCTGGCGCGCGCCATCACGCCTGCGTTGTCGCCAGGCGACGAACTGGTGGTCTCGATGATTGACCACGAGGCCAACATCGGACCGTGGCTCGCGCTCAAGGCGCATGGCATCGTCGTCCGCCCCTGGCAACTCAATCGCGAGACGATGACGCTGGAGGTGTCTGACCTCGAGCTGTTGATGACACCACGCACCAGGCTTGTGGTCTGCACGCAGACGTCGAACATCTTCGGTCAGCTGATTCCCATCGCGGCGGTCACCGCGTGCGCGCATCGTCACGGCGCGGTGGTGTGTGTTGATGGCGTGGCCTTCGCTCCGCACCGTCTTGTGGACGTGCGTGAGTGGGATGTGGACTACTACGTCTTCAGCCTCTACAAGGTCTTCGGCCCGCACCATGCCGTGCTGTACGGCAAGTACGACCGCCTGCTCGGGCTCGCGAACCTGTCACATCACTTCGTGCCGATGGACAAGATCCCGGGAAAACTCCAGCCGGGGAACCCCAACTACGAGCTGTCGTACGGAGCCACGGCCATCCCGGAGTATCTGGTGGCGCTGGGTGAACGGTCTGGAGCCACGGCCGGCGCGTCCCGCCGCGCACGCATGGCGGCCGCGTTCGACGCCATCGCGGATCACGAGTCGCTACTGGCCGAGCGGCTGCTGGGCTGGCTGCGGGGGCGGCACGACGTGCGCGTCATCGGGCCCGCGTCCTCCCAGCGCTCGGTTCGTGTGCCAACCATCAGTTTCGTGGTTGACGGCATTGACTCGGAGCGCATCGTCCGCGCGATCGATCCCCTGCGCATTGGTATTCGCTTCGGAGACTTCTACTCGCGGCGCTTGATCGAAGACCTGGGTCTGGCAGCTGGACACGGCGTCGTGCGCGCGTCATTCGCGCACTACAACACGGTGTCCGACGCCGATCGGCTCATCGCCGGTCTGGAGCAGGCGCTGCCACGGACCCGCCGGAAACGGTCGGAGGTGCCCAGGCGTAAGGAGCCCGTATGACCCAACCCGCCCGACGTGCGATGGCGCTGTTGCTCTGTGCGGCGGGCGTGAGCCACGTCGTCGGGGCGCAGTCCCAGGGGTATCCGCTGCCGAAAGGCACGAACGTTCTCATCGGCCGCGTCATCGATATCGGCACCGATCGACCCGTGGCCGGCGCCACGGTGACCCTGCTGGGCAACTTCGACGCAAGCGGCAAGCCCGTTCAGGTGCTCCCGCGCGACGCGTCGGCCTCCACCAACGCGGGCAAGAACGTATTCACCACGTCGGAGGGGTACTTCGTCTTCCGCGAGCTTCCCGCCGGGCGCTACTTCATCGCCATTCGCGCCTTCGGGTACCAGAACAACGACTATCCGCCGAACGTGGTTGAAGTGGTCAAGAGCTCCTCACCTGCATCGACAGAACTCTATGTCTGGAAGCACGGCGCCATCCGTGGGCAGGTGACTGACGACAAGGGCGACCCCGTCGTGGGCATGCCGGTGTATGCACTGCGCAGGCAGGTGATTGCGGGCAAGGTGTTTGTGCAGCAGCAGAGTGAGGGCGTGACCGACGACCGCGGCGTCTATCGCATCTCCCTCCTGCCACCGGGCTCCTACGTCGTCGGCGTCTTGCCCACCGTTACGTCCGTGCCCGCGAACCTGGCGGGGGAACTCGATGCCCGGGCGGCGAACCCGCAGTCTGCCTTTAACCTGACGTCGGTTCTGATTCGGGGAGGCGTCAGCGCGCGCGCAGGCGAAGGTCAGCGCCTGGGCGACAGCGTGCTGCAGCGCAGCGGACCGGCGCTGCCGCTCTCGCCCAAGGGTGAACCCCTGGGCTATGCCAACACGTATTACCCCGGCACCGGGAATCCGGATGACGCGACGGTGATTGCGATCGGGTCGGGGGAGTCCCGCGACAACGTGGATGTGACGGTGCGATTCGCGACCACCGTCACGGTGTCAGGAATGCTGATGGGCCCGAGTGGGCCGATGGCGAGCGTGGCCGTACGGTTGCACCCCGCCGGTATCGAGCGATCCAGCTACGACACGCCCGGGAGCACCCAGGGGATCACCGATGGTGCCGGCGTGTTCGCCATCGCGGGCGTCATGCCCGGCGAGTATCAGGCGAGCGCCGCATACAGCTACGGCGATGACCGCGCAGGTGCGGAGAACATCTCCTTGTGGGCTCGAACACCGATCAGTGTCGGAGAGGAGTCGATTGCCGGCCTGACGTTGACGATGCGGCCGGGGGTGACCTTCAGCGGCCGCGTGGTCTTTGAAGGCTCGGCCGATCCGGTCCCACCAATGGAGGGCACCATCCCGGTGTTCCTGCAGCCGGCCGGCGCCACGCTCTGGCGCTCATTTCCGGCACGGGTCGCTCCCGACGGGACCTTTACCTCCATCGGTGATCCGCCTGGCCGTTACATCCTCAACGCGTATTCGCCACCGGGTTGGTCCGTCCAGACGTTGACGCTCAACGGTAACGAGCTGGTGGACGACCTGATTGAGATCGGCGATCGAAACGTGAGCGGCCTGGTGCTGACGTATTCGCGGATCGCTACCCGAATTGCCGGCACGGTATCCGGCGTCACCGGCACGACGAACCCAGGCACCGATGTCTTCGTGTTCTCCGCAGACGGCGCGGCGTGGCGCGAAGGCCTCTTCGCCACCCGTCGCGTGCGGCGCGTGAAGATGACGTCCGCCAGGACCTTCGAAGTGAGCGATATGGCTCCTGGCGAGTACTACATCGCGGCTGTGAGCACGAAGCTCACTGGCAACTGGCAGACGCCGGAGTTCCTGGAACGACTCACCGCCGGCGCCACGCGCATCACGATCGCCCCCAAGGAGCAAAAAACTCTCAACCTGAGCGTGATCACGCCGAGGGCACGATGAAAGGGGGCTTCGGAGGCCGCATCTTTAGACTGGCCGCCGCGTTCTTCGGAGGCCGGGTCTTCAGACCCGGCGAAACGATGATCCGCGCATGGATCATCGTGGCAGTGTGCGTGGCTGCCAGCGTGGCCGCGGCTGCAGCGTGGCAGCAGCGCGATTCTACGATCACTCCGCGCATCACGTCAGGCTCCAGCACGCTTGCAGGCCGCGTCATGAGCGAAGCCGCGATGCCGCAGCCCATTCGTCGTGCCACCGTGCGCCTGGAAGGGGAGGCGGGCACCAGCGTGCGGCACATCGGCACAGACGATGAGGGGCGGTTCGTGTTCGATCGATTGCCGGCCGGCCGCTACACCGTGTCTTCCACCAAGCCCGGGTGGGTGACAACGTTCCATGGCGGGGCGGTGCCGGGGCGTGGGCCGGGAATTCCGGTGGCGGTGGCGGAAGGCGCGCGAGTGGATCTGGAACTCAGTTTGTTGCCGGGAGCTGTCATCACGGGCTTCATCACGGACGCGTACGCGCGGCCGGCGACTGGCGTGACCGTGGCCGCCGTGAACGTGCGCGGCGGAGGGGCGTTGCCGGCGCGTGCGATCACGGATGACCGTGGCGTGTATCGCATCTTCGGCTTGGCGCCTGGCGAGTACGCGGTGTCGGCGCTCCCACGCTTGCAGCCCGCGTCTGAAGGGCGCGGCGGGCCGTCGATGGGCGCGGTGTACGAAGTGAGCGAGGCGGAACTTCAGTGGGGGCGTGCCGGTGGCGGCGCCGGTCGCGAAGGCGGTGGGCCTGCGCCGGGCCGACTCCTTTCGTATGCGCCGGTGTTCTTTCCTGGCACGACGGATGCTTCGGCTGCGGCCACCGTCAAGGTGGCGAGTGGGGAAGAGCGGTCGGATGTGAACCTGGCGCTGACGTTGCTGCCGATGGCGCGCGTCAGTGGACGGCTGCTCGACAAGAACGGTGCGGCGGTCACGCCGGCGCAGGTGATGCTCTATCCGCGCCGTGGCGATCGCGAGATGCCGGTGGATGTGCTGGTGTCATCGGGCGCGTTGGTGATGCCGCGGGCGACGGTCAATTCATCGGGCTTTACATTCACCGGTGTGGCGCCTGGCGACTACACGCTGGTGGCCCGAACGGGCGCCGGCACTCGAGGCACCGCGCCGCCGCCAGAGAACGCACCGGCGACTCTCTGGAACGTGACTGACCTCCGCGTTGATGGTGTCGATCGATCGGACGTGCATTTGACGTTGCTGCCGGGACCGGCCGTGTCTGGCACCATGGCGTTCGAGGGGAGTACGCTCGCACCGCCCACCGATCGCAGCAGCATTCAGATCACCTTTCAACCGGTGCAGCCTCTGCCCGGCATCACGGCCTCGCCGCGCGCGGTGATGCGCCCTGAGGGCACGTTCCGGTTCGCGGGCGTGCCTCCGGGGACGTTCGTCATTCGCGGCCAGCCACCGGCGGCCGCCGCCGGTCCGAAGTGGGTGCTCAAATCTGCGATGCTCAACGATCGCGATCTGGCCGATCGCCCCTTCGTCGCGAGCCCCGCGGAGGTCGAGTTCCAGAACATGACGATCACGTTCACCGATCGTCCGTCGCAAGTCTCCGGCCGCCTCATCGACGAGTCCGGCCAGCCCGTGACCCGCTATTCGATCGTGGTGTTCACCACCGACAAGACGCTCTGGCTCCCCGGCGCCCGCCGCATCATCCACGTGCGCCCCGCCACCGACGGCGCGTTCACGGTGGACGGCCTCCCCAGCGGCGAATACGCCATCGCCGCTGCGGAGAACCTGGACCCCGCGGACCTCGCCGTCCCCGCGTTCCTCGAGCAGCTCCTCGCCGCGTCCCACAGGGTCACGCTCGCCGACGGCGAGCGCAAGGTGCAGGACCTCAGAGTGAAGTAGCCCGGACTACTTCTGCAGGTTGCGCTTCTGAATCGTCGAAGCGGCAGCCTTCATCCGCGCAGCGTTATGGCCTGTCGCGCCTGCGGCGTCCTTCACCAACTGGGCGGCGAGGCCGTTGAGACGCGTCACCGCGCCCGCACGGGTCGCGGCGGTCGCGCCCTCAACATCCTTCATCCCCGCGTTGAGCGCATCGATGCGCTCCTGCGGCAGGGCCTTGTCGCGCGCCAGCTGATCAAGATACGCACGCGCCACCACGTAGCTGGCCGGCCACACGTAGTGCGCCTGGCACTGCGGGTTCATGTCGTTCGACACACCACACCCTTCACGCGTGGCCAGTTTGGCGGCGTCGAGTTCGTTCTGCGTGAGGAACTGACTCGGCGTCAATTCCAGAATGTCCAGGCCGCGCGCAATCTCCGACCCGTAGAGGAACCCGTTGTAGTAGTAGACCGACCAGTAACCGGCGATCACCAGGTTGGCCGCATCGACGGGCCCGCGGTCGAAGTACGCAATTTCCTGGATGCGTGCGGAGTTCGTGAAATCAAACACCGTGACGCCGCCCTGATAAAAGGCCTGCACCATGATGTCGCGCCCGGGCACTGGGATGAGGCTGCCGTTGTGCGCCACGCAGTTTTCGGTGGCGGTCTGCCATGCCGGCAGCTTGAAGTAGCCGCCGAACTTGAGGCGACGGTTGTCGCCCGTGCCCTGGATGTCGAACACCGCGTTGCCGCCCCACATGGGCGGGTGAATGGACTGGCACATCGGCGACGTGCCGCCGCCCCATTCGTCGGAGAACAGCAATTTGGTGGCGTCGTTGTTGAACGTGGCGGAGTGCCAGAACGCGAAGGCGGGGTCCGCCACATCGTCCAGGCGTTTGGGCTTCGCGACGTTCTTCGTGTCGAGCAGCAGGCCGTTGCCGGAACACGCGCCACCAAGGAGCTGGTGGAACGGGAAACTCGTGACGTCGTGGCATCCCGCGGTGGGGTTCGGGCTCGGTTCGCCGGTGCCCTGGCGGCGTCCGCGGAGGCTGGCGAGCTCGCCGGTGTTGGCGTCCGCGAAGATGTAGGCGTGGCTGACCACCGCAGATAGTTCCGGGTTCTTGAGCGGGACCTTGATGACGTCGATGCCGTACGTTGATGTGTTCGGCGCGTTCGGATCGGAGACGCAGCCCGCCTTTTCATCGGCTGATCGCACGCCCGAATTGCCCGAGACGTAGATGTAGATGTTCGCCTTGTCGGCGGGGTCGGTGACCAGCGAATGCGTGTGTGAACCGCGGCACGTCTGGACGGCCGCCACCTGGACCGGCTTCCGGGGATCGGAGATGTCGAAGATTCGTACACCGAACATCCGGTTGGGATCAGGTGGTGCCGCACCACGACCAGCGCCTGGAGCCGGGGGAGCGGCGCCTGCGGCCGGCGGGGTGGCTGCACCGCGACCAGCGGTGGGCGGTCCGCCTGCACCGCAATCGATCCGGCCATAACTTTCGACGGACATGAACGCGAGGTTGCCCCAGATGGACACATCGCCCTGTCCGCCGGGACACGACACGATGGTCTGCAGCGACGTCTTGGTCGGATCTTCGATGTTGTAGAAGATCATGCCGTGGAAATTTCCCTGGAGCGCGAGTCTTCCGTTCATGCCGAAGGCGAGATCGGAGTTGGCGTAGTCCAGGCTGCGTCCGGTGGCATTCGGATCAAACATGCCCTCGGGCTGGCGCATGGTGGTGACCAGCTTCATGTTGAGCGCGGCCTCGCCGGCGTCGTACTTGCCGGCCTTCAGGCCTTCGCGCGGGTCGGGCATGTGACACGGTGTGCCGCCGCCACCGCGACCGCCGCGACCCCGGCCTGCCACTTGAGGAGTCGCTGGCGCCTGAGCCGCCGCAATCTGCTCGGCCGTACAGGGCTGTGGGAGCGGGATCTGTCCCACCGGTGGCTGCGCCGGAGGATTCTGTGCGAAGACCGTGGTGACGGCCAGACCAAAAGCCGCGCAGACCATGATGCGGCTGACGTAAGTACGCGTGTTCATTTCCATTCCACTGGCCTCCCCAAGAGTCCGTACATGCGAACGATTTCCATTCGCTGATCGTTGTCTACTTCGTTCAGAAAGTCGCCGATGTTCAGCTCCTTGCCTCCACCGGCTTCGCGCAGGTCGGCGACCATCTTCAGCGCCCCCTTATGGTGTTGGATCATTCCGGTGAGAAACAGCTCATCGAAGGTGGCGTTACGCGCGGCGTCGAGCTTCTTCATCTGGTCGGGCGTGAGCATGCCCGGCATCGGGGCCATGTCCCCGTGGTCCATGACCGTACCGTCCGCCATCATCATCGGCACCGTTTGTTTGCGGACGGTGAGCCATTCCGTCATGGCCTCGATCTCGCCGCCCTGCGAGAGCTGGATCTTCTGGCCCATCGAGGCCAGCTCCGGCGTCTTTGTATGGGTGGGAATCATCCGCGCCATCACGAGCGCCTGGCTGTGATGGTGGATCATCCCCTGCATGAACTTCACGTCGGCGTCGATGAAGTTGTTGTCGCTGAATTTGGGGACGTTCGACACCACGGTCGAGGCCTGGCCCGGGGCGCCCGGCTGCACAATCGCCGGTGCCTGCGCCTGGCCAGCGGAAGCCGTCTGGCCGGCGGCCGGATCTGGGGCTGGGCCGCAGGCGCCCAATCCCACCGCCGCCATCAATGCAAAGCTCGAAATCGATAGTGTCGTGGTCATCCTGATTCACTCAACGGCTGGCACGTCTCCCAGCACCGCCAGATAATACTCTCAACGGCAGGAGATCATGGGAGAGAACGTTCAGGCGCTGATTTTCGGTCCGGGTCTTCCACCCGCCGGGATGCGCGGCACACTGGCGATTTCGGTCACGGGCGCGGAGATTCTTGCCGGCGAACGGCACCAGAGGGCTCCGCTCAGCCAGATCACGCTGCGCGAAGTGGGTTTTGAGAAGCCCGGTGTTGAGGTCGCCTGGAACGACGTCGACGGCGCGTGGGCTGCACACGTCCTGGATCCGGTGGCCGCTCGCCGGCTGCTCACGTCGTCTGCGCTGGCAGGAACACCACAGGCGGCGACGCTCAAGGAAGGTCAGCGCAAGGCGCGAGTCCTGGGCACTGTCGGCCGCACGGTGCTCGCGCTATTTTTGCTGCTGCCAATTCTGCTGCTGGCTCTGTTCGTGATGAGCGCGAGCAGGATCGCCGGATGGGTGGCCGGACGGGTTGCCGTTCAGCAGGAAATCTCGCTGGGCCGGGCGGCGTTCGACGGGATGCGTGGTGGTCTGATCTTCAAAGACGAAGGGCCGGCGTACGAGGCGGCGCGATCGATTGTTGCCAGACTCACACGAGACTCCAGATTCACGTACGAGGTGCACATCGCACAGGACGACTCGATGAATGCATTCGCCCTGCCCGGTGGTGTCATCGTTATTCACACCGGACTCATCGCTGCGACTTCGCGTGCGGAAGAACTGGCGGGCGTGCTGGCGCACGAAGTGCAACACGTGGAACTCCGCCACTCATTGCGAGGCGTGATCAAGGACATGGGCCTTCGGGGACTGTGGGCGTTCGTGATGGGAGACCTTGGCGGCACTGTGGCGGGGCAGGCAGCGCTCGAATTGACCAGCCTTCAGTTTTCGCGCGACGACGAGCGCGAAGCCGACGAACACGGATTTGATGCGCTCGTTGCCGCCGGGATAGACCCAGCAGGCATGCCGGCGTTCTTCGCCACGCTGGGCCAGAAATCAGAAGGGCAGGTGCCGGCGTTCCTCTCCACGCATCCCGCGAGCGCGGATCGCGATCGAGAGCTGCGCCAACGCTTGGCAACGGTGGCGCAGCAGAGCTTTCAGCCGCTGCCGTCTCAGCCGTGGCCACCGAAGTGACGCGTGCCGGATCGCGGCGAATGGCGCTTCCGCCGCGATAACGCGACAAAAAGAAACGGGCCCGGCGGCTGATGCCACCGGGCCCGTTGTGTGTTCCTCGGCCTTGAGGAACAGGCCGAGCTACGTACTTGCAATGGGCGCGGCTAAAGTCACGCCCTGCGTTTAGGACCCTCGACTCAGGACCCTGGACGCGGGACTTAGTACATCCCGCCCATGCCGCCGCCGGGGCCGCCGCCGGCCGGAGCTTCCTTCTTGTCTTCAGGAATCTCCGAGACCATGGCTTCGGTCGTGAGCAGCAGGGAAGCGATCGAGGACGCGTTCTGCAGCGCGGAGCGCACGACCTTCGTGGGGTCGATGACGCCGGCCTTGACCATGTCTTCGTAGACGTCGGTCGCCGCGTTGTAGCCGAAGTTGTCGCTCTTACCTTCCTTGACCTTCTGCACGATGATCGAGCCTTCGACGCCCGCGTTGGTCGCGATCCAGCGCATCGGGGCTTCGATGGCGCGACGCACGATGTCCGCGCCCACCTTCTGATCACCCTCGAGCTTCAGACCGTCCAGCACCTTGGCGCACTTCAGCAGCGCAACGCCGCCGCCGGGGACAATGCCTTCTTCCACGGCTGCCTTCGTCGCATGCATCGCGTCTTCGACGCGCGCCTTCTTTTCCTTCATCTCGGTTTCGGTGGCGGCACCAACCTTGATGACGGCCACGCCGCCGACGAGCTTCGCCAGGCGCTCCTGGAGCTTCTCGCGGTCGTAATCCGACGTGGTCTCTTCGACCTGCGTGCGGAGCTGTTTCACGCGGCCTTCGATGGCGCCCTGCGTGCCCGAGCCCTCAACGATGGTCGTGTTGTCCTTGTCAATCGTGACCTTCTTCGCCTTGCCGAGGTCTTCGATCTTGATGTTCTCGAGCTTGATGCCGAGGTCTTCCGTGATGGCGCGGCCACCCGTCAGAATCGCGATGTCTTCGAGCATCGCCTTGCGGCGATCACCGAAGCCCGGGGCCTTGACGGCCGCGACCTGCAGCGTGCCACGCAGCTTGTTGACCACGAGGGTCGCCAGCGCTTCGCCATCCACGTCTTCCGCGATGATGATGAGCGGACGGCCACCACGCGCCACCTGCTCGAGCAGGGGCAGGAGGTCCTTCATCGACGAGATCTTCTTTTCGTGGATGAGGATGACCGGGTTCGCGCCCGGCCCGACCATCTTGATGCCTTCGCGGAAAATCGCCCGCTCGAGGACCGTGGCGGTCGTGGTCGGCCAAGTTGGCTCATGAGTTAGGCCCTGCAAGAGACGATCATGTAACATCCGACCCGCGATGCCGACCAGCGAGAGCTATTTCCACAGGGGCGGTCTGACACTTCAGTCGTTCGAGCAGATTCTGCCGAGACAGCTCTTTAGACCGGCAGCGGCGGGGACTGGGGACGCGCACCATTTGGCTTGGGAGATTGTCCCGGCTAGGAGGATACCTCGCGTAGTCCTTACCGAGCTTGATTTCGCCAGCGCTGAGGGAGCGGTGTCTCTTGCAGCATTTGCTGGCGCCTTCAGGCAAGTCGCTCCGTTCGAGGTCTCTATTCAGAGAGACAGCAAGCTTGCAGATCAAATCGTCGATGGACTTAGGTTAGACCAGGTTGAGACTGATTCATGGGCCGCGCCGACGTTGGCCACTGTTGAGCACCGGGACGGTGCGTCTGGTGCGTTGTGGCGATTGGAGGTTGACGGCCCAGGAGTCACAGAACGGATAGGCCGTCTTGTCGGGGAGCAAGTCTTTCGAGTGCTCCACACTCGTGGGCAGCAGAACACCCGAGAGGTGTCATCCGCCGCACAACGCGTCGCTACCGAGGCACTCCTCAATATTCTGCAGCATGCTTATCGCGACGGCAGGCCTAAGTACGCTTTTGGCGCTCTGACGATGACGCCGGTTCCTGCGCGTCGCATATTTCCGAAGGACGCTTACATTACTTCCGAGGAACTTCAATGGATGAATGAGCTACGGAACATTGAGAGCGCAATGGTGCTCGAGCTCGCCATCGCAGACTGTGGGTACAACATCGCATCGACACTCTGGCGCTCATACGCCCGCGCAAGCGCTGGGCGATTTGCGGATATCAAGCCCATAGCACTCGGCAGCTCAGCCTCCGAAGCCCTCCGCGCGAGAATTCACCATGACATCGCATTGTGGGCGTTTGAGCACAATTCGACCCGCAAAGCGCCCGAGGACCACCCCGACGAAATTGCGAAGCTTAACTGGCGAGGGCTGCACCGAGCGCTGAATGCCACTGCGGGTCTTGATGGAGGCCTGATCGCCAGGTCCGGACAGGCCCGCACGGGATACATGTTCCAAAGGGGCCGCGCACTAGCCCTCACCGCACCACTACGAGGGGCCCGTGAGTTCCCAGGAACGTGTGTCGTCTTGCGGATTCCGATCGTACCTGCAGCGCGGCCATTGAAGGGCGCTCGAAGTAACACTTCAGGGACGACCCAACATCCACCCCTCCGATTCCACTCGGTGCTGTCATCGATGCGATTGGCCGAAGTCCGCCCTGAACCCCTGCCAAAGGTTGCGGCAGTGGCCGCTCCGTTCGTAACGTTCGATACAGGCGCGGCCCTGCGAAGCGTAATTATGAGACTTCCGCCGAATGTAATTCCCGTGGTCCTAGGAGCACGGCTTCCAGTAGATGCCAACGACGAACTGAAGGCGATTAGACTTACCGGAAACGAGGAGGAGGGGATGCCGCGCCTCGTTGGAATCCTTGAGTCCGTTTCCCAGACGGTTTCGTGGAGATTCGCGGGCACCGTGCCAGAGCACGCCCGACCCCTCCTTGAACAACTCGAGCGCACGGGGTTTGGCCCGATCGGCGCTGATCGGACAGCCGACTATGCCCGTGACCTACGCTCTACGTACGGCCCATATCTAAAAATTGCCGATGGCGTCTTGCGGTTAGTTCCATTCGGCTCGTTCGTGCCCGACGATGTATTCGCGCGCACGATCCGCCTAGCGTTCGATCAATGGCAGTCTTCAAATAGGGACCAGTGGGTGTTTCATCGCAAGAACACGCTCGTCCGAACTGAGCATGGAAGATTGGTCCGGAACTTTGCTACGGTCCTTCGGCTCCTTCATTCCAACGAGCTCTTGTGCGCGTCCTTGGGACGTCTTCTTGTTCAAGAGTTAGATCGCCACCGACCCAAAGGCCCAGAACCTCAGATAGTCGCCGTTTCCCGGGCCGCGTATTTCATCGCCCATGTTCTGCTGCAGGAGCAGGAGCGGACGTTCGAGATTCGCCTACTCTCAGACGACTCGCTCGATTCTCTGAAAAGGCCACATGTGCTCTTCAGCGATATAGTCAGCGGCGGGAGACGATTGGACGCACTCGCAATGACCAGAGGCGAGAATTGCCTCGCGGCGATAGGAGTTGTGGAGCTCCAACATGGTCCGCGTCGCCTGAGCCATGCCGTAAGGGCCTTAGTCTCTGTGCCGTTCGATCCCGGCGAGGTCACTACGGATATTGCTTCAAGTAATGCGAAAATTGTGACGCTTGATCCCGCAACGAACGTACCGGTAGACCACAAGTGGACCCAGAGTTTTAGCATTGGAGTAAACGCGGATCGGGAGCGGTTCGTTCGATCTCATCCGGTGCTGTTTCGACATGGGCTTCATCATTTGGGACAGCGAGTTCACGCCCTAAGCTTGGACACCGCTTCGCTTGTTCGAGAACACACTCCGAAAGTGGCGGCTTGGTGTTGGGCTGAGATCGCCGCACAGCTAGTCACGCAAGGAACGACGATCCGAGACATAGTATTTGTCACTCGTGTCACTGCCGCCGCAACGGGGCTAATTCAGTCCGTGGCAAGCTTGGCGTACGATCAGGACTCCGTTCCAATAGGACGCATATTCCACCTTCTGTTGCCACAGGACCAGAGTCTTGACTATGAAGAAGGCGTTCAAGGATTGGACCATTTGGAAGGACTGGTCGAGGTCCGTCCGTCCCGTCTTTTCGGTTCTGCGGGCGTAACGTGGGAGCACAGCACCATCGTCTATCTCGACGATGCGACTGTAACCGGTGAGTCGATGAGACGCTTTTTGCTTCGCACTCTCTGGCAGCGGAAAACGCCCGGCCCGAGTCAAGTCATTGTGGTGCCTCTGGTGAGTCGCTTCGAGCCAACTGAGGAGTTGTTCTTTTCAGAGTTGTGTTCCCAAGTGTCTTCCGGTGCGGCTCTTGTCCAATTCTCGTTCGTGCCGCTGTTCCGTCTCCCCGTTCCGTCATCTGACGCCTTTGACAGGACGGGCTACTACAGACACGTGACGAGAGTCGTGCGAGTGGTGTCCCAGCTCGACGACGAGCTCCGTGCGTTCGGCGAGAGACTGCGGAAACGGCTGATTCTCGGCGAGTCGCATACCGGCGGGCTGCAGCATCCATTCGCGGTTGGGCCCTCAAGCCAGGCTCCTTTGTCCGCAGACGCAATCGCCATCAGACACTTGCTGGCCTTGCAAAACCACACTGCTGGCGTGATCGGGGTGCTTCTGGATTCGCTTCTGCACCGGTGCAAGGCCGAAGACCAGTCGCTGGTGGTACTCTTTGCGACCGAGCCGGAGCTGCTGACATCGCCGTTAATTAGAAGCGAGGTCCAGCGAGACGTAGCCGAACTTGCGGCTCGCGTGTTGTCGAAGGTTGAGGACGAGTCGGTACGAAGTGACGCTCTATTCGTTCTCGCTGTTCAGCGCCGCCTGATCAAGGCCCTTCCTTCAGTCCTGCCTTCGATAGCTTCTAGTCGCGTACTTACCGTCACGGCTATCAGCCTGCTCCTTGCGCTAAATAATGAGCCCGATCTCTGGACCGCGTGTGAGCCCGCTGTGGTAGCCGCGCAAGCACGCGAGGTCGACGCGGTTGCGGGGACAAATTTGCATTATTTTGCCACCAGTCTCAGGAGCTTCAGTCGTTCGCTGGTACTGCCCAGCATTACAAATGACCACGATGCTCGTAAGTATCTTCTAACTGTCATCGCCCACATGTCGTATCACGGACGAGGATTGGCAGCGTTCAACAGGGTGACAACGTGGCAAGAGTCTCGCGCGTCCTTGAGAGACGCACGGCGCGGAGATGAGGTAAGGCAGATACTGAATGACGCCATGCGCATTGCCTACACTGAGGTGGTACCTGGTGTGGAGGGGCTGATCTACTGGGCTAGGCGGAAGTCCCCGCAGCATATAGAAGCGCTCTCGACATTGTTGTTTTCGCTCAAAACTGACCTCGGCCGACTCGAGAGTGCATTGTCAACGCTTACTGCTGCTGCTGTAGGACAAGCAGGGGCAGAGAGTCTTGGGCAGCTGTGGTCAGCGTTCCGGGGGCGGACGTTGGTGCGCTCCACGGAGGTTGTTCTTTCCCGTGAATTCAGGTCGCAGGAACAGTTGAGTCTTGAGGTCATGTTGCCGAGGTTTTTTTCACTGCCGTTCGAGATCGTTACTCGGATAGCGGCAGAGGGTGAAGACGTCGAGGTCAGCTGGGATCGCGGTGAACCAGGCACCAAACATTTGCTCGTTGTCGCGCCGTTCCCGAGAGATGTGGTGAGTAGGCTCTGCGACCTTTTGGTCGCGGGACATGCGTCGGCATGGCAAAAAAAACAGCTTGAAAGTGGAATTCGCTTTAGGAAGCATAGGCGCCAACCCGTCGCTGAAGCTTAAGTTCAGCGACACGGCAGGACCCAGGAAGGCGGCAGGAACTGGCAGAAGCCAGGAATTGGCAAAGCGTCTGTGCGACCAGTTCAACATTCGTTTCCGCCATGATGCGGCGGTAGATGTTGGGATGACATATTCCGCGTCAGTAGAGTTTGATAACGTGTGGCCGCTTGAGCTGGATTGAGAATCGCGTATGCCAATGACGATAGTTATTATCGAAGATAAACAGGACGACTATCTCTTGCTGGTCGATTTGATTCGTGAAGCGTTCCCCGGTTCGACGATTCTTCCTGATCAGGGCGAACACTCAGTGTTTTCTGACTGGTCAGAGGTGCCAGCTTTTGTCTCGAAGATTCAGGACGACGATGTACTTGTCTGCATGGACTTGGCCTTGCAGGAGGCCGATTATCACGACGTGCTCCGCGGTGTTGAGAAGGGTAGCCGTTTGCGAATAATGAAGCCAGCGTGGACGATTGTGGCTTATACGCGGTGGGGGTCGAGGGCCAAGCTAGTGCCGGACTATCGAGCGACGTTCAACGGGATGATTGATAAGGCTGAGATCGATCCACTTCGACGCGAGCAACGGATTGAGTACGTAAGGCGAACGATAGCAAGGGCGATTGGGCAACGTTCCCAGCGACTCTTCCCAAAGGGTGGCGTGCGCGTCGTCGATTCGCTTGGAATGAGATTGTTTTTCGCAGCGTTTGGCGAGGATGAACTCACGGAGATCATTGCGAACGAAGCGAGTGGATGGGAAGACATCACCGTTCGGGCGCTCAGTAGCGGGTATTCCGGCGCCTTTATGTTGCTGCTCTCAAGCGGCGAGGGAACCAGAAAATCCGTGATCGTGAAATTGGCGAAGGCGGACGCAACCATTCAGGACGAGATCGAGGCACCGAATCGCTATCTAAAGGAGTTGGGGCATCTCAACGGAATATTGGGGAGCCTGAATCCAGAGAAGGTTCATTTGCGCGAGAGTGGAGTCTATTATCGGCAGGCTCACGTTGATGGAACGTCTCTACTTGACGCGGTGTTGACGAGCGCGGATCCGGCTGCGCTCGTCCGGCCAGTGGCGGAATTGTGCACGCAAGTACGAGGGGCTGACTTAGCTGCCTGCGGTCTGTCGGCAGCAGGGGACCATTTCAGACTGACAGCACTAGACATCAGCCGCTTCGAGACCTCAGCTGCGTTTCTTCAAACGCTTTGGGAGGCCATGCGCGAAGAAGGGATGATGGATGGAGTAGTGGAGGGCCCCGATGAAGTTGTGTCCGCCTTACTCACGCATATTGTCAATTGGGCTGACTGGGAGATGTTGCGTACAACCGTTCGAACTGCGGTTCAACATGGCGATATGAATCCTAGAAATGTCATGCTCAGGAAGGATGGGCGCGTGGTGCTAATTGACCTCGCCCGCCTGCGACCTTGGCCAGTCGGATATGACTTGTCGAGATTGTCTCTAATGCTGCGGTTAAGGACGGTGGACTACAGTTCTCGTCGCGAGTATCTGCCTGGCGCCGTGCAATTGTGGTTGGCTGATAGAGTCGCGGAAGTCGGTGTGAACAGGAGAGACGGTCAGCTCTGTCCGGCCGCGTCGTGTTGCGATCAAGTGTACCAGCTGTTCCTGACGGAAAGTGATCCTGCTGAGGCCCCAAGTCTCACTCTGTCGTACCAGCTGGGAACCGTGTGGGACTTGGTAAAGATTGTTAGCTATCAAGATCTTTCTGTGTTCAAACGCGTTTGGGCTGTGATCGAGCTTTACCGCCTCCTCCGAAGAATCGACGACGGGGGAGGCGTTCGGTGACCGGTTCTAGGAGAAGGTCGGAGAGCGGAGTTGACCGACCAACTAAAGCACAGCGTTTTGAAGTCCTCTTGCTGGAGATGGAACTGATCCAAGGAACGTTTGATAAGTACGACTCGCTTATTTTTCAGACTCGAAACTGGTTTGTCACTATTTGGTTGGCGGCCCAAGGATTCGCCTTCTCATCGAATAGGCCTGACCTTGCTGGTTTGGCGGCGTTAGCGTGCGTCGTCTTCTGGCTGTTCGAGGGACTTGTCAGGCATGAGTACTGGTACAAATACGTTGTGCGCTATCGGGCGCTCCGAGATTGGCTGAATCTGCCTGACAGCAGTCCAGAAATGTCTATCTATGATCTAACGAATCATTACGGCCAGTCGGCTCCTCGTTCCGAGCGGTTTGCGAAGTCGTTTTTGAAAACCGAGCCAACCATCGTCTACGGACTGATGGCTCTAGCATCGGTGTTCCTGCGAAGCTTAGTCCCGGTCGAATGAACGCCGTCGACTGGTGCAGTGGCCTGCGGGTGTCTTTCGACCAGCTGGAACCAGAGAGAATGGTGCATTGTGGAGACAGCAGCTACTGCTTGTTGACCAAGCTATGCCCCTCGGTAAATCCCTCCACATGAAGCGTCCGCAAGGCTTCAATTGCCCTGAGGCTCTGCTTTTCTGACGGGAGCTTGTTCGCAGCGACCTCCAGAATACTCAGTTCGGTCGGGGAGAGGAGTTGGCGTGACTTGGCCCAAGCGATCGCAGCCAACCAGAACTCCCGGCCCGCATTCACCACGGCGGTCTGCGCCTGGATGCCGTTGAGAACAATCTGATCTTTGACGGCCGCCTGCTTTGCGACTTGCTGGTCTTCCTTGGTGAGCAGGGACCCGAGCCAGCCTTTCGGCCAGTCCACCTTGAGAGACTGGACCTGCTTCCAGCATGCCTGCTTCTTCGCCCACTCGAGGGGATTTGGGATTTCGGTGTTGACTCCAGCAATGACCCCATGAGCCGCCTGGCAGGCCGCAGTCAGCGCCTCCTTCAGCCGTGGGGGCAGTCCCTGTGCCTGCCACACCCCTTCCAAATCCACGAACCGCCCTTTCTCCGCGGCATCAAATGACACCTTCGCCAGAGCGTAGGGGGCCACACGGGAACGAATGCCGCCGCCCTTGTACCATGGTTGTTGCGAGATGAGCCGCTCGGTCTCCCGGAACACAATCGCCTGAGCGACTGCGCGCCGATAGAAGGCCTCGTTGAAGTCGTCCTGATTCTTTTCCCACGCGGCGCCGACGACCTTCGCGAACTCTGCAAAATTCTTCTGTGAGCCGGTGCTGACGACGTGGGGTTGCCCATTCCAAGCGGTAATGAACTTCGCAAGGTCAGTCTTGGTGATCAGCTGAGATTTCGGGTATTCGGAGTCGAACTTCTTCCGCTGGGCCTCACTCAGGCGGCCGCGCGCATCGAGGAACTGGCCCCGCGCCCGTTCGTAAAACCACTTCGTCTGCCGAAAGGCACCTTCGGGGGACGGCGCATAGAGGCGACGAGAAAACTCTTCTATCCGGATATGGAACGGATGGTTGGCGAAAAAATCTGCGGCGTTGACACGGTTCTGCGTATTTGCGTACTCGGAGATCTTCGGAACAACCTCCATCGCCCTCGAGGCCTCGATGATTGACAACTTCATCTGGACAAAGACTCGCGAGAGATCCACCCTCTTCCTGCTCGCTGCGTGAACGGACGCAGTCGTCTGTCCTCCGTTCACGATCTGCAGATTCCGGAGGGACACTGCAACCAGGCCTTGGTCGTCGACTCGCGTGTCGATCCGGTCGGCGGTCGCTGTTATCCCGTTGTTGTAGGCGAAGAACATCTCTGGGTCATTTTCGAGCGTGTTGCGAATTCCCTTGTTGACCCCACCCCGTGCCTGGAGGAAGACGCGGACGTTCTGCTCAAGAAGTCTGGCGCCCCATCGGTCATAGATGGAGGCGAGCTGCTCACCTGGAATAACTAGTAGGTACGCCTCGTACCCGGCACCATCGAGGTGTGCCGGGAGCGCCGGCAGGACACCACCGAAATCTTCTTCGAGGTTAACAACGAGTTCCTCTCGTTCGCCGGATCCGACGAACCGAAACAGGCGACCGATGTCCCAAACACTGTACGCAACGGGAACGCCCTTGATTTCACCCGCAGGTCTGCCATCCACACGTGAACTGAGGATCCGGTTGGTCACGAGGAAGATGCGAATCTTGGAGAGTGTCGACCATCGGGTAGCAATGAGATCGGCGAGGCCGAAGCCAGGGTCCGTTTCTTCGAGCCCAGATCTGAAGGATGGGTCAAGTGCCTTCGTGACGAACGTCTCAACGCGTCGAAAGAGGGCATTCATTTCCGTCGCAGTTAGCGTTTCGAGGTCGGGAGCCGTGCGGAAGTCGGCCACAATCAAGCTCAGTACGCCGTCAGAATCGAGAGGGTCGCCCCCGTAACCGTCAACGCGAATACCGCGTCGCTCAGGGGAGTAGAGAGTACGGTCGGCCGTGTCAAGCTCTCCGGCAGAAATCAAATACTCGGTGAACGTCTCGAAAAACGCATCCTCCGTCCATTTGTCGTTGCCTTGGGCCAAGGACATCACGCCCTGGAAAAAGTCGCGGTGGAATCCGTCAAGTTCGTCGCTCATTGAACCTGGCCCTCAATCAGCGCACCAAATGATCCCTCAGGGACCCTGAAGGGTTCGCAGTGCTCCAAGGCAACAGAGTATCGGACGTCCACCACGCCAGGGCGGAGTTGGGAGGGCGCAAGCGCCGGGAATCCCTCTGACACCTGATAGAAGTGGCTGAGCCCGATCACCCATCGGGCATCGGAGTAGTCATCGGCCCAGCGAAAGCCAGCCGATGTCAGCAGGCTGTCAAAGACCCCTTCGGCGGATGGAGACTGGGTCTGGATGTCGCGGCGTTGCCGCTCGGCAAGGTCAGTGAGGCTCCGTCCACTCGTTCCATCGACCGGTGCCAGATCTATTTCGAGAACGTTCAACAGAAGCGCATCGACCCCGGAGGCGTCCAACTGATGCTCAGAAGAAATGGCGATGAAGGGCCTCGCTGCGCCTCGACGAGCCTTAACTTCCACTGCGACCCGGCCAACCTCGAAGTCCTTTGGAGCACCGAGTGGCCCTCGCCATGCGGCTAGTGCATCAGATATCGACAATTGGTCCGTCAGGCGTCGCAGCAGGGTTAGTTCCCCGATCAGGCCCTTCTGCTCTTCGAGTGAAAGCCGACCATCGGTGCCGCCTCTCAGCAAGTGATGCCATCGCCAAGTTCTCGCTACCGCTACAGATACTGCCTCGTCGTACGACAAGGCCGTCTTCGTGGTTTCAACGATGTCCAAGCAGAGCCGGTAGAACACGTCTCGATGGGCCGCTTGGACGAGTCGGAGCACCAATACTGCTGTTCCGGGTTCATCGCTGGCGGCAACCTCGATGTCGATTCCCTTCAGCTTTGGAAGGCGGTCTTTCGGTGAGGCATCCGCCGGATGTTTCAACAGGAGGAGACAATGTCTGTCAGCACCGCGCGCCCAAAAAAATCCGTAGGGGCTGGCGAGGTCTACTCTTCTGGCGCTTAGTCCGGATGCAGCGGCCGCTGGAGGAAGTCCGTCCCAAGGGTTATCAATCAAGGTCACCTCCCATGTCCTCGTCATCGTTCTCATCCGGACCGTAGTTCTCTCGCCACCATGTGTTGTTGACGACGTATTCGACCCGCGTCTCTTCCAGCGTTGTCTTGGGGAAGCTGATGCTCCAAGCCACCACCGGTTCGGCATCACGCAAGATGACGTCGCGCTCGCCAATAATTAGCAGGTGCACGATCAGAAGGGGGCGTTCCCTGACATGTCTGTAGTAGAGGTCTGGGATATTCGTTCCCGTCGGGGAATGCTTCTTATAGAGAGTCTGCGCCTCATCAAGCAGCTTCATTGTCAGTCCAGCTCGTTCAGCGCCCCTCGATGCCACCCGATGCTTCTTGGTAATTCGGAGCGTGTCCTTGTCCTTCCGGCCCTCGCTCCTCCGTTGGCAGTGAACCGCAACACCCAGTGATGTGTCGGTGCGCCCCAAGGGATCTGGCTGCTGAAGACTGGCGAAAAGAACATCCCAGGTTGCAAGTTCTGAGTGCCTGCGTTCCTCGACATATCGGCGAATCGGCCCGGGTTCCGTTAGCATCGACCCCGGGTGGTTTCTGAACTGGGAAATGAATTCGAGGACCGGGCCACAATCGACTTCCTTCATCAGGTAGCCACCGTCACCTAGTGGAACGTCCGAGAGACGTGGCCCCGCCGCCGCAAGGTTTGCGACCAGGCGCTGGGCTGCGGCACGGTTTTCACGCAAGCTGTCGGCGTCGGACCGCAGAGTCGCGGTCTCGGCGAATCGCGCACTGAGTCCGATCGAAACTACGAGCTTCTCACCGGAGCCCATCTTGTTTCGAGCGGTCACGATGAGTGTCTCAGGGTGACTCCTCACCTTGAGCCCGAATTGTTCTGGCGTCGCGTTGGCCGCTTGCATGACCCGGCGCGCCTCCCGAAGTTCTTCGACCGCCTCAGCGATGTGGGTGTACCAGCCGGCCGCGTCCTCGGGCATCCAGATCCGGCACAAATCGTCGTACCCGGCGCGATAGCCGAACCATCGGCCCATCTGCATCAACGTGTCGTACATCATCGAGTTCCGGAGGAAATAGCTCGTTACGAGGCCCTCCAACGTCAGGCCACGCGAAAGCGAGAATCCGCCGACTGCGATAACGTTCAAGCCGGTTCGCGCGTGCCGGGAGTAGTCCAATTCATCGGTCGACTGGCTGTTGATTAAAACCGTTCTTATCGGTGCCACCACTGAGACGAGTTGGTTCTGAATGTCGGGCCAGAGAAGGCCGTCGATGCCCGCGTACTCCTTCCTCCAGACCTCATGAAGCGCGCTCAGTTCCGGGTCCCGCAGAGCCTCGCCGGCGGGCAGGGCCGCGTACATTCGAGCGCTGGCCTTCACGGATTCCAGGAATGTGTGGAGTTCGTTGCGCAGCTGTCGCTGAACGTTGTTCTTTACAGAGGCATTGACGAGCATGGAACAGTGAGCAGTGGTGTGCCCTCGCGCCAGCCGAATCGCTCGCGCTACTATGAAAGCTCTGACGGCAGTTCGGAGGCTCTCGGGAAGGCACGTGACTTGGAAAGAAGTTGAGTGCTTCATCGGGAGACAGGGCTCGTTGTCCTCAATGAAGCGGACGAATGTCTCGCTCTCGTTCAAAAAAACGCGCTGAGGCCCAAAATAGTTGGTCGGCGGATCCAAACTGACAATGAAGTCCTTCGGGAAGAGATCGGCCCCGCGCATTTCATCGTCCGTGTCAGGGTCGATGAAGATATTGGCGAAGGGCGTGGCGGTGTAGCCAACGTAGCAACTACGATCGAATGTATTGAGAAGGTCTCGAATAAGCCCGTTAATCCTGGCGACCTCTCCCGCTCCGTGCTTGATATTGATCGACGCGTTGTCGGCCTCGTCATCGATCAGCAACATGGGGGCGCTCACTGAGCGCCCGCCTTGTCGAGCGCTGTGTTCCCGCAACCACTCGATCAGGTTTTTCAGTGTATTGGCTTGTTTCTTGATGACAAACACTGCGGGCTCGGTCAAATTCTGCAATGGAACTCCGACACCGGTGGCTACCACCTTATTGAAGTCCCGCTTGGACGTGGTGAAAGTTACGGGTCGCCTAGTGCTGTCAATCCTTCCGACGCCAATGATCTGCTCAGGTCCGGCGGCGGACAGCCGAGCACTGTCCCGTCCGACGAACCCCTCATCAACTCGTTCCTGTGTCTGGTTTCGCAGATTGTTGTGGACTCCTGCAATAACTACAATCAGGCGATACCCTGCGTCGGCGGCCTTGCAAAGAAGCCCCAAGTAGTTCGCGGTCTTGCCGGACTGTACGTGGCCGACCACCATGCCGCGTCGATCCCAATGCCCTTTGCGTGCCGGGTTCTCGAGAAGGCCCAGTACACGGTCCGTAACTTGGTCCATGGTTGCAAGCACTTGGCCGGACATGTGCTTCTGCGACAACAGGTCCCGGTACCGCTGCCAGTAGTAGGGTTCAATGCTCGCCCTGACGGAGTCGAGCCAAGGTTCGTAGTCGGAGTCCGTCAAAACGGACCCGATTTCCATGGTTACGCCGTGCCGCGACTCGAAGACCTTGGCGAGCTCTTCCGCGGCCTCGTCTGACACTGCGGTTCCCATGGGCAGCGCCCGCAGCATCGCGATCAGTTCGCGAATTCGAGTAGGCGTAGGCAGTGGCTCCTTCGCGAGCAAGGCCGCCACCATCGTTTCAATTGACTGAAGTCCTTCACTCATTCTCGTTGGCCTCGGGCTCAATTGGCTGGAGCAGTTGTTCTACTGCTTGCCAGTGTGAACGGAACGGTTCCAACGCTTTCAGGACGGTCCTGATCTCATCGGCCGAAAATTTGTGGCTCCGCAAGTGCGAGTATGTTGCGTCGAACGCGAGGTGAAACGCATCGTCTGACAGAACGGAGTTGGCCACCTGATCCGGCTGAGTTCCGACATCGGCGAAGAGGGCGTCGACCGGAAGGCCCGCCGACACGAACTCCAGAAGGCCCCGGATCTTCTTTGTGTCCTCAGGACGAAGGCCCTTGGTGGCATTCAGAACGAGTGGATGGTCGGCGTTAATTTCGTACCGAATCGTTCCTTTGGCTTGGACCCGCCTCCAGACAGGAACGGGATTGGGACTGACCAATCGATGCCCCTTGCTCGTGTAGACGTTCTTCGAGCCTGAAAACACATGGTCGATAATCTGGCGCAGACGGTCACGGACGTGACGGGGAAGTTGGGCGGATGACTTGCGCACGTCGATTTGCCATTCCTTGTCCAGCTGGTTGGGCATATCGATCCGGACGCGGGCCAGTTGAGTGATCGGCGTCAGGCGGGCAAGCCCGAACCATGTCCCATGAATTATCAATCGCTTGGCCCGATAGACGTAGAACCCTTGATTCCGGATGTACCCCGCGCGACCTGCGTGGCGTTCCCATTCGTTGGAGGTGACTTTCGAATGGTGGGGGAGCGTGAACGCCCTGACTTGGATCGTGTGGTTCTTGAAGCGGATCTGCTCAAGTGGGCTGGCCATGGTGGCGGGATGGGATGCGTGAAAAGGGTCGAATGAATTCAGGCTGCGTCCGTTGATGGAGATGGACACCTTCTGAAGCCCTCGCTCGCCTGCCAGGAACCTGTGAAAGACAAGCTCCAAATGATCAATGGCTGCATCCAGCTGAAGGGTTAGGTGCTTGCGCGAGTCGTCGGTAGGTTCGGTCTCGATCAGGCGGTCAAGCTGCTCCCAGAGGACGAGAGTCCCGGTGGAGCCGATGTCGTCAGACCACGGAATATCCGCGGTGTCGAATGGAACTTGGACGATCCAGTCGTTGACTGCAGCAACGTAGTCGAGGTCCCAGCAGGCAACGGCGATCTGCTCATCCTGTTTGGACATCACAGTCAGGCGACGGCACTGAGAAAAGGACGCCGTCTTCAGGCCCAAGCCAAAACGGCCCAAATCATCAGGAGGTCTTGAATCAAGGGGGTTCTTGGCACCTGCCCGCATGGCGGTCAAGAGTTCGTCTTGGGTCATTCCGTGACCGTTGTCGAGAAAGGCGATCCGCGGTGAGGGACTGGTTGTGTCGGCGAACAATCGAATCTCGGTGGCGCCCGCCGCAATCGAGTTGTCGACTATATCCGCCAGCGCGCTCTCGAGCGAGTAGCCAATGTCCCGCATGCTTTCGATGAGAAATGAAGCGTGTGGAGCGACGCGCTCTGGGCGAAAGGATTGGTCCACGCTCGGAGGTGTCGTCATCGAGATACCCGTGTCTTGTGCCGGTCAGGCGTCCCGCCGTGGGTCGCGTGTTCCTTGATCATTCTGTAGACGACGTCGCCGATTTGACGAGCGAGGTAGGGAGGAACCGCGTTTCCGACCTGCACGAATTGTTCGGTACGGTTGCCCTTGAAGACATAGTTGTCCGGAAATGTCTGAAGTCTCGCTGCCTCGCGAACGGTCAGGCTCCTGCACTGCTCAGGATCGGGGTGGATGAAGAAGTGGCCGTCCTTCGAAATATGGCTCGTGATCGTCGACGAAGGATGTTCACGAGTCTGCACAGTGAATCGATCACGGAACTTGCCACTTTTCCAGTTCTTGTGGGCAGGTGCCAAGGCATCCGGGAAGTCTTCGGCCTTTGGCGAGGAGCCGAGAATCTCAGAATAGACACCAGCAAAAAGGTAGCGTGCCAAGTCTGAAGCCATGTGCGAACGAGCTCCATGGTTGGAGAGATGGGAGACTCTAGGATCTCGTAGCCAGGCTTTCAGGTCCTTTGGACAATCGGTCGCGACCCCTGCGGGCCGGCCCTCGAAGCGAGGGAGGTTAGACCTCACTCGAAGTGTGGCGATCACCTGGCGCAGGCGGGTCTTGTAGGCCTTGAGTTGCGGTGTGTTGAATCTGGCGGGTACGAGCCCGCTGAGCATGACTGCAGCCTCTCTGACGGCGTTTGTCCACGCTGCAGGCGAGTCGTCTTTGCTCAAGGCGCTGCGAAGCTTGGGCATTCCATCCAAAACGTGACTGAGTGTCGCGCGTGGGCCGGTCGGGAGCGTGATTCGCTTACCCTGCAATTTGCTGGCCGCCGCAATGTCTCCGCGGATTCCGACGACAATCACCCGATGACGGGCCTGTGGGATTCCGAAGTATTCTGCGCGGACTATGAAGTCCGACGGCTGTAACACGGCAGGAGCCTGAAATGCTGACTTCTCGTCGGCGGAAAGGGCAAAGAGTTCATAGCCACCGTGACCGCGCACAGATCGGAGGTCCGCGAGCACCTGCGTGAATATCTTGTCCCCTCCAATGGAAGCCGACAGGAAGCCCTTGACATTCTCCATGACGAATGCGAGTGGCTCCAGCTGGCGGAGAATGCGCAGGTATTCCTTGTACAGAAAATGCCTGTGATCTTCCTCGGGAATGTAGTCCTTGATGCCCTTGTTTCGAGCCCTGCCAACGAGGGAGTACGCTTGGCAGGGCGGGCCTCCGATCAAGACTGTGTTGCCTCCACTGGTTCTCTTGATTTGAGCGAGGAGAGGGGGGATCTCTTTCCGCGCTGCAGGTGAGCCAAGTTCGATCTGTCTGGCCTCCCGAAGAGCAGCGTCCCACTGGACAGGATAGAGCTCAGCCCATCTGGGTTCTTCAGCACAATTCTTGAGGGCCGAATAGTACTCGTTCGGGAATCCTGACTCGAACTGTCTCAGGAATGTTCTGAGGAGGAGAGTCGAATGTGCCGCTGAGTCCTTTTCGATGGACAAGGCCACCCTGAACGGGCGAAAGCCGTTCGAAGTTTCCACGGCAGAGAACCCCTCGGCAAGTCCCCCGGGCCCGGCAAAAAGATCAACAACGGCGATACGATTCTTCATCTAGTTTTCGATTGGTGCACAGCGACACGAAGACGGAGGGCAGGAATTGGCCGATATTGTCGATGTGGTGACTCGGTCACGGATGATGGCAGGAATTCGTGGACGCGACACACTCCCGGAACGCATTCTCAGGGCAGCAATGCACCGAGCAGGGTTCAGATACCGATTGAACGTGAAGAGCCTGCCAGGCAAGCCTGACTTGGCTTTTTCCAAGTATCGCGCCGTTGTGTTCGTGCAGGGCTGTTTCTGGCATCGGCATCTGGGCTGTGTTCGCGCCGCAACGCCTTCATCCAACCGCAGATTCTGGCAACAGAAGTTCAAGCAGAATGTCGCACGCGACCGGCGGAACGAAGCGAAACTGAGACAGCTCGGCTGGCGGGTCGCAACGGTTTGGGAATGTGCCATCACGCGGACAGAGACCGAGAAGCTGTCCCGGACAATCGGTACGTGGCTCATCAAATCGACATCCACCCTCGAAATTCCGAAGCGTCGCCGGGAATGAAACGCACTCTGGCGAGCACGGGTTGATTTCAGAGGCAGGGCCCCATCGAGGGCAAAGTGCGAAGCGGTCGTGAGGCCTGTTTGTGTCACCAATCCAAAGCCAATGAGTGATTTCGTAGGGGGATTGTAGTCCATTGTTCTGACAGGGTTGGTCACGCCTAGGCCAAGTGTTTTCCCGTCCGGGCACAAAAAAAGGCCCGGCAGCTTTCGCCACCGGGCCCGTTGTGTGTCTCTCGTCCTTGAGGAACAGGCCGAGCTACGTTCTTGCAGTTGGCGCGGCTAAAGTCACGCCCTGCGTTTAGGACCCTGGACTCAGGACCCTGGACGCGGGACTTAGTACATCCCGCCCATGCCGCCGCCAGGGCCGCCGCCGGCCGGAGCTTCCTTCTTGTCTTCAGGAATCTCCGAGACCATGGCTTCGGTCGTGAGCAGCAGGGAAGCGATCGAGGACGCGTTCTGCAGCGCGGAGCGCACCACCTTCGTGGGGTCGATGACGCCGGCCTTGACCATGTCTTCGTAGACGTCGGTCGCCGCGTTGTAGCCGTAGTTGTCGCTCTTGCCTTCCTTGACCTTCTGCACGATGATCGAGCCTTCGACGCCCGCGTTGGTCGCGATCCAGCGCATCGGGGCTTCGATGGCGCGACGCACGATGTCCGCGCCCACCTTCTGATCACCCTCGAGCTTCAGACCGTCCAGCACCTTGGCGCACTTCAGCAGCGCAACGCCGCCGCCGGGAACGATGCCTTCTTCCACGGCTGCCTTCGTCGCATGCATCGCGTCTTCCACGCGTGCCTTCTTTTCCTTCATCTCGGTTTCGGTGGCGGCACCGACCTTGATGACGGCCACGCCGCCGACCAGCTTCGCCAGGCGCTCCTGGAGCTTCTCGCGGTCGTAGTCCGACGTGGTCTCTTCAACCTGCGTGCGGAGCTGCTTCACGCGGCCTTCGATGGCGCCCTGCGTGCCCGAGCCCTCAACGATGGTCGTGTTGTCCTTGTCGATCGTGACCTTCTTCGCCTTGCCGAGGTCCTCGATCTTGATGTTCTCGAGCTTGATACCGAGATCTTCCGTGATGGCGCGGCCACCCGTCAGAATCGCGATGTCCTCGAGCATGGCCTTGCGGCGATCACCGAAGCCCGGGGCCTTGACGGCCGCGACCTGCAGCGTGCCACGCAGCTTGTTGACCACGAGGGTCGCCAGCGCTTCGCCATCCACGTCTTCCGCGATGATGATGAGCGGACGGCCACCACGCGCCACCTGCTCGAGCAGGGGCAGGAGGTCCTTCATCGACGAGATCTTCTTTTCGTGGATGAGGATGACCGGGTTCTCAAGCACGGCTTCCATGCGCTCGGGATCGGTCACGAAGTAGGGCGACAGGTAACCGCGGTCGAACTGCATGCCCTCGACGACGTCGAGTGACGTCTCCATGGAGCGCGCTTCCTCAACCGTGATGACGCCGTCCTTGCCCACCTTCTCCATCGCCTGCGCGATGATCGTGCCGATGGTGTCGTCGCTGTTCGCGGAGATCGTGCCGACCTGGCCGATCATCTCGCCGCTGACCGGCTTCGACATCTTCTTGAGCTCGGCGACGATGGCCTCGACGGCCTTTTCGATGCCGCGCTTGAGTTCCATCGGGTTGGCGCCGGCCACTACCATCTTGATGCCCTCGCGGAAGATCGCCTGTGCGAGAACCGTGGCAGTCGTCGTGCCGTCACCGGCCGTGTCCGACGTCTTGCTCGCCACTTCACGCACCATCTGGGCGCCCATGTTCTCGAGCGGGTCCTTGAGGTCGATTTCCTTGGCGACGGTCACGCCGTCCTTGGTGATGGTGGGGGAGCCGAACTTTTTGTCGATAACGACGTTGCGGCCCTTGGGACCGAGAGTGACCTTGACCGCGTCGGCCAGGCCGTTGACGCCGCGCAGAATCGCCTGCCGTGCGTCTTCACCGTAAATAATCTGTTTTGCCATGATGAATGTTTTCTCCTCGGATCCCGTTACTTCTTGGCGGCCTTACCGTCGACCACACCGAGGATTTCTTCCTCGCGCATGATGAGGTATTCCTGGCCGTCCACCTTGATTTCCTGCCCGGCGTATTTGCCGAACAGCACGGTGTCGCCCGCCTTGACGTCAAGCGGCGTCACTTTGCCGTCTTTTTCCACTTTGCCTTTGCCGACGGCGATGACCTTGCCGTGCTGGGGCTTTTCCTTGGCGCTGTCGGGGATGATGATGCCGCCGATGCGCTGTTCATCTTCCTCAAGTCGCTGGAGGATGACGCGATCGTGTAGAGGTCTAACGTTCATGGGTGTCCTTTCGAAGACAAAAAATGCGGGGGCGTTACTGGCACTCAGCTTCCCTGAGTGTTAGCACTCCCTGCGTCCGACTGCTAAGTCTACGGGAGGCCGCCGCAACTCGTCAAGCGCGGCGCGCCGGGTCCAGAGTCCAGGGTCCAGAGTCCAGAGTTCGGCGTGCGCAGCCAACAGACCGCGCCGGGAGGCGCGCTCCTTGAACCCTGGACTCTGGACCCTGGACTTGGGACGGATCTATCTCTTGAGCGTGCGCAAGTCGATCGCGGAGTAGGTGGCCTTGCTGTATTTCGCGGACGCCTGGAAGGAGATGCGGGCGCCCGAGCGGCCGGAGTTGCCGCTGCGGTTGTTGAAGTCCCTGGGGCCCGTGGCGGCTTCGCGCTCCTCGTAGGTGTCGTTCATCTCGGTGGGCAACACCAGGTTCAGGGCCGTGTTCGGGGCGTACTTGACCTTGATTGTGGCTGTCTCGGTCTTGGACTCGATCCACAACTCGGTTTCATGCACCGCGCCTGTGGCCGGGTCCACCCAGATCCGGCCGAAGGCCCGGGCATTGCCCCGAGTGCCCAGGAGGTATTTCTTCTCCTGCCCCGGGGGCTCGTCGAAACCGAGGCCCACGGTCGGCACGTTGTTGATCTTGCGCTTGCCGTCGAGCTTGTAGGTGAGGCCCCCGTGCAACGCCGGAGCGATGAATTTGAGCGCCGTGGTCGGCTCGTTGACCTTGAGAATCAGGTCCAGCACAAAGTGCATGGCGCCTTGCGGCGGGTAGCTGATGGCGGTTTCCCAGTCGCGCAAGGTCGGCGTGGCGGGCGCCGCCAGCAGGGTAGTGATGCGCGGCGTCCGCTCGCGCAGCGGCTTGGTGTCCACCGCGTACGGGTCGCGCAACGCCGCCACTCCACCGTTGAGATTGACGAGCACCACGTCGGAGGCGATTCGCACGGCCGACGACATCTTGCCGCCCGTAATATCGATGAGCTGATACTGCTCCTCCAGTGTCACGCCCGAGACCTTGTTCACGTAGTCCGTGTGGTACTCGCCGGCCATGCGCACGACGTCCGCCACTGCAGGGTCCTGGCTCACCCGGGCGCCGGGCTGCGCGGAAGCCAGGATCAGGCCGACGAAGAGGGTGCCAAACCGGAGCGTACTTGTCTGGGGCATGCGGTATCTGACGATACGCCAGGGCCGATAGTTTTTTTACAGGGACGTTAGCTCGCGCGTTTGATGCGGTACGCCGTCATCTTGCGGCTCAGGGTATTGCGGTGCAGGCCGGTGATTTTGGCCGCCTTGCAGACGTTGTAGTTGGTCTTGGCGAGCGCCCGCGCGATGAACATCTTCTCAAACTCCCGCTGGGCATCGTCGAACAGGATGCCGCGGTCGATCATGTGCTGCACCAGCGAATCGAGGTCGTCCTTGATCATCAGACCTCCAGGTCCCGGCCGGTCAGGACCCGGTAGGCTTCCATGTACTTTTCCCTCGTCCTCGCCACCACATCGTCAGGCAGCGAAGGCACGGGTGGCTGTTTGTTCCAGCCGATGCGCTCCAGGTAGTCGCGCACAAATTGCTTGTCGAAGCTCAGCTGGGCGCGACCCGGGGAATACAGGTTCTTGGGCCAGAACCGCGACGAGTCGGGCGTGAGCACCTCGTCGATCAGGACCAGCTCACCACCTGGCGCGATGCCAAATTCGAACTTCGTATCGGCGATGAGGATGCCGCACTTGGCGGCATGCGCCACGCCCAACCGATAGATTTCCAGCGTCAGCGCCTTGAGCTGCGCCACACGGTCGGCGCCAAGGATATTGGCGGCCTCGGCCTCACTGATGTTCTCGTCGTGACCGGTTTCGGCTTTGGTGGCCGGCGTAAAAATGGGTTCCGGCAACACGTCCGAGTCGTGCAGGCCGGCAGGGAGGGCCACGCCACACACCGCGCCGGTCTTCATGTAGTCCTTCAGGCCCGACCCCGACAAATATCCACGCGCCACACACTCCACCGGCAGGGGGTCGGTCTTGCGCACCCACATCGTGCGGCCACGCAGGATGTCGTGATGGGGCTTCGTCACGGAGGGGAAGTCGTTGACGTCAATCGACAAAAGGTGGTGCGGCGTCAGCGACGCGATGCGCTCAAACCAGAACGCCGACAACTGCGTGAGCACCTTGCCTTTATCCGGAATGCCCGAACCCAGCACGTAGTCGAACGCCGAAATGCGATCGGTGGCGACGATGAGGAGGGTGTCGCCGAGGTCGTAGACATCGCGCACTTTCCCTCGACGCTGGAGGGTCAAACCGGGAAGTTGTGTTTCAAGTACGACAGGTGTGTTCATGCGCGTCCGAAGAAAGTGAAGCGTAGAGCTTCCACCCCCGCGCGTCAAGCCTTTGTGCGCGTTTTGGACGCGATTTTTTTGCGAATTATTTTTTTCTGAGAATGATGTCGCCGCGTGTGTTGCGCACCGTGATCTTGGCATCGTTCTTTGCGCCGAACACGTGCGACAGCCGCGCATCGGATTCCGAAATTTCCGGCTTCAAATCAAAATCCACCGCCTGAATGGCCGCGTTGGACGCCGCCGCATCCAGCGTGAACGCCGGAGCGCCTTCCAGAATGAGCCGCAGCGGTTCCTCCGACGTGATGAGCGTGAGCGGCACCACGCGATTGATTTCCACTTCCACCTCGGCGCGCCTGACGTCCACCCGGGTGTCGGCCTGGGGTTGCCGAATGGTGATGCGGCCGTCGTTGCCGCGCACGGCGATGGAGCCTCGGTGGCCGGTCACCGTCAATTCGTTCCGGATTTCGTCCACTTCCATCGCGCCAGCGGATTCCGTCACTTCGGTATCCCCGTCGCGCGCGTCAAGCGTGAGGCCGTCGGTGATCTTCGACAGGCGGCTCTTCGATCGGAGCAGCCGCAGCTTGATGGACTTGGCGCCGCCGATGGTCAGGTCGCCGTCCTGGTGCGCGCCCGTGACGCCGCCAGCGATGTCAGTCAGTGTCACTTTGCCGCGCATCGCTTCCAGATGCACCCCGGCGACCGCGGTGACGTTGGCGCCCGAACTGCTTTCGAGCCTCACCGTCATCCCCGGGGGCACGTGCATGGTGATGGTGGCTCGCTGCGACCCGGGGTCGGGAAACTTGGCCCTCAACACCAGCGACTCCGCCACATCGTCGCGCTGGAGCACCGTTTCTTTGGCCAGCGCCATGGCGCCCGCGTCATCGGGGCCGTTGGAGGTGACAGAGAACTCGTAGTCGATGGTGGTTTTTGAATCGCCGACCACGGTGACGGCTTCGTTGATGTTGATCAGTCGCACTTCCCGCAGACCGGCGGGTACGGGAATCGAGTCTTTCGTGACGTTGACGGCTCTGCCGGGATTGCCGCGCATTTCGGAGCGCGCCCTGTTGAAGAAGCTGCCGAGCGAGAAGGAACTGGTGCCGGTGGCCGGAGGCGCGGTGAACTGAAACGCCAGTGTGCCGACCGCCACGAACCCCAGGATGATGAATAACTCTCGCTTTCCCATAGACTTGCCGCCAATCTTATAGTAGAAACATGAACACACGGCGCGGGGCTCGCGCGCTCCGCCACGTCATGTCCAGTTCCCCACGCACGTTCCGCATCCCCTGGTCAGGCCTGCTGATCGCGGGTTTGACCGCCCTCCTGGTGTGGTTCTTTGTCCGGAATCTGCACTGGGCGGAAGTGCGGCAGGCGTTTGCGACAGCGAATCTGGGCCTCATCACTGTGGCGGTGTTGACCACGTTGCAGACATATCTCATCCGCGCCTGGCGTTGGCAGGCGTTGCTCAGACCGCTGGGCGACGTTCCGTTCAGCCCGGCATTCCGAACCACGGTGATCGGGTTTACGGCGCTGTTCCTGCTGCCGGCTCGGGTGGGCGAGGTGTTGCGTCCGTACTTGCTGGCGCGGCAGGTCGGGCTCAATTTTTCTGCGACGTTTGCCACCATCATCATCGAGCGTGCGCTTGACCTGACGGCGGTGCTGTTGCTGTTTGCCGGCGCCATGCCATTCCTGGGCGTGGATGTGGGCGCCCAGACGCGCATGGCCGGGGTGCTGGCGGCCGCTGCTGCGCTTGTGGGGCTGGCGGCGTTGTTTGTGTTTGCCGGCCATCCTGAAAAGGTGGGGCAGTGGGCCGACTGGTTCAGCCGCATCCTGCCGGCGCGAGCGGCGGCGGCGGTGGGGTCGTTTGCGCGAAAATTTGCGGAAGGGCTGGCCGTGATGCGGGAGCCGCGCGCGCTGGCGGTCTCCCTGGCGTGGTCGCTGGCGCTCTGGGCGTCGATTTGTCTGGGCATCTGGCTGGTGTCGCGCGCATTCGGTTTGACGGTGCCGTTCTCCGGCTCGTTCCTTATCGTCATGTATTTGGTGGTGGGAGTCGCCTTGCCGACCCCAGGCGGTGCAGGCGGCTTTCACGTGGCCTACCAGATGGCCGCCACCACCTATTTCGGCGCCTCGGTGGATGATGCCGCGGCGGCGGCCATCATGCTGCATCTTGTGTCATTTGTCCCGGTGGCGGTGGTGGGACTGGCGTTCATGTGGCAGGATGGCCTGACTCTGGGCGGCCTCAAAGCGATGCGGCCCGCCCCTGAGCCCGGAACTGAGGAGGAGACGCGCAGATGAAATGCCCGTATTGCGGTCACCCCGGTGACAAAGTGGTGGATTCGCGCGAAAGCAAGGAGGGCGAGGTCATTCGCCGCCGCCGCGAGTGCCTCGATTGCGGCCGCCGCTTCACCAGCTATGAGCGGATCGACGAAATCCCCTACATGGTGGTCAAGAAAGACGGGCGCCGCGAACGTTTTGAGCGGCAGAAACTGGTGGCCGGGCTGCTGAAGGCCTGCGAGAAACGCCCGGTGCGCGTATCGGCGCTCGAGGATGTGGCCGATAAGGTAGAGACTGCCTTGCAGGAAAAGCCCGAGCGCGAGATTTCCACGGAGGAAATCGGTGCGCATGTCATGGAGGCGCTGCGGCAGCTCGACAAGGTGGCCTACGTGAGATTTGCATCCGTCTACCGGAATTTTCGCGATATTGATGAGTTCAAACACGAACTCAACGACCTCTTTAAGTCATAAGATGAGCGCGCTGTGACACCAAGGGGCATGCGGGGACTCGTGGGAGTGGTGGGGCTGGTGGCCGTGTGTGCCGCTACGGTCCTCGCCGCCGCAGACATGCGCATCACGCCGGTGGTGGCTGAAGATCGCGTCTATGCGAATTTTGCCGCGTCCGCTGCATTCTCCGAGCCCGTGCGCGAGGCGGTGCAAAGCGGCCTTCCCGTGACGCTGACATACATCGCGGAACTGCGCCGGTCGTCCACGCTGTGGTTCGACGACACCGTGGCGGCCGCCACGGTGGCCTCAACGGTGAAGTTCGATACGCTGACCGGGGCCTACCAGGTGTCGAAGTTGAGGGAAACCACGGTGCAATGGGCCGAGCAGACGCAGGATGAAGCCGAGATGCGTTTGTGGGTCACCGAGTTTGAACGGGTCCTGCTCAGCGACACGTCGCGCCTGAAGACGTCGGGCGAATACTACGTGCGCGTCCGGGCCCGCGACAGCCTGCCACGTGGGTTCTCGCTCTGGCCGTTCGGCCGGGGTGAAATGTCCGGGCGCGTCGAACTTCCAGTGAACCGATAGACTGGCGGAAGGGCACGCCCGCCTCATGCTGCTCGATTCGCCACCGCCTCCGCCCCCGCCGATCGCGCCGCCCCGTCGCCGCGCACTCGACAACCCGCGAGTGCTGACGCTTGCCGTCACGCTGCTGCTGGGCGTATTGGCCGCCGCGTTGTGGCTGCCGAGCGTGGCCGGACTCGATCAGGCGCTGATTGGCAGCGAAGCAGTGTTTTACGCGCTGGCGGCCGTGTCACTCACGTTGCTGCTGGTGCTGGTCGCGGTGCTCGGGCGCAACATCGTCAAGCTCTGGGTCGAGGGCCGGCGTGGGGCGCCGTTCGCGCGGTTCCGCGCGAAACTGGTGGCCGCATTGTTGGCCATGACTATCGTGCCGGCCACCCTGGTGCTGGTGATCGGCAGCGAGTACCTGCGCAGTTTTGCAGACCGCTACTTCAGCGTCCCGGTTGAAGAGTCCCTGAGCGCCGCGCAGAAAATTGCCAGGCAGTATCACCTCGAGCGACAGGAGTCGGCGAGCCTCCGTGCGTCGTGGCTGGCCACGCGCCTGCCGCCGGGTGACATGGACGCCGGCAACGTGGCGCCGCTGCAGGCCGTGGCCAACAACGAACTGGCCACCATGCGTGATGGCCTGATTGAGATGTATCAGACCGTGTCCACGCCCGGTGGTTTGCGTGACGCGGTGTTCCTGCTGGCGCTTGAAGCTGGAGCGCCGCCTCGCGACAGCGTGCGCGCGTCGGCGGATCGCATCGCCGCACGGGTGGCCGCATCGGGGCGCGATGACATGACCGAAGACAAGGTCGGCAGTGGCGGCGTCCTGGTGCGCGCCGCCGCACCGGTGCGCAACGCGGCGGGCATTGTGGTGGGCGTGGTCGTCGTCTCCCTATATGTGCCTGAGGAAATGGCGGCACAGGAACGGTTGGCGGCCGCCCGGTTCGAAGAATACAAGCAGTTGGAAGTGCTCCGGGCGCCGATGACCGCCCTCTACCGCGCCGTTTTCCTGACCGTCACTTTGCTGATCCTGGTCAGCGCCACGTGGCTTGGCTTGTATGTGGCCAAGCGAATTACGCGGCCCATCCAGATGCTGGCGGAAGGCGCGCGCGCCATCGGCGCCGGCCAGCTCGACCTTCGACTCGAGCCGCAAACCAGCGACGAGCTCGGCTCCCTGGTTGAGGCGTTCAACACGATGGCGGCTGAGCTGGGTACGAGCCAGGATCGCCTGCAGCAGTCGCGTCTGGCGCTCGAGCAGAAGAACATCGAAGTGGACGCGCGGCGGCGTTACATCGAGACCATTCTCGAGCGCGTCGCGACCGGCGTCATCTCGCTCGATGCCAGGGGACGAATCTCGACACTCAATGGCGCGGCTGAGCGGCTGCTCGGCATTGACGCCACCGCTATCGGGCATGAGGCGTCAGCCGTATTCAGCCGTGAAGACCTGCGCGTCCTCCTGCCGCTCGTGGATGCGACGACCGAGGCGCATCGGCTGGGTGGGTCCAGCCGTGGGCTCGATCGGGTGTTGGCCGGGGCCATCGAAGAAGTAACCCTCGCGCGCGAGGATCGCGAGATTCACCTCGCCGCCGCGGCCACCGTGCTCAGCGGCACTGCGGGCGACCCGGAAGGGGCCGTCCTCGTGCTCGACGATGTGACGCCGCTGATTCGGGCGCAACGTGTGGCGGCCTGGCGCGACGTGGCGCGGCGGCTGGCGCACGAAATCAAGAACCCGCTCACGCCCATCCAGCTTTCCGCCGAACGGTTGCGCCGGAAGTTCGCCAACGCGCCGGCCGCCGACAAGGCTCTGGTGGACGAATGCACGGGCGCCATCGTCACGGAAGTGGATGCCCTCAAGAGCCTGGTGGATGAGTTCGCGCAGTTTGCACGGTTGCGCGGCCCCAAGATGGCGCCCGCCGATCTGAACGCCATCATCGCCGACGTTGTTCGGCTTTATGCGGGTGTGCTGCAGTCGTCGCTCGTGGTGATGGAGCAACGGCTGACACCAGACCCGCCGCTGGTGCGTGTGGACGTGGAGCAGATTCGACAGGTCATCATCAATTTGATCGACAACGCCCTCGAAGCGCTCGGTGGCCCCGCTGCCGCCCATCGTCCCGACGGGGCGGTGCCGACGATCACGTTGTCCACGGGCCGCGACGAAGCCCAGCAGTCGCTGCGGTTCCGCGTGGTGGATAACGGCCCGGGCGTGCCTGCGGCAGACCGCGACAAGTTGTTCATGCCGTACTATTCAACCAAGGGGCGGGGGAGCGGCCTTGGATTGGCCATCGTGCAGCGCATCATCAGCGAGCACGGCGGGCGAATTGAAGTGGGCGACGCGACGCCAACGGGAACAGTGTTTACGATTGAGCTACCGGTGGAGTCGCCTTCATGGCCGCCATCCTGATTGTTGACGACGAAGCCGGCGTGCGCGCGTCGCTGGGCGGGGTGCTGCGCGACGAGGGCTACATGGTGGATGCCGTGGACAGCGGCGAGGCCTGCCTGGAGCAGGTCACGCGCCGGTCCTACGATCTGCTGCTGCTCGATATCTGGCTGCCGGGGCTTGATGGACTCGATACGCTGGCGAGACTCCGGGAGCGCCACCTCGAGGCGCAGGTCATCATGATCTCGGGGCACGGCAGCATTGAAAACGCGGTGCGAGCCACCAAACTCGGAGCGTTTGATTTCATCGAAAAGCCGCTCTCGCTTGAAAAGACCATGCTCGTGGTGCGCAACGCCCTGCGCCAGCATCGCCTTGAAGAAGAGAATCGCGCGCTGCGCGCGCGCGTGGACCGCCGGTTTGTCATGGTGGGTGAGAGCGCGCTCATCCAGCAGTTGCGAGCCCAGATCGCGATGGCAGCGCCTACCAACAGCCGCGTGTTGATCTCGGGTGAAAACGGCACGGGGAAGGAGTTGGTGGCTCGGCAGATTCACGCGTTGAGCAACCGGCGGGCAGGAGCGTTTGTCGAAGTGAACTGCGCCGCCATTCCCGAGGAGCTCATTGAGTCGGAGTTGTTCGGGCACATGAAGGGCGCGTTCACCGGTGCGGTAGCCGACAGGCGCGGCAAGTTCGAACTGGCTCACGGCGGCACATTGTTCCTGGATGAAATCGCCGACATGAGCCTGAAGACACAGGCCAAGGTGCTGCGCGCGTTGCAGGAACAGGTCATCGAACCTGTGGGCGGGCAGAGCAGTGTGCGCGTGGACGTGCGCGTGATTGCCGCCACGAACAAACACCTGGCCGAGGAGATTCGCGAGGGCCGGTTCCGCGAGGACCTGTTCTTCCGCCTCAACGTCATCCCGATCTCGGTGCCGCCGCTTCGCGAAAGGGGCGACGACGTGGTGCGGCTGGCGCGGCATTTTGTGTCGGAGCTGGCGCAGGAATACGGGCGGCGCGAGAAACAGTTTTCGCCCGAAGCCGCGGCGATGTTGCGTGCTTTCCGCTGGCCGGGCAATGTGCGCGAACTCAGGAACGTGGTGGAGCGTGTGCTGATCATGGCGCCCGGCGACACCATTACGGAAACTGACCTCGGGTTCCTGGACGTGGTGGCGCCGACCATTCTGCGCGACGCCTCGGGCGCGTCCATCGTGCGACCCTTGCACGACGCCCGCGACGCCTGGGAGCGCGACTACATCCTCGCCACGCTCGAGGCCTGCGAGGGCAACATCTCAAAGACCGCCGAGGTCCTCGACGTGGAACGGTCCAATCTCTACAAGAAGATGCGGTCGCTTGGAATAGGGCCCGCGCGAGAATGAGCCAATGAGCTAATTGGCCAATGCGGCAATGGGCTCTTTGTCTTCGTAGGGCGCGCTGAACCTCAAGCGCGCCGAGGTCCGCGGCCTTGAGGCCCAGGCCGCGCTACGAATACCAGTTCCCCAGTTCCCCAGTTCCTCAGTCGTCCGCTAAAGCGTTCTCCAGCACTTGTTTGTCCGAGAAGTCGCTGACTTGCAGGAACCAGGCGGCTGACTGGGTGAGGGCGGCGGCGGGGATGAGGCCGATGATTTCGCTCTCGAGCACCGAGACGCCGTAACGTTCGGCCTCCCGCTTCACGCACTCGAACACCCGGTAGATCGGTGTCTTTTCGAAGTTGGTCAGGTTCATCGAGACCTGCACGATGCCGCGGTCTTCAAGCGCCAGGCCCATCGCCTTCACGTAGCGGAAGCCGCCGGTGCTGTGCCTGACGGCTGCGGCGATCTTTTTGGCCACGTCGAGCCGGTCGGTGGCGAGATTGATGTTGTAGGCGATCAGGGGCATCCGCGCGCCCACGATCGACGCCCCGGCCGAAGGGTGTGCGGTGGCCGGACCAAAATCGGGCGCCCACTCGGGTTTGGCGATCTTGTCGGCCAGCCCCTCGAACTCGCCACGGCGCACGTCTTCAAGATTCCGGCGCGCCGGGGTGGTGGCGGCCTCCTCGTAGAGATAGATCGGCAACTGGTGGCGTGCGGCCACGGCTGCGGCCACTTCACGCGCCAGCGCCACGCAATCGGCCATCGTAGCGTCCTTGATCGGGACAAACGGCACCACGTCCACCGCGCCCATCCGGGGATGTTCGCCTTTGTGATTGCGCAAATCGATGGCGGCCAAGGCGGTGTCGAACAGGGCCAGAGCTCCGTCACGCACCTGCGCCGGTGTGCCGGCAAACGAAAAGACGGTCCGGTGGTGTACCGCGTCGGGCTTGACGTCGAGCAAGCGCGCGCCGGTGGCAGTAATCGCCCTGCCACACGCATCGAGCACGTCCTGGCGGCGACCTTCACTGATATTGGGGATGCATTCGATTAAGGACATTTCGCTTCATTTCTATCACGGGCTCAAAGCCCAATTGGCCCATTCCCATCCGGGGGGCTTGTACTTCTGATCGCGCCTCGCTATAATCCGGCTCGGTACTGAAATGACCGAACAGAATCGTCTCGCCCACTCCGGTGATGCGCCTGGCGCAGGGCCGGATAGCCGCGTGGATGACCTGTTGGTTGAGGGCCTGGACAAGTACTTCCAGGGCCAGTACGAAGACGCCATTCACCTCTGGACCCGGGTGTTGTTCCTCGATCGCAGTCACGCGAGCGCGCGCGGCTACATCGACCGGGCCCGCAGCGCGATTGTGGAGCGGCAGCGGCGCGCGGAAGAATCGCTGCAGCACGTCGCCGCATTGCTCGAACAGGGGCGGACCCATGAAGCCCGGCTGCAGTTGCAGCAGGCGACCAGTGTCCTTGGCGAAGATGAGCGGACCGCAGCCTTGCGGCTTGGCCTCGAACGCCTTGAGCGCGCATTTGGCGGCCCCCCACGCATTCGCGCCGCCGCCGACCCGGTCAAAGTCAGTTGGGACACCTGGCTTTCCACGCGAGTGACCGTCAGGGCCTGGCTCGCCGCCGCCGCGGTGGTGGTGGTCACGGTGGTCCTGGTCAGTCTCAATGTGCCGGGCCTGGGTGTGGGGCCGGCGGCCGTCATTCCGTCGCCCACGCTGTCTGCCGCGCCCGTGACGGTGCCCAGCCACGCCGAAGTGGCGCTGGTCCGGGCGCGCACCCTGTATGCGAGGGGCCGCCTGGCCGAGGCCCTGCAGGTGCTGGATCGCATCGAGCCTGAACAGATCTTCCGGGATGAGACCGATAGGTTGCGTATCGACATTCAGCGCCTGCTGCTGGCCGCAGCGGGCGAGAGGCGTGGGCCTCTAGAAGGACCGCGATGAGATGCACCAAGTGCCACTATCTGAGCTTTGACCCCGAACCCCGGTGCCGCAACTGCGGGCACGACCTCTCGATGGACGAAAACGAGCAGCTCAGCTGGGCCGAGACCACCTTGCGGGGCCGCGGCCCCGCCACGTCCAGCGCGGCATTGCGTGCCCCGTCCAGATCAACGACGGCAACCGCAGTGATGGCCGCACCGGCGCCGTCCACAGTCGCCATCGCCACCGCCGAACTTCCGTTGTTCATGAGGAGCATGGCTGAACCAGCCAGTGCCGATCTTGCCGAAGACGACGAGCCCGCGCCGATGGTGAAGGTGCCGGCGCGTCCGCGGGTGCCCGTGGCCGTGCGGCGTGCCACGCCCGATTCGGCCCGGCTCCGCGCGAAATACGGCATGCCCCCGCTTCCCGAACCCGATCTCCTGGACCAGGTGGAACTCCGTGAGGAGGTTCCACTGCCGTTGCCCATGCCTTCGCCGATGCAGTGGACGCGTGAACCCGCGCCCGATCATGCGCCATCGCCTGACGCGACCGAAGTCCAGCAGTCCGTGGGTGCCATGACGCGGTTGGCCGCAGTGGCCATCGACGCGACGTTGCTTCTTGGCATCGCCGGCGCCGTGCTGTATCTCACCCTGCAACTCACGGGCTTGACGCTTGCCGACTTCCGGCTGCTGCCCGTGGCGCCGATGGCTGCGATGTTCGGGCTGCTGGCTGTCGGATATCTCGTGCTCTTCACGGTGGCCGGCGGACAGACGCTGGGCAAAATGGCGATGCACATCCGGGTCGTCTCAACTCCTGAGGAGTCGTCCATGGGCGAGAGTCTCACGATGTCGCAGGCGGCAATTCGGTCGCTCGTGGCCCTGCCTTCGGTGATGGCCCTGGGCGCCGGTCTTGTCCCTGCGCTGTTTGGTTCCGGTGCGTCCGTTCACGATCGCCTGGCCCACACCCGGGTGGTGCATTTGTGAAACAGCTCGGCATGGGCATCGCCACAGTCGGCGGTGTCGGGTTTTTTCCCGTGGCCCCCGGAACTGTCGGGTCGGCTGTGGGTGTCGTTATCTACATGTTGACCCGCGGCTGGACGCCGATGGCGCAGTTCGCGGTGCTTGCGGGAATCACGATCGTGGGAATCTGGGCGGCCAGCGTCGCCGAGGTGGCGCTCAAGCGCGAAGACCCAGGCCCTGTCGTGATCGACGAAGTCGCCGGCCAGCTTCTGACTCTGTTTCTGACCGGCGTCGCCTGGAAAGGCGCCATCGTCGGCTTCCTGATCTTCCGCGTGCTCGACATCATCAAGCCGCCCCCGGCTCGCCAGTTCGAACGTCTGCATGGTGGACTGGGCATCATGGCCGATGACCTGATGGCCGGCCTGTACGGCCTGGGCCTGATGATGCTGTTGGTGCGCTACTGGCCGGGCGCGTGGTAACAAAGCCGCTGCGGTTCGCCGAAATTCTGGCAGTCGGCTCCGAACTCCTCACGCCGTTCCGCTCCGATACAAATTCCCTCTACCTCACCGCGCGCCTCAACGAACTGGGCCTCGACGTGCGCGGCAAGTCCGTGGTCCTCGACGACCGCGCGACCCTTGCTGCGGCTCTGCGAGCGGCACTCACGCGCGCCGACGTGGTGGTCACCACTGGAGGCCTGGGCCCCACAGATGACGATGTGACGCGGGAAGCGGTGGCAGACGTGGCCGGCGTGACGTTTGAAGAAGACCCAGCGCTGCTGGCGGCGATTGAAGCGCGATTTGCCCGTCGTGGAATCCGGATGCCGTCGATCAACGCCCGTCAGGCCCAGGTGCCGAAAGGCGCGGCCGCTCTCGAGAATCCGAACGGCACCGCCCCGGGGCTGTGGTTCAAGATCGGCGAGCAGGTTCTTGTCGCTCTGCCGGGCCCGCCGCGTGAACTCAAGCCGATGTTTGAGGTCAGTGTGCTGCCGCGGCTTCGCGACCTGTGCGCAAGCGCAGTGCTTCGGCGCCGCACGCTGAAGACCACGGGCCGCAGTGAATCGCATGTAGAGGAAATCGCACAGCCGATCTATACGACGTGGCTGCAGTCAGACCCTGTGATCAGCACCACGATCCTGGCGGCGCCTGGCCAGGTGGAATTGCATCTGGCGGCGCAGGGTGAAGACGCTTCGGTACTCGACCGCGCACTTGATGACGCGGTGCACAAACTGGAAGCGGCACTGGCCCCGGCCGTGTTCAGCATCGATGGTCGCACCCTGGAAGAAGTGGTGGGCGCTCTGCTCCTGGAGCGCGGGTTCAAATTGTCTGCGGCGGAGTCCTGCACTGCGGGACTTCTCCTGGGTGCGTTGACCGATGTGTCCGGCAGTTCCGCCTGGATCGAGGGCGGGGTCGTGGCATACGCGAATGAAGTGAAAGTGCAGGCGCTTGATGTGCCGGCCGCACTGATCGATACCCACGGCGCGGTCAGCGAGCCGGTCGCGCAAGCCATGGCCGACGGTGTGCGTCGTCGCCTCAAGACCGACCTGGGCGTTGGTATCACGGGAATTGCCGGGCCCACCGGGGGCACCGAGGCCAAGCCCGTCGGCACGGTGGCCCTGGCCGTGTCGGGCCCCGGAGACCGGAGCGTTGTGCGAATGGTTCGTTTGCCGGGTGACCGTACGACCGTTCGGCGGATGGCGGTTCAGGCCGCATTGGACCTGATTCGACGCGTCCTGACCGACGCCGACTACAATTAAGAGCGTATGTCGACCGCGGTACTCGGTGCCGGTAGTTGGGGCACCGCTCTGGCAATCCATCTGGGAAGCATGGGACACGACGTGGCCCTATGGGGCCGCGACCATGACCTGCTCGGCGCGATGGCGGAACGCCGCGCGAACCCCACCTATCTCCCGGACGTCACGTTTCCCGCACAACTCCGGCCCACGTCGTCGTTGACCTTGGCCCTTGCGGGCGCGCGGCATGTGATTGTGGCCGTGCCCTCGCACGGCTTGCGGGCCGTGGTGCGAAACGCCGTGCCCCACCTTGAGCCCGGTGTGATCCTGGTCAGTGCCACCAAAGGCCTTGAGGCTGATTCACACGACCGGATGTCGGAGGTGCTGACGGAGGAGACCGGCGGGCGCAATCCCGTCGTGGTGCTCTCCGGACCAAGCTTCGCGGCTGAGGTCGCGCAGCGCCTGCCCACAGCGCTCGTGGCCGCGTCAACAGACGCCGTGGCGCTCGCCGCAGTTCAGGAGGAGTTCCGCGGCCCGGTCTTCCGCCTCTACGCGTCCACCGACGTCGTCGGTGTCGAGATTGGCGCGGCGCTCAAGAACATCATTGCTATTGCCGCGGGTGTGGTGGAGTCGCTGGGTCTTGGTCACAACGCGATGGCGGCGCTCATCACTCGCGGCCTCGCCGAAATTTCCCGACTCTCGTTCGCGATGGGTGGGCAGCGCGAGACGCCTTCGGGCCTCAGCGGGTTGGGAGATCTGGTGCTGACGTGCACGGGTTCGCTCAGCCGCAACCGCCATGTCGGCGTGGAACTGGGCCGGGGCCGATCGCTCGACGACATTCTGGCGGGCATGCGAATGGTGGCCGAGGGTGTGCGCACCACTCCCGCCGCGCTCGCGCTGGGGCAACGTCACGGTGTGGAGCTTCCGATTGCGGCGCAAATGGCCGAGGTCCTGGCGGGCCGCAAGACGCCTCGCGCGGCTGCGGGCGATTTGATGTTGCGGCCACAGCGCTGCGAACAGGAAGCCGGAAAGGTCTGATGGCGCTTTTTGACCGTCTGCGCGCAGGGCTTGCGCGCACCGCAAAACAGATTCGCGACCGCCTTGCTGACGCCGAGCAGCCGTCGGCCTCAACACAGGCACCCGCCTCAACAGGCGGCCGGCCTGCGTTGGCGCTCGATACGCTTGAGGCGGTTGAAGAGGCATTGATCGCGGCCGATGTCGGCTTGCCGGCCACCGAGCGCATCGTGGAAGCCGTGCGCCAGGATCGGGTAGGTTCCATCAGTGCGCGCGTGGGACGTGAAGTACGCCGCATCCTCAGCGAGACCGACGCGCCGAAAGCGATCGTTTCAACTCCGCACGTCATACTCATCGTCGGCGTCAACGGCACCGGCAAGACGACAACCGTCGGCAAACTGGCCAATCTGTACCGGGCGGCCGGCCGGTCGGTGCTGGTCTGCGCGGCAGATACATTTCGCGCCGCTGCCGTCGAGCAGCTCGCCGTGTGGACCGAGCGCGCGGGTGTTGACCTGGTGCGAGCGAAAACCGGATCCGATCCGGCGGCAATCACATTCGACGCGGTGACTGCAGCCAAGGCCCGCGGGCGCGAGATTGTGCTCGTGGACACGGCAGGGCGGCTGCACACGCGCGCCAACCTGATGGCCGAACTCGACAAGATTCGCCGCATTGTCTCGCGCGAGGTCCCGGGCGCGCCCCACGAGGTGTTGCTGGTGCTTGACGCGACTGTGGGGCAGAACGGTCTGGTGCAGGCACGTGAGTTCCAGCAGGCGAGCGGCGCCAATGGCATTGTGCTGACCAAGCTTGACGGCACGGCCAAGGGTGGCGTGGTGGTGGCCATCGCGCACGATCTGAAACTTCCCATCCGTTACATTGGCGTGGGCGAGGGGATCGACGACTTCCTGCCCTTTGACGCCGGCGCGTACGTGGACGCGCTTTTCTCAGAAACGAAGTAGCACCAGTGCTCGCGCCGACCGATGCCGCGTGGATGGCCCGGGCGATCGCGCTGGCCGAACGCGGTCGCGGTCGCACACATCCCAATCCGCTCGTCGGCGCGGTGGTGGTGTCGCCCGAGGATGTTGTCGTTGGGCAGGGCGCGCACCTGGTGGCGGGTGGTCCGCATGCAGAGGTCATCGCGCTCGACGATGCCGGGGACCGGGCGCGCGGAGCAACGTTGTATTGCACGCTCGAACCGTGCAGTCACACGGGACGCACCGGGCCGTGCGTTGACCGGATCGCGGCGGCCGGCGTTCGGCGGGTCGTCACGGCGATTCAAGATCCCAATCCGCTGGTGGATGGCCGCGGCCATGCCTGGCTGCGCGAACGCGGCATTGAGGTGGCAGTTGGCGTCGGCACAGACGACGCCGAGCGGCAGAACGCGCCGTTCCTCACATGGATGCGGTACCGTCGCCCCTGGACCGTGCTCAAGACCGTGACGTCGTCTGACGGCTTTGTCGGGCGGGTTGGGGAACGCACCCAACTCTCGGGCGCCGCGGCGGATCGCTGGATGCATCGCCAGCGGGCGTGGATCGATGCCATTGCGGTGGGCGCCGACACGGTGCTGGTGGACGACCCGGAACTGACGGCCCGCGGGCCGATGCGCACTCGTCCGCTGACCCGGGTCGTTTTCGACTGGCGGGGGCGTACATCACCCGGGGCGCGCCTGTGGTCGACCGGTTCGGCCGGTCCCGTCATAATGGTGGTGTTGGATTCGACGGTGCAGGCCGAGCCGGCAAGGTTCGAGGCGCTCGCGGCGCAGGGCGTGCGGGTGGATGCGTATCCCACGCGCGACCTGGCCGCCGTGGCGCGCCGGTTGGCCGAAGACGGTGTGCAGTCGCTGGTGCTTGAGGGTGGGCCGTCGCTGCAACAGGCGTGGCTCGACGCGGGCTTGGTGGATCACCTGCAGTGGCTGGTCACTCCGGCCGTTCTGGGCCACGGCGTGCCGATGGTGCCTGCGGTACGGGCGCGGTGCGAGGCGGTGCCTTCCGAGCGGTGGCAGCGGTTCGATGCCGACTGGTTGGTGGACGAATGTTTACAGGGTTGATTGAAGCCGTAGGCCGGGTCAGCGCGGTTGACGAGCTGCCAGGCGCTCGGCGTATAGCGATCGATACGCCACTGGCCACCGAGCTCGGCCTTGGCGACAGCATCGCGGTAAACGGCGTGTGCCTCACGGTCGTGACGCAATCAGAAACCGGGTTTGCCGCCGATGTTTCGCCCGAGACGCTGCGAGTCACGACGCTCGGCGAATGGCGCGTGGGCCGGCGGGTGAACCTCGAGCGTCCGATGCGCGCCGACGATCGCCTCGGCGGCCACTTCGTGCTGGGCCACGTGGATGCGGTCACCGAGTTGACCTCCGTGCGTGCAGAGGGCGACTGTTACTGGCTCGAGTTCCGTGTGCCTCCCGCAATCGAGGCGTGCCTGATTCCCAAGGGGTCGATCAGTCTCGACGGGATCAGCCTGACCATCGCGGCACTCACTGAGAAGTCGTTCGCCGTGCAGATTGTGCCGCACACGTGGGCGCAGACCGCACTGCCCGATGTGGCGGCCGGCGCGTCGGTGAATGTCGAAGGTGACGTGCTCGGCAAGTACGTGGCCCGCATGATGTCGTTGCAGTCTTTTGAAGGGATGAGTCGCAAGTGAAAAGCGCCAGTCTTCGTCTAGCCAAGGGCCGCAAGGCCTCGCCGTTCGCGCCCATCGACAAGGCCGTGGCCGCCTTTCGTGAGGGCCAGATGCTTGTGGTCGTCGACGATGAGCATCGGGAAAACGAGGGGGACCTGACAATGGCCGCGTCGAAGGTGACGCCTGAAGCGATCAACTTCATGGTGAAACACGGGCGCGGGCTCGTGTGCCTGTCGATGACGCCCGAGCGGCTGATCGAACTTGATGTGCCGCTGGAAGTGAGCGACAACTCGTCGCGGCGTGAAACCGCGTTCTGCGTCTCGATCGATGCACGTGCCGGGACGTCCACGGGTGTGTCGGCTGCCGACCGCGCGCACACCGTGAAGGTGGCCATTGATCCGAACACGAAGCCGAAAGACCTGGCCCGGCCGGGACACGTCTTCCCGCTGCGAGGCCGTCCTGGCGGCGTGCTGGTGCGCGCGGGCCACACCGAGGCGGCAGTGGATCTGGCGCGGATGGCCGGGATGGAGCCGGCCGGCGTCATCTGCGAAATTCTCAATGAAGACGGCACCATGGCGCGCGTGCCTGAGCTGACGAAGTTTGCACGCAAGCACAAGCTGCTGATGATCACCATCGCCGACCTGATTCGGTATCGCATGCGCACGGAAAGCCTGGTGAAACGGACGGCTCGCGCCGCGTTGCCGACTGCGCATGGGCCGTTCGACGTCTATGCCTATGAGTCGGGACTTGATGGGGAAACGCACGTCGCGCTTGTGCGCGGTGATGTGGGTGCGGGTGAACGGATCATGGTGCGCGTGCACTCGAAGTGCCTGACCGGCGATGTGTTCCATTCGTCTCGGTGTGACTGCGGCCTGCAGCTCGATCGCGCCATGGCGCTCATCGCGGCTGAAGGGCAGGGCGTGTTGCTCTACCTGAACCAGGAGGGCCGGGGCATCGGCCTGGCCAACAAGATCAAGGCCTACGAGTTGCAGGACCAGGGGCTCGATACGGTGGAAGCCAACGAAAAGCTCGGGTTCAAACCCGACCAGCGCGACTACGGCATCGGCGCCCAGATCCTGCGCGACCTGGGTGTGCGCACGATGCGCCTGCTCACCAACAATCCGCGGAAGTTCGTGGGGCTGGAAGGGTACGGGTTGTCGGTGGTGGAATCGGTGCCGCTCGAAATTGAAGCGACCGAGTTCACGCGCCGGTACATGAAAACGAAGAAAGACAAGCTCGGTCACAAACTCTCATCCGTGTAGGGCAGGTGATCATGGTGGAAAGGCCCTTGGGGCGCATCGTCAGTGCTGTCGTGGCGGCAGTCCTTGCCGCGGGACTCGCGCTTTCCGCCCAGGAGCCGGCAAAGCTCGACACGTCACTTCCCGCGCTGCTGGTGCGGCTGGGTGCGTACATCGACACGTTCGAGAAAGATCTGGCGACCGTGGTCTCCGAGGAGCGCTATTTCCAGGAGGTCGCTCCGATCCACGGCATGTTCGGTGACAAGCGCGAACTACGCTCAGATCTGCTGCTGGCCAAGGCCGGCGACATGGGGTGGGTGGCCTTCCGGGATGTCTACGAGGTGGACGGCAAGGAGGTCCGCGACCGTACCGACCGGCTTGTGGACCTGTTCATCAAGCCCACTGGCGACAGTGCCGCCCAGGTCAAGAAGATCGTGGAGGCCAGTTCGCGCCTGAACCTGGGCTGGGTCAGCCGGAATATCAACGTGCCCACGATGGTCCTGCAGTACGCCAGGACGGCCGAGCAGCACCGGTCCGAGTTCAAGCGCGGAGGCACCCTGGAGGTGTCGGGTATTGAGGCCCGTGAAGTCCGGTTCCAGGAGCGCAAGATGCCCCGGTTTGTCGAAACCCGCGACAACGCGGCCGCCTCCGGCAAGTTCTGGATCGAGGAATCGTCCGGGCGGGTGCTTCGAACCGAGTTGAGAATCAACACCGGGTCCACCACGGCCCTGGTGACGGTGGGGTATGCCGAACAGCCGAAATTGAAGCTCTGGCTGCCGTTTTTGATGAGTGAACGCTACTCAACCCCCCGCCAGCCGGTCATCACCGGCCGGGCCACCTACGACAACTTCCGCCGGTTCGACGTCGCCGTAGAGACGATCATCAAGTAGAACGGCCCGGATCGCCAGTTTCCGGTTCCCAGATGGCCGATTCTGCCTTAAGATAACTGTTTGCGCCTGAACCGGTTAGGGCTACAGACGGGGTGTGGCGTCGGGGCCGGACAGGCGGCGTGAACGGTATGTTGGAGTCGCTCAGCACACGTCTACAGGACGTTTTCAGGTCGCTTCGGGGCGAAGTGCGCCTGAGCGAAGCGAGTGTTGACGCCGCGCTGCGCGAGATTCGGCTCGCGCTGCTCGAAGCCGACGTCAACTTCCGCGTCGTCAAGGCGTTTATCGACCGCGTGCGGGCGAAGGCGATTGGCGACGAGGTGTTGCGCAGCCTGTCGCCGGCGCAGCAGGTGGTGCGGATCGTCCGCGACGAGATGCTGGCGCTCTTCGGTGATGTCACCGGGGGGCTCACGCCGGATGCGCGGTCGCCCCGCGTGGTGTTGATGCTGGGGCTGCAGGGCTCGGGCAAGACGACGACCTCGGCGAAGCTGGCCCGGTGGCTGGTGGCGCAGGGGAAGCACCCGATGCTGGTGTCCACCGACGTGCGTCGGCCGGCGGCCATCGAGCAGTTGTCGGTGCTGGCGGGGCAAGTGGGTGTGCGGGTGCACGACCCGGCGGGTGAGTTGGACCCGGTGGTGCGAGCGTCGGGCGCGTTGGCTGCAACCAGGCAGCTGGGGTTCGACACGCTCATCGTGGACACCGCGGGGCGGTTGCACATCGACGACGAGCTGATGGCCGAGCTCGAGGCGATTGCGGCGGCGGTCAGTCCGACCGATCGGTTGTACGTCGCAGACGCGATGACCGGCCAGGACGCGATTCGGAGCGCGGGTGAGTTCAACGCGCGGATGAGCGTGCCTGGGACGGGCAACGGGGTCACCGGCGTGGTGCTCACCAAGCTCGACGGTGATGCCCGGGGCGGCGCGGCGTTGTCGGTGGTGGGCGTGGTCGGTGTGCCGATTGCGTTTGTGGGTGTGGGCGAGCGGCCACAGGATTTCGAGCCGTTCCATGCGGACCGGCTGGTGTCACGGCTGCTGGGGATGGGCGACATCCTCACCCTCATCGAACGCGCAGAGGGCGCGCTTGATGCGGAGAGCCGCGAGAAGCTCGAGAAGAAGACGCGTCTCGATGACTTCACGCTGGATGATTTTGCAGACCAGCTGCGCACCATCACGAAGATGGGGCCGCTGGACCAGGTGCTGGGGATGATTCCCGGACTTGGCGCGATGAAAGAACTGAACGCACAGCGCGCTCAGGTGGATGGCAAACAGGTGGGCCGGGTGCAGGCGATCATCAGTTCGATGACGATTGAGGAGCGCCAGGACCACCAGTTGCTGAACGGCAGCCGTCGCAAGCGCATCGCGCGCGGCAGCGGCACGTCGGTGGAAGAGGTCAATCGGGTGCTGAAGCAGTTCGTCGAGATGCGCAAGATGCTCAAGACGATGAGCGGCGCAGGTGGCGGACTCAAAGGCAAGCAGCGCCTGATGGGCATGTTACGGGGCAGGTAGAAGGAGACAGCATGGTAGTGATTCGTATGCGGCGGGCAGGTTCGAAGAACCGGGCCTTTTACCGCATTGTCGTGACCGAGTCGGCGGCCGCACGCGAGGGCCGCTTCATTGAAATTCTCGGCCACTACAATCCGCGCACATCGCCGGAAACACTGGTGATCGATCGCGAGCGGTTGGCGCACTGGGTGAAGAGCGGCGCGACGCCGTCCGACACGCTGCGCACGTTGCTTGCCCGCGCGCCGGTGGCACCGGTGCAGGAAGCCGCTCCGGCCGCATCGTGAGCCGGGCGCGCGACGTCGTGGACGTGGTGGCGCGCGCACTGGCGAGCCAGCCCGACGAGGTGGACGTGGTGGAGTACGAGCGCCGCGACCAGACCGTTGTGGAACTGACGATGGCGCCGGGCGACCTGGGCCGCGTGATCGGCCGGCAGGGACGGACCGCCACGGCAGTCCGGACGCTCGCGGCTGCGGCCGCGGAACTCGACGGCCTTCGGGTCAGCGTCGACTTCCGCGACGACTAGGCGCGGGAGGGCGACGCAGTGGATTGGGCGTCGATGGTGCAGGTCGGTCTGGTGGTGCGGCCTCACGGCCTGCGTGGCCAGGTGGTGATTGCGCCAGACACCGACTTCGGTGACGAGCGGTTTGCCGTGGGCGCACAGGTGTGGCGCAAGTCAGGTGGCAACCCGATGGCGTTGACGGTGACCGACAGTCACCCCCAGTCGGACCGGTGGGTGGTGGCGTTCGAAGGGGTCACCTCGGTGGAAGAGGCTGAGGCGTTGCGCGGCGTTGAGCTTCGCATCCCCGAACAGTCGCGGATGCCGCTGGGGCCCGACGAGTATTACCTCTACGACCTCGTGGGCTGCCAGGTGCAGACCGGCGCGGGAGTTGAGGTGGGACAGGTGAAGGCGGTCTACACGGGGGCGGGCGGCGCGCTGCTGGGTGTGGATCGCGATGGTGCCGAGGTGCTGGTGCCGCTGGTGAAGGCGATGTGCCCCGAGATCGATGTGGTGGGGCGTCGCATCGTGGTGGATCCGCCTGAAGGGCTGTTGGACGTGAACGCGCCCGCAGCGAAGGAGCCGAAGGAGAAGTCTGGCTCGAAGGAGGCGTCACGATGACCGCGATTGACGTCGTGACGATCTTCCCCGCGATGATCGACGCGGTGTTGTCGGAAGGCGTTGTGGGCCGCGCGCGGAGCAAGGGTGTGGTGGATGTGAAGGCGCGTGATTTGCGCGACTACACGTCGGACAAACACCGGGTGGTGGACGACATGCCCTTCGGAGGCGGACCGGGCATGGTGCTGAAGCCCGAGCCGTTGTTTCGGGCGGTTGAGGAGATTGCCGCCGAGCGCGGAGCGGCAGACGCGGTGGTGCTGATGACGCCGCAGGGACGGCCGCTCTCACACGCCGAGGCGTTGCGCTTCAGCCGCATGTCACGCATCGTCGTGTTGTGCGGGCGGTATGAAGGGGTTGACGAGCGGGTGGCAGAGACGCTTGTGACCGATGAGATTTCGATTGGGGACTATGTGGTGACGGGTGGTGAACTCCCGGCCCTGGTCCTGGTGGATGCGGTGGTGAGGTTGATCCCCGGCGTGGTGGGGGATGAGGCGTCGGTGGAGCAGGATTCGTTTGTCAGCGGATTGCTCGATCATCCGCACTACACGCGGCCGGCGGTGTTTCGTGGACTTGCGGTGCCTGACGTGTTGTCGAGCGGGCACCACGGGGCGATTGAAGAGTGGCGGGCAGGGCAGCGGTTGGCGCGCACGAAAGCGCGGAGGCCCGATCTTCTGAAGAACGAAGACCTGCTGAAGAAGTTCGAAGAGTCGGTAAAGGAGCACAGCTCATGAATGCGTTAGAGATGATTGAACGTCCCCACCTGGTGGAGCGGCCCGAAATGCGATCGGGCGACACCGTGCGCGTACACGTGAAAGTGCGCGAGGGCGACAAGGAACGAATTCAGGTCTACGAGGGCATGGTCATTGGCATGCACCGTGGCGGATCGCGCGCGTCGGTGACCGTGCGCAAGGTGTCGTTCGGCCAGGGTGTCGAGCGTATCTTCCCGCTGCACTCGCCCACGGTGGACAAGATCGAGATCATTCGCAGCGCCAAGGTGCGCCGCGCGAAGCTCTACTTCCTGCGTGAACTGCGCGGCAAGGCCGCCCGCATGAAGGAAAAGCGCCGCACCACCTAGAGCGTCCGGGGCCGACATGGCGAAAGCCCGGGCGTCGCGCGCGATCGAGAACGCCGCGCGGCGTCTGGGCGTGGTGCATGTGGCCGGTGTGGATGAAGTGGGGCGCGGGTGCCTGGCAGGGCCGGTGGTGGCTGCTGCCGTCATCCTGCACCCCGATCACCACGTGGCCGGCGTGGCCGACTCGAAACTGCTGTCGGCTGAGGTCCGCGAGCGCCTGTCGTCCGAGATCATGGCCTCCGCCGTGGCGTGGACCGTCAGCGTGGTTGACGCCGGAGAAATTGATCGGCTCAACATCCATCGCGCGTCGCTGCACGCCATGCACCTCGCCGTCATGGCGCTGGTGCCGTTGCCGGGCCTGGTACTCATCGACGGATTTCCCATTCCCCAGCTCGTGCTCGCGCAACGGGCGCTTGTCGGCGGCGATCGGAAAGTCAGCGCGATTGCGGCCGCGTCGATCGTGGCCAAGGTGCATCGCGATCGACTGATGCGGGAATTGCACGATCGCGACCCCCGGTATGGATTCAACCAGCACAAGGGGTATGCCACGGCCGAACATCTGGCGGCCGTAGACCGGTGGGGCTATTCGGCAGCCCATCGGCGCACGTTTCGGCAACCAACGCTGTTTTCTCCGTCTGATACGATGCCTGACTAGTTCTTCGGAGAGACCGCCATCCCTTTTTTCCTGCGCCTCCTGCTTTCGGCCTACCTCATTGAGGCGGGGTTCCTGCTGATCCTGGCGCCATGGACGGCGCTGTGGGACCGCAACTACTTCGCCGCGTCCTGGCCGTGGCTCTCCACGCTGATGAGCAACTACTTCGTGCGTGGTGGTGTGACCGGCGTTGGGCTGGTCACCGGATGGGTGGGCGTGAGGGACCTGACCAGGGCCTTTGTCAGTCGATGGTCTGATCCCGCATGACGCTGTGCCTCGTGACCGACCGGCATCAACTTGACCCCGACGCGCGCACCGAACGCGACTGCGCACTCACGCTGGCTCGGTGGCTCGAAGAGGCGGTTGCTGCCGGTATCGATGTGATTCAGCTGCGTGAGCGCGACCTCTCTGCGCGGCTGCTGTGTGATCTCGCTCGGGCCGTAGCCGGCGTCGCGTCGGGCACTCGCACCAGGGTGGTCGTCAACGACCGCGCCGATGTCGCGCTGGCCTCCGGCTGCGCCGGCGTGCACCTGCCAGGCGACGCGCCACCAGTCGCGCGTGTGCGCGCGCTGGCCCAGGGCAGTCCGGCCCTCGTAGCGCGGCCTGATCCGTTACTCGTGGGACGCTCGGTGCACAGCGTCGATGAGGCCCGCGTCCACGCGGACGCCGACTACCTGTTGTTTGGCGCGGTGTATGAGTCGGGCCCCAAGCCAGGCCGGGGCCTCGATACGCTACGTTCTGTCGTGAAAGCCGCAGGGGCAGTTCCCGTGCTCGCCATCGGGGGCGTCACCGTGCAGCGCGCGGCGGAGTGCATGGCCGCGGGCGCCGCCGGCGTGGCCGCCATTCGATGTTTTCTCCCACCCGGGCGCGCCGCAGGGGCGCTCGGCATTGCCGCCTGCGCGGCCGCGCTGCGCGGGGCGTTTGACCGGGCTGCAACCGGTCATCTACAGTAGGAATCGAACCAATCGTATGAGTGAAGTCGGACTAGAGTTGAGACACGCCCGCGAGGGCCGGGGCATTTCGCTGCAGCAGGTGGCTGCGTCCACCAAAATTGCGGTGGGAGTGCTCGAGTCCCTCGAACGCGGCCATTTCAAGAAATTGCCGGGAGGCATCTTCAGCCGCGCGTTCGTCCGTTCCTACGCGCTCGAGGTGGGGCTGGATGCTGACACGGTGGTGGCGAAATTTGTCGCCGAACTTGCGTCCGCCGTGCCCGACGAGAGCGAAGCCGTGCGGCCTGATGTGACCGACGATGACCTGGCTTTTCTGGAACGTCAGCGGAAAGCGTCGCTCGTGTTGCGCATCGCGATCGGCCTGATCGTGGTGGCGGTGATCGTGGCGTTCGTCGTGTGGCGGATGAACCGGTCAGTCGGCTGATCCACGCGGGCGCACGCCCCACTCCGATCGCATCTGCGACAACCCATCCATAAACACCGCGGCCTTCTCGCGGTCGTCTTCGGACGTGAGTGCCTTGAACAATGCAATCGCCTTGGTCAGGTCCTTCTGGACCGTGGCCTTGCTTGTGTTGAAGTACAGCTTGCGAATCGCGGCAACAGACATCGTGACCTTTCAGGATGTTACTTCCCTGATGAATTTTCCACCATGTAGGCCATGAAGATCCATGAAGGCGCGGGCTTGGGTGCCGCCTTCGGCGGCACGCACGATCGGAGGGAAGTCACAAACGAACGCACCTGAAAAAGACGTCGGGTGTCTCCCGACGTCTTTTTCTCAAGCGGTGCGTTCGTTTGTGACTTCCCTCCGATCGTGTGGCCCCGGCGGAGCCGGGCCCCCAAGCCCGCGCTTCTGACAGCGCGTGACCCTTCATGGATCTTCATGGAACTTCATGGTGAACGATCTGACCTTAGGACCGCGTGAGTTTCACGCCGTCGTCGTCAATCGTGCAGTCGAGCACGCGGGCGCCGCCGGCCGTGAGCGCCTGGGCGACGGCGGTCTTGCGATCGGGTGGCACGAGGCAGAACAGGCAGCCGCCGCCACCGGCGCCGCAGACCTTGCCGGCGGTGGCCCCGGCCGCTCGAGCCGCCGCGAGCAGCGCAGTAATTTCTGGTGTCGTCACGCCGGGCGCCAACTTCGTGCGGCAGTCCCATTCGGCGTTTAAGTGCCGGCTCGCGGCCGTCCAGTCCTGCGCTGACAACGCCTGTCGCATGCCGACCGCCGCGTCGCGAATGCCGTTGAAGGCGGCCACCACCGCAGGGTCGCCATCGATGCGGCGCTTCATCACTTCCCAGTTGTTGATCCCCGAGTTGCGCGACGCGCCGGTATAGGCCACAACGATGCGGGCCGTGAGTTCGGCAGCGGGGAGATCGAGTTGGACGCGGCGCACTCCGGTGGCGTTGAGTTCCACGGCTGAGACGCCGCCGTAGAGCGCCGGCCGGTAGTCCTGTGCGCCCGTGGGCACATGGATGACCTGGGCTTCCACGTTCATGGCGGTGAGCATCACCTCGGCGTCCGACGTGAACCGGCCCGTCCACACCGAGAGGGCTTTTGTGATGGCGATGTTCATGGCCGACGAGCCGGCAATACCCGCGCCCACCGGCGAATCCGAGCGCGTGGTGAGGGTGATGCCCGACACGTCGAACGTGTGCACCAGACGGGCGAGCAGCGGCAGGTGCGTGAGGTCGAGCGCCTCGGCTGAAGACGCCGACGCCGACTCGCCGGTGTCTTCCGACCGCAGTTCCACACGCCCGTCCGCCCTCGACTCAAGCGTGCAGGAGGCACGCAGGCTCAGTGCGGCGTTGATCGTTTGCGCGTGATCGTGAAAAAGATAGAGGGGCCAGATGTCGAAGGTGCCGCCGGCAAGGTCGATGCGGGTGGGAGCAGAACAGTCAATACGCACGCGGGCATTATAATGGGCGCGGTATGTCGCTTCGTGATCTCAGGCGTCAAGTGGGACAGTTGGCCATCATCGGCTTCCCCGGACACACGGTGCCCGCCGACGTGAAGCGGCTGGCGGCGTCGTTTGATCTTGGCGGTGTGATCTACTTTTCCCGCAACGTCGCCGAGCCTGCGCAAGTGCGTGAACTGTCGCGCGAATCGGCGTCACTCGCGCGCGAGTGGCCGCTGTGGATCAGCGTCGATCAGGAGGGAGGGCGGGTGGCGCGTTTGCGCAGGCCCTTCACCGAATGGCCCCCGATGATGACGCTGGGACGCAGTGGGGATGCGGCGCTGGCCGACGAGTTTGGCGCCGCGCTTGCGGCCGAGTTGCGCGCGGTGGGCGTGAACCTCGATTACACGCCGGTGCTCGACATTCACACGAACTCCCAGAATCCGATCATCGGCGATCGCGCATTCGGCACCACGCCCGAGGTAGTGGCGTCGTTCGGCGCCGCGCTCATCAGCCGCCTGCACGCCTCGGGCATCGTCGCCTGCGGAAAACACTTTCCCGGGCACGGCGACACAAGCACGGATTCACATCTTGAACTCCCGCTGGTAGAGCACGCGCCGGATCGACTCGATCGGGTGGAATACGTGCCCTTTCGCGCGGGGATTGCCGCTGGCCTGGCGACCATCATGACTGCGCACGTGCTGGTGCCGTCGATTGACCCCGACCTGCCGGCCACGTTGTCCCGTGCGGTGGTGGATGGGGTGCTCAAGAAGTCATTGGGCTTTGACGGTCTCGTGATCAGTGACGACCTGGGCATGAAGGCGGTGGCCGCCACCTGGCCGTTGCCCGACGCCATGGTTGCGGCGTTGCAGGCGGGCTGCGACAGCGTGCTGCTCTGCAACTCCACGCAGGACGAGCAAGTGGACGCGCTCGAGGCCGTCATCCATGCCATGGAGTCGGGCGTGTTGCCGGTGGCGCGCGTGGAAGATGCGCTCGCGAGGCAGTGGCGCGTGAAGACGCGCTTTGCCGCCGCCCTGCAGGCGCCACCAGCCGCGCTCTCGGCGGTGGGCCTGGAGACCCATCAGCGCATCTCGGACCGCATGGCGGCCTGGCTGTGAGCCCGAGAACCCGGGCAGGGCTGCTGAAGGTGCGACCCGCCGGTCCAGGCAGCCGCATCGGCCTCGTCGCCCCGGCCAGCCCTTGCGACCGCGATGAGTTCGAGAAGGGTGTGCTCGAACTTGAGCGGCTCGGATTCAAGCCCGTTTACGACGAGCGAGTATTTGAGCGCAGGGGTTTTGTTGCCGGTGACCCGGACAGCCGCAAGGCCCAGCTCATGGACTTTTGGCGGCGCGCGGATGTGGACGCGGTGATGGCCCTGAGGGGCGGCTACGGCAGCCTGCAGATGCTGCCGCTGCTGGGCCCGGCCGATGTGGAGACCGCGCGCGAGGCGCGCATGGCGTTCATCGGCTACAGCGATGTCACGTCCCTGCACATCTGGCTGGCATGCCGGGCCGGCATGACGTCCATTCACGGCCCGATGATCGACCGGCGCTTGTCGCTTGGCCCCGACGCGTATGACCCCGTGTCGTTCCTGGCGAGCCTGCAGCCCGAGCCAATGGGCGAACTGCGCCCTGCGGGCGTCGAGGCGCTCAACAGGGGAATTGCCGAGGGGCCGCTGCTCGGCGGGACGTTGACGCAACTGCTGGCCTCGATGGGCACGCCGTGGGCGTTTGACCCGCCGATGGGCCACGTGTTGTTCATCGACGACGTGGGGGAGCGTCCGTATCGGCTGGACCGCATGCTGGTGCAGCTGCGCCAGACCGGCGTGCTTTCGCGGGCATCAGCTGTTGTGTTCGGACAAATGCCGCGCTGCGATGAGCCGGACGGCAGCGTGACCGCCAAATCCACCGTGGCTGATGTGATGTCGGGGTTTGATGGCCCCGTGCTGTTTGGTTTTCCGTCGGGTCACACCACCACGCCGTTGATGACGCTGCCGTTTGGCGTTCACACACGCGTGCTGGCCGAAGGCGTCAACCCCGGCCTCGACATCGAGGAGTCTGCCGTGTACGAGGGAGCCGCATGACTCGAGTCCATTTCATCGGCATCTGCGGCACGGCCATGGCCACGCTGGCCGCGATGCTGAAAACGCGCGGACTGGACGTGCAGGGTTCCGACCACGGCGTGTATCCGCCGATGTCCGACTTCCTCGCGCGGGAACAGATCCGCGTGTTCGACAAATATGACGCGGCCAACATCACCAGCGAGATCGACATGGTGGTGGTGGGGAACGCCATCTCGCGCGGCAACCCGGAACTGGAGGCGGTGCTCGATCGCAAGATGCGGTACTGCTCGCTGCCCGAGGCCATTCGTGAGCATTTCCTCTGGGACCGCCGCTCGATCGTGATCGCGGGCACACACGGCAAGACCACCACCACGTCCATGACGGCCTGGCTGCTGACTTCGGCGGGCGAAGATCCCAGCCTGCTGGTGGGCGGCATCGCGTCAAACTTCGACAGCAGCTATCGATTGGGATCGGGTCGCGACTTCGTGATTGAAGGCGACGAATACGACAGCGCGTTTTTCGACAAGACGGCGAAGTTCCTCAAGTACCTGCCTGATATCGCCGTGATCGGCAACGTCGAATACGACCACGCCGACATTTATCCCGACATGGAAGCGCTGCGCATCGCGTTCCGGCGTCTGGTCAACCTGATTCCGCAGCATGGACTCCTGGTGCTCGGCGCGGATTGCCCCGAAGCGATCGCGCTTGGCCGCATGGCGCGGTCGCCCGTGGAGACGTTTGGTTTCAGCGAAGGCGCCGACTGGCGTGCGGGTGAAATGGAGCCGGTCGGCGACCATACACGTTTCGAAGTCACGTACCGCGGAGACCGGCTCGGCCACTTCGAGGTGCCGCTCTACGGCGCGCACAACGTCCGCAATGCCCTGGCCGCCCTCGCGGTGGGACACGCGGTGGGCGTCTCACACGAGCGGCTCCGCACCGGCCTGCGTGAGTTTCTGGGCGTGCGCCGAAGACTTGAACTGCGCGGGGAAGTGCGCGGCGTGTCGGTCTACGACGACTTTGCGCATCACCCCACGGCGATTCTCGAGACGATTCGCGCGATCAAGTTCACGTATCCCGACAGGCGCGTCTGGGCCGTGTTTGAACCCCGCTCAGCCACGTCGTGCCGGAAAATCTTCCAGGACGACTTCGTGCACGCCTTCCACGAGTCCGGCGCCGACGAAGTGGTGCTGGCCGCCGTGTTCCGGGCGTCGCTGCCCGAAGCCGAACGCCTCTCGGTGGACGACATCGTCAAAGAGCTGGTCCAGCGCGGTGGCCGTGCACGCACGCTGCCAGGCGTCCCCGAGATTGTGGACACCATCGCCCAGGAAGCCCGCGAGGGCGACATCGTCGTCTTGATGTCCAACGGCGGGTTCGACGGAATTCACGAGAAACTGCTCGCTGCCCTCGGGCCCCCTGGGCGTTGACGTGTTGACCATGACCACGGTCACCGGGCAGTTGCAGGCGATTGTCGGGCCCGAGGGTGTGCGTGAGCGCACGCCCCTTGGTGCCCTGACCACGTTCGGCGTGGGCGGTCCTGCCGACTGGTTGGTAGAACCACGCTCGCGGGCGGCGCTTGAAGCGGTGCTGAGGCTTGCCGCACTACACGATCTCCCGGTCACGGTATTGGGTGGAGGCTCCAACGTGCTGGTGGCCGACGCCGGCGTGCGCGGCATGGTCGTGCGCCCGAGGCTGACCGGAATCTCAGAGCCGGTGTCGGGACGTGTCAGGGCCGAGGCCGGCGTCACCATCAACGGTCTGGTGCGTTGGCTGATTGGCCGCGGTCTCGCCGGGCTGGAGGCCTGGGCCGGCACGCCAGGCACCGTGGGCGGCGCGGTGCATGGCAATGCCCACTACGCCGGCCACAACATCAGTGAGCACATCGTCGACGTGGGCCTGCTCTCGCCACGCGGGGTCTTTGGGACCGTCCCTGCCGGCGACATGGGATTTGGATACGATACCAGCCGCCTGTTTGACACTCTCGAGGTGGTGGTCTGGGCCGACGTGCGTGTGTCGGGCGGCGAGCCGGACGCGATGCGGGCAGTGGCGCGAGCGTCGCTGGCGCATCGCAAGCGTACGCAGCCTCTGCACCTGCCAAGCGCGGGATGTATCTTTCAGAACCCCGACCCCACGCGCGATCGGGTACCAATGGGGGTCCCCTGGTCGGCCGGTGCGCTTGTGGATCGTGCGGGGCTCAAAGGGGCGTCGGCGGGTGGTGCGACGATTTCGGCCACGCATGCCAACTTCATCGTGGCCGACAAGACCGCAACGGCCGCGGACATCAGGCGATTGATCGAACGGGCGCGTGAGGCGGTACGACGCCAGTTCGGTGTCGAACTCAGGGACGAAATCGTGTACCTCGGGGAGTGGTGACATGGCGTATCTGGTAGTGCGCGGCGGGGCCCGATTGTCGGGCGAGGTGGCGGTGGACGGCAACAAGAATGCGGCGTTGCCGTTGCTGGCCGCCTGCGTGCTGACGTCCGAAACGTGTGAATTGCGGAACGTGCCGCAGATTCGCGATGTGTCCGTGATGGTCGAGTTGTTACGCTCCCTGGGCGCCACCGTCGAGGGGCTTGGCTCGTCAACCCTGCGCGTCACCTGCGCCAACATTCCGTCGGGCAGCCCGGACGCGACGCTGGTCGGACGTCTGCGCGGCTCCGTGATGCTGATGGGGTCGCTGCTTGCCCGCGTCGGATGGGCCACGCTCGCGGAGCCTGGCGGGGATTTCCCGGCGCGTCGGTCCATCAGCACGCACCTGCGCGCGTTGCAGGCGTTGGGCGCGCGGGTGATCGATCACGCGGCCGACCATCGCCTTGAAGCGCCGTCAGGCCTCAAGGCTGTTTCGATGTACCTGCCTGAGGCCAGCGTGACCGGGACGGAAACCGCCCTCATGGCCGCCGCCGCAGCGGAAGGCACGTCCGAGTTTCGCCACGCGGCCTGTGAACCGCACGTGGTTGAGCTGTGCGAAATGCTCACCGCGATGGGAGCGGTCGTGGAGGGCATCGGCACGAGCACACTGCGGATCACAGGCGCACGCACGCTCAAGGGCGTCGTCCACACGCTGCGTGGCGACTACATCGAGGCGGCAAGCTGGGGTGTGGTGGGCGCGGTCACCGGAGGGGACGTGGTGGTCAGGGGAGCGCGGGCGCTTGACCTGGAGCCCACGGTGTCGGTGCTGGCCGACATGGGCCTCGACTGCGACCTGCGAGACAACGAGTTTGTGGTGCGGCCGTCTTCGCTCCGTGCCGTGAAGCGCATTGCCACCGGCCTCTGGCCGGCGTTTCCGTCCGATATCGTTTCGCTCGTCACGGTGCTGGCGACACAGGCGGAAGGACGAACGCTGCTGCACGACTGGATGTACGAACTGCGGCTCTTCGCGCTTGAGCAACTCAGTTCGATGGGCGCCGATCTCTTCCTCTGCGACTCCCACCGCATCATCGTTTCGGGCAAGACGCCGCTGCGCGGCCGCACGCTGGACAGCCGCGACATCCGCTCGGGCATGGCGCTCATCGCCGCCGCTCTTGCCGCCAAAGGCGAAAGCCGGATCCTGGAAATCGAGACTGTTGAGCGGGGGTACGCGCATCTCGTGGAGCGCCTGCGCGGCCTCGGCGCCGACGTGGAACGCCGCGACTAGAGCGAGTCGCCGGGTCTAAAGACCCGGCCTCCGAAGAGCGGCCCGGCGTCCGAGGAACGACCGGGATCCGAGGACGGGCGATTGTCTTCGGAGGCCGGGTCTTTAGACCCGGCATATTGCGAGGCCGCGCAGCGTTACTCGAAGCGCAGCGCTTCGATCGGATCCAGCGCTGCGGCTTTGCGCGCCGGATAGTAGCCGAAGAAGATGCCGATGCCGGCGGCGACGCCGAATGCCAGGATGATCGTGTCGGTTGGCACGACGGCGGGCCAGGCCTGGAACCACTTCATGAACTCTGCAGCGCCGAAGCCGGCGGCAATACCGAGACCGCCGCCCACAAGGCTGATGAGCACTGCTTCGACCAGGAACTGGTAGAGCACGTCTGAGCCGCGGGCCCCGATGGCCATGCGCAGGCCAATCTCGCGCGTGCGCTCGGTCACCGAGACCAGCATGATGTTCATGATGCCGATGCCGCCCACCAGCAGCGAAACGCCGGCGATGGCGGCAAGCAGGGAGGTGAGCGTACTGGTGGCCTGGGTCCGCATGGCCACCATGTCGTCGGCGGTCTGCACACGGAAGTCATCCTCCATGCCGGGACCAATGTCGTGGCGCACGCGCAGGGCCTCGCTGACGGCAGCCGCGGTCTGCGCAATGCGATCGCCAGACCTCGCCGATGCCAGGATGTAGTTCAGGTGCTGCTGGCCCAGGAGTTTCTTCTGCACCGTGGTGTAGGGCATGAACACCTGGTCGTCCTGATTCTGTCCGCTTGACGACGCCCCTTTCGGGGCCATCACGCCAATGACCTTGACCACGTGGTTGCGGACGCGCACAAACTGACCGGTCGGATCGACGTCCTGTCCGTAGAGCAGGTCGGCCACGTTGACGCCGAGCGCGATCACCTTTGCCGCCGTCTGCACATCCTGTTCGCTGAAAAACGAGCCGTATTTCATCGGCCAGGTCTTGACCTCGATGAAGTCAACGTTGGTGCCGACAATCGAAGAGTTGGTGTTCTGCGTGCCGGCCACGATCTGCTGTCGCGAGGTGACCGACTCGGCCACGGCGGTGACGTCGGGCAACGCACGGAGCGCCACGGCGTCTTCGGGCATCAGGCGTGCCGACGAGCCCTGCCCCATGCTGACGCCCATCGTCATCATGTTGCCGGGGAAGACCGTGACCATGTTGGTGCCGGCGCCGCGAATCTGGTCCTCGATCGAGGACTGCGCCCCCCGGCCCAATGCCACCATGGTGATGACGGCGCCCACGCCAATGATCATGCCCAGCATGGTCAGCATGGTCCGCATCTTGTTGCGGTTCAGGGCCTTTATGGCGATACGGAGAGTCATCAATACAGACATAGGTGCGGCCTATTTAATGATGACATCCCTCGGTGGCGCAATAGGCGTCAGCTCAATCGGGAGGGCGCCGCTGCCGTCGTTGCGGATGCGGAAGGGGCGAAGGTCTTCGTCAGTCAGATCCAGCACCCGCACGATATGAGGCGTGAGGGTGAGGACGATGTCGGTTTCCTGGGTTTCGCGTTTGTTGCGGCCGAAGAGGCGCCCGATGATCGGCAGGTCCGAGATGCCAGGAATGCCGTTCATGACGGTCCGTTCGGTGTCGCGGATCAACCCCGCAATGATGTTGGTTTCGCCGTCCTTGAGACGCACCGTGGTCAGTACCGATCGATTGCCGAAGGTGGGGTAGCCCGAGAAGCCGGTGCCGGACACGGTACTCATCTGCAGCTTCACGGTCAGTGTCACGTCGTTGTTCGCGTGAAACCTGGGCGTCACGTCGATGTTGATGCCGATCGGCTCGTAGGTGATGTTCTGGATGGATTGCAGGCTGTTGCCACCCTGCCCGAGGGGCACGATCTGCGAGGTGGGGACGGGAACCCGTTCGCCCATCTCCTCACGCGCGAGCACACCGTCCACGGTGCGGATGTGGGGGTTGGCCAGCGTCCGCGTGTTCGAGTCGGTCTTGAGCAAGCGATAGTAGAGCGCCGGCACGCCCGACATGAGGATGTCGGACTGCGTCAGGTTGCGCAGGCTTCGCAGTGTGAGCGGTTGATCGGTGCTGACTACGCCGTCGATGCCCGTCGTCCCCGGCGATGCAATCTGCAGCCCGTAGTCGCGCATGCTCGTGCGATCCACTTCGAGGATCTCCACGTCAACAATGACCTCGGCTTTGGCCTTGTCGATGGCGCCCAGGAGCCGCGCCACCGCATCAAGACGCTCGGGCGTGTCTCGAATCGTCAGCGTATTCGTGCTGACCGGTTGAATACTTCTGATGTCGGCCACCACCCGAAGCAGATCGACCACTTCCTTCATGTCCAGGTTGCTGACAAAGAAGGTGCGAATCTGCTCTTCGGTGTACTCGCGGCGCTTGTTCGGATTGTCGGGGATGACGGTGATGGTCTTGGGCGCCGTGATCTTGTAGAACGTGCGCGTGTTCTGGGCCACCGCGTCGAGCGCCTGGCGCACCGTCGGTTCCTTCAAGCTGATCGAAACGGGCGCATCCTGAAACTGGGGATCGAACACCAGGCTGAAACCCGCCAGCTTGCCCAGCATCGTGTAGACCTGCCGGCTGGTGGACTGCGCGCCGGTGTCGATCGCTGCGGGCATCGGCGCATCGGGCAACTCAAATCCGCTCGGCGGTAGATTGCGCGTGCGCGTCAGAACCGACTCGAGCGCGGTCTCGCCTTCGGCGGGCGCTGCCAGTTTGGCCCGCTGGGCCGCACGGGCCACCCGCAGGTCGTCTTCAATCACGCCGCTGGTGGGGTTGAGTTCGTACGCCACCTGCAACTCCACCACCGCATCGTCATACCGGCCCTGTGAGAAGACGCGACGGCCGCGACCCAGGTGTACTTCCGACGCGCGCAGCTTGGCGCGCTCAAGCCCCAGTCGCGCTTCGCGATTGTCGGGTTCAGCTCTGACGATGCGTGAGTAGTGAGCCACCGCCAGGTCGAAGTCCTGCGCCTGTTCGGCGTTTTGCGCCTGTCGCATGCCGCCGGCAGTGGCGCACGCGGCCACCACGGTCAGCATCACGCAGACGAGCAGAAGGCGAGAAGTCCGGCTACTTCCCGCGCCCGGTTTCGATGACATGAGTGTTCCTTGGGAACGTGAAGCGGAAGTCTGACTCTTTCAACCCGGTGTTCTCACGCAGGTTGGTGAAACGGAAAACGAAGGAGCCGCCCAGATGGTCTGCGGTGCCCAGGCCCCGGAAGGCGAGCGTCTGTCGATCCACGAAGAGGGTGAGGGTGGCGAAGTCTTCCTGGCGTTTGTTGGGCACCAGGTCCAGCTGCCACTCTCCGGCCGGCTGCGTGGCTGGCATCGACGCCTGGAAGTCTTTCACCAGGTCGCCTCGCCCGGCGAGGAAGAGGATGGCGACCGAGAGGTCGTCGCCTTGCGGCATCGGCCCGACCGTGCCGGTGCGATCGGACTGGATGTAGGTCTTGACGGTGACGCCGTCAGCCACAAACGACTTCTTTTGCGGCGGCCCGTACGTCATGAAGACGCGGCCTGGTTTCATGACCTTCAATTCGCCGCGTTCGGTTGTGCGAACGGTGCGAAGCACCGCGCCCTGCACCGTGTGCGTGAAGTCGGCGCGAAAGTCGCGAATGGTGGCGTACCGTTTCTGCAGAGACAGGGCAAGACTCTGCGCTGTCGGCGCCTGGCCGTGAATGGGTGCCGTGGCGAGCGCGCTGAGCGCGATCAGCCCGGCGAACCCCGAAAGGAAGACGGTCGCGGCCCGAGCCTGCATGGGTGAGTTCATACTAGCACCCGGCTCGATATACTGTCGGGGCAGGAGGCGGGTGATGTCGCGTGACTCAGAAAATGCGGTGATGGCGTTCAGGAACGCGTGGCTGGGGGCGGTAACCTCGGCAGGGGAGCTGCAGAAGATGGCTCCGGCGGTTGCAGCCCTGCCGGCCGACACACCTGTAACGTCGCTGGATTTTGACGGGTATCACCGGGTGCTGGCGGCACACGCCAACGCGGTGAACGCCGTGCGCGGCCTGCTGGATGATTTGAAGCCGAAGGAGTAGCCCGCCTTCGCGCTGCGCGCTTCGGCGGGGCTACGGCGAGGCAACTTTTCGCGGCGGAAGTGAGCGGCGAAAAGTTGGTGGACGGCGCGAGGATCGAACTCGCGACCTCTGCATTGCGAACGCAGCGCTCTCCCAGCTGAGCTAGCCGCCCACGTAAGGAACCCCAAGTTTAACGCGACTGACCGCCGCTTGTCTCGCCCTTTCTCGCGATGCGGTCTGCGCGGCGGAACTTCTCCGGAATTTCGCTCCACGTTCGCTGATCGTAGTAGGCCACCGGTTTGACCCCGGGGTGCTCCCGGCGGAAGGTGAAATACCTGCGGCGCAGGCGATCCACGCGCGCGTCAGACGACCGGATTTTTCGGTGAGGGATCTCGTACAGCAGGCGTTCCACTTTCCAGACGTTGCCGGACGACAGCCGCCAGTCGTAGCGGCCCAGCACACGCAGGTCCACCATCCCGTAGGCGGTCACGCGGCCGGTGGTGTCGATGAAGGGGTCGAAGTACGTCAGCGCCATCTGTCGCAGCGACCGGAAGACGGGCTTGCGTCCAAACAGACCGGGGTCGCGCGACTTGGCCACCGATCCCCATCCGGTCCTGGCGCGGTAGACGAAGATCACGTGGTCCAGGCCATCCTCCGACTCCAGGCTCATGACCGTGGGCGGATAGCCGTGTTGTTCCAGAATCACCGCCGCCGTGAGTGCGGCTTCAAGGCAGTGGGCGGCGCGCGTGGCCACCACACTCCGGAAAGTGCGTTGCTGGGGCCCGCCCGGCGGGGGCTCGGTGTTGTAGGTGAGCCCGTTCAGAAACGCCTGCACAAGCTCGGGCGTCGTCAGGCGATCGATCACGCGCCGTTCAGCCGGCGTAAACGCCGATCTGGGCGGCGTGTTACTTGATGACGGCACGCACGTCCGAAAGCACGGCCGACGGCATCCACTCGCTGCCCGAGTAGATCTTGACGATGCGTCCGTCGGCGTCGATGAGGGTGGTGCGCAGGTTGTGGACGACATCGGTGGGGGATGCGTCCTCGCGGATGACGCTGACGCCGAACTTCGCCGCCAGTCGATCAGTGGTGACGCGGTCACCCGTGAGCCACGTCCACACCGCAGGGTCGGTCTGGAAGGTCTTGGCGAAGCCCGCCAGAACGGCCGGGGTGTCGTACTCGGGATCAAACGAGACCGAGATGAGTTTCAAGCGCCCGGCTAACGCGGGATCGGCCGCCAGGCTTTTCTGGATGGCCGCAAAATTCCGGTTCATCGCCGGGCAGAAGTTTGGCAGCGGGCAGCGCGTATAAATGAACGTGAGCAGCACCGGGGTGCCCTTCCATTCAGACAGCGACCGTCGCTGGTCTTGCTGGTCGATGAGCGCGGCGTCGGGCATCAGATCGCCCTCCGCAAGGATGCCGTCGGCCATCGCCGCGGTGTTCGTGTTGTCGGGCAGGGGAGCCGTGCCCACGTGCGTGATGGCCACGAGTTTGCCCACCAGGCCATTCACTTCAAGGGTGGCCGAGATCAGTTCTCCCGGTGTGCGGCCAATCATCAACGTCTTCGTCGCCACCGGGAAGCTCATCGTCATTCCCGGCATGTAGCCCGCGATGTCTTCGTGTTTGATCGCCAGTTCCTGCCGCGCCTCGTGCACGGCGAGGACCTGCCCGGTCAGTTCGTAGCGCTTGGCGGGCGGCTCAGCGGTGCACCCGGAGAGGAAGATGAGCAACGCGGCGGCGGTACGGAGGGCATGGGCCTTAGCCCGTGCCAGGCGAAGGGGCATCACGCCGTGGGGGCGCCGACCAGCCACCCGTCCTTGAGTTCGATGACGCGCGAGCCGTACTCGGCATTGGCTTCCGAGTGTGTGACCTGCACGATGGTGGTGCCGCCCTCGTTGAGCTTGCGGAACAGTTCCATGATTTCGCGGCCCTGGCTCGAGTGCAGGTTGCCGGTGGGTTCGTCGGCCAGGATGATCTTGGGATTGGCGATGACCGCGCGCGCCACAGCCACCAGTTGCTGCTGTCCGCCCGAGAGCTGGTTGGGATACAGGTCCTTCTTGCCGACGATGGCGAAGCGATCGAGGATGTCGCAGACCATGCTGTCGCGCTCGGACTTCTTGATGTCGCGGTACGACAGGGGCACGTCCAGGTTCTCGTAGACGGTCAGGTGGTCGAGCAGGTGATAGCTCTGAAAGACGAACCCAATCCACTTCTTGTGCAGGGCCGCGCGGTCTTTCGCGCTGAGCCGGTGCACGGGCTGACCGCCGAAGTAGTACTCGCCGGTCCAGGCGCTGTCGTGCATGCCGAGGATGTGCAGCAGGGTGGATTTGCCCGCACCCGACGGTCCCATGATCGAGACGAATTCGCCTTCTTTGATATCCAATGTGATGCGCCGCAGCACCCACGAGCGCGAGGCGCCGAGCGCATAGGATTTCTCCAATTGATGGAGCGAAATCAGCACATCCGACGGAGCCAGGTCGTCCACGGGACTCACCGGCTGGGGGGATCGAGAGAAAAACGACATGCCCCGATTCTACCGGGGAACGCCCGCCCGTGTGCGGTCAGATCGGCCGGGCGACGTTCACCGACGCCCGGACGCCGCTGACCGAAACCTGGCGGCATCGTCGCGAACGCCCCCCGTAATCTTCCTGCGTGAGGACAGAGCGATTGCTGGTGAGCGTGGGGGTGTTGGGGGCGCTGGCGGCCATGGCCGCAGTGAATCTCTGGTGGACCCTGGTGACGGGAGGCCTGTGGTGAGAAACAACGTGATGACCGGCGTGGTGCTTGTGGCAGTGGGGCTGATCTTCCTGGCCTCGAATCTGGGGACGTGGCCCGATGTGGACTTTGGGAAACTGTGGCCGTTGATCCTGACCGTCATCGGCGTCGGCAAGTTGGTGGCGCCGGGGGAAGACGGCCGATGGGGTGGGGTGTCGCTGATTCTGATGTCCGGCATCTTTCTGGCACACAATTACCGCGTGCTTCGCCTTCATGACTCCTGGCCGCTGTTTATTGTGCTGGTGGGCCTGTCGATTGTGTTCCACGCGCGCAACTGCAGAGTGAAAGGGGCGCAGTCATGAACATGAACACGACCCAGTCGCCCTGGTCATCCATGTCGCCGAAACCGGGCTTTCGTCTGACCCCGCAGGTCGTGCTTGGTCTGATGATCGTGGCGTTCGGCCTGATTCTGACCGCCGACAACCTGGGTTATGCCGACGCGGGTCACATCCTCCGGTTCTGGCCATTGATGCTGGTGGCCTTCGGCGCCGCCAAATTCCTGCAGAGCGACACCACGGCAGGCAAGGTGCTCGGCGGCGTACTGGTCCTCTTCGGCGTCGGGACGCTCTCTGAAGAGTTCATCGGCTTCTCGTTTGATTTCGACCGCTGGTGGCCGTTGTTCCTGGTCGGCGTGGGAAGTCTGATCATCTATCGCGCGTTCAAGGGTGACGAGTCATGTGCCCCGGCGGCGACCGGTTCCACCGATTCCACCTTCTCCGAAGTGGCCGTCTGGTCGGGCAAAGTGCGGCGCAATACGTCGGCCGCGTTCCGGCGTGCTGACCTCACCGCCATCATGGGTGGGGTGGAGGTGGACCTGCGCGGGGCATCCACCGGTGGGCAGGAAGCCATCATTGACGTCTTCGTCTGGTGGGGCGGCGTCGAAATCACCGTGCCGCCCGACTGGGCCGTGTCCAATCAGGTGGTGGCCATCATGGGCGGCGCCGACGACAGCAGTTCGGGCACACAGGATTCCAAGCACCGGTTGACCGTGCGCGGGTTTGTCGTGATGGGCGGCGTCGAGATCAAGACCAAGTGACCTGATGCAGGCCATCCTGGGAGATCGGCGCCGGCTTCAACTTCACCTCATCGCCTGGGCGTTGGTCGGCACATTGCTGGCATTGCTCGCACGCACCGGGTTCGGCGTGACCTGGCCTCAGGCGCTCGCGTTTGGCGTACCGCTGGGCCTGCTGGCCGCGCCCCTTTCCCTGTCTGCATTGTTTCTGGCGCGCGCCATGCCGCTCACCCGCACGGCCACCTGGCGCGTTGGCGTGAGTGCGGTGGTGGCTTCGGTGATTGCCGCGTCGGTCTGGGCGAGTGTGGGGCGCTGGTGGTGGAGGGTGCTCGATCGCATGGGTGTGCCCGCCGAAGCCGCGTCCTCGCCGTCCTTCATCAGCCTGCTCATGGGGTTCGGTGCGCTCGCGTACCTGCTGTCGGTCACCGTGCACTACGCGTTGCAGGCGGTGGAGGAATCGACGGCATTGGCGCAGCGCGAACTGCAGTCGCAGATTGCCGCCCGTGAAGCGGAGTTGCGGGCGTTGCGCGCCCAGGTGGATCCACATTTTCTGTTCAACAGCCTGAACGCGGTGTCGGGCCTCATTGGTCCCGACCCGACCAAGGCGCGCGAGATGGTGCAACGCCTGGCGGACTTCCTGCGAAGCAGCCTCACGCTCGGCGCGGTGCCGCGAATAGCGCTTGAGCGGGAGTTGGCGCTGGCATCGAGTTATTTGGAGATCGAACGCGTGCGGTTTGGTGATCGATTGAAGGTCCGTATGGATGTGGAACCCGGACTCGCGCACGTGATGGTGCCGCCGTTGTTGCTGCAGCCGCTCGTGGAGAATGCCGTGAGGCACGGCATTGCCACGTGCCTGGACGGCGGCACCATCGAAGTGGAGGCGAGGCGGCGAGGTGAACTGGTCTGGTTGACCGTCACCAATCCGCGCGACCCGGACGGCGGTGGACGCCGTGGCACCGGCTTCGGCCTCGACATCGTCCGGCGCCGATTGAGCGGCGCGTATGGCACACACGCCGCGTTGGCGGTGGAACCGTCGCCCGAGTCCTACCGTGTGTCCATTACCTGGCCCTGGAAACTGTATGAATGAACTGCAAAGTCCGCTGCGCATGGTGATCGTCGATGACGAGGAGCCGGCGCGACTCGCCATGCGCCAGCACCTGGAGACGGTGGGCGACATCGACGTGGTGTGTGAGTGCGCCAACGGCTTCGAGGCCATCAAGGCCGTGGCCGAGCACAAGCCCGACGTGGTGTTGCTCGATGTGCAGATGCCGAAGCTCGACGGCTTTGAGGTGCTCGAGGTCATCGGCCGCGATGTGCCCGTGGTGTTTGTCACGGCGCATGATGATTACGCGCTGCGGGCGTTCGAGGTCCACGCGGTGGACTACCTGCTCAAGCCGTTTTCGTCGCAGCGGCTGCGTGAGGCGCTGGACCGGGTGCGATCGCGTCAGGCAGCGGTTGTGGCGCCGACCGTGTTGCGGGCAGCCGCGCGCCGGCCGGGGATGCCCCTCGACCGCGTCATCATCCGCGATGGCGCTGATGTGCATGTGCTGGTGGTTTCCAAGATCGACTACGTGGAGGCGCAGGACGACTACGTGTCGTTCCACACCGCGGGGAAGTCGCTGCTCAAGGAGCAGACGCTGTCTGAACTCGAGACCCAACTGGATCCACGCCGCTTCGTGCGCATCCACCGGTCGTTCCTGCTGAATATCGACCGGCTCGCCAAGGTGGAGCTGTACGCCAAAGACAGCCGCGTGGCGATTCTCCAGGACGGCACCAAGCTCACGGTCAGCCGATCCGGGTATCAGCGGCTTCAGCAACTGCTGTAGCGCGCGAAAACGACCTCAGAGGTCGTTTCCGGCCGTCCGGAATCGGAAACGACCTCTGAGGTCGTTTTCGCAGTTGACAGGGGCCCGATTGTTAACTAACCATTTAGTTAACATGCCAGCACGCGCCAAGCCAGCCCGAGACGCCGAGGCCTCCCGCGCGCGCGTCTGGTCCGCCGCTGCGACGGAGTTCGCCGCACGTGGCTTCGACGGCGCCAAAGTCGACCGCATCGCCGCCAGTGCCCGCGTCAACAAGGCGATGATCTACTACCACTTCAAGAGCAAGGCCGGGCTCTTCAACGCCATCCTCCACGATACGTTTGCCTCAATCGCCGAAGCCGTGCGCGGTGTGCGGGCCAGTGGCGGCTCGCCCGAGGTGCAGTTGCGTGCCTACGTGCAGGCCATCGCCGGTGTCGCGGTCGACCGGCCGTTTTTCCCCCCCATCTGGCTGCGAGAGGTGGCCGAGGGTGGTCGCCATCTGGATCCGGCCGTGGCTGTCCACTTCCGTGAGGTCCTGAAAATGCTGGGCGAGATCCTTCGCGATGGGACGGCCGCCGGCACCATGCGCCCCGTGAATCCCTTCCTGGTGCAACTCGGCCTTGTGGGCCCGCTCACGCTGTTCATCGCGAGCCGGCCCTTGCGCGACAAGTTCGCCCGGGCCCACGAGGGCCTGGACGTGGAGATTGACGACATGGTGGCTCACCTGCAGGCGATGGTGCTCGGTGGCATTTCGACGACAACAACGGCGAGGAAATCACGATGACTCGGATGTGGATCAGGCGACTGGCGTGGGGTGTGATTCCGGTGATGGGGGCCGCAGGGGCCGCATGCTCGGGAACGACCACCGAGGCGACGCCACATGCGTCGGGGTATGTGGAGGCCACGGAAATGCGTGTGGCCTCGAAGGTGCCGGGCCGCGTGTTGACGGTAGCCGTGGCGGAAGGCGATCGGGTGACGGCGGGGCAGACCCTCATTCAGCTGTCGTCCACCGATTCCACGCTGGCTCTTGCCCGCCTCAAGGCCGATCGGGAGCAGGCTGATGCTCAACTGCGCCTGCTGCGTGCCGGTTCCCGCACCGAAGACATCACCCAGGCAGAAGCCCAGGCCGCCGCAGCCGCAAGCGATCGCGCCGCCGTGGCCACGGAACTTGCCGCCGCGAAGGTCGATGCCGAGCGTTTTGAACAACTCGTGCAGAAGCGCGCCGGGTCCGAGAAGCAGCGCGACGACGCGGTGGTGCGGCGCGTGTTGGCAGAGTCCAGACTAAAGGCCGCGGACGACCGCGTGGCCGCTGCCCGCGCGCAGGTGGCACGCCTGAACGCGGGTGCCCGCAGCCAGGAACTGGACGCCGCGCGCGCACGGCTCGCTGCGGTGGACGCCCAGATCGCCACCGTCAACAGCGATGTGGCTGAGACCACCATCACCGCCGCCTCCGACGGCGTCATCTCGTCCCGCCTCGTCGAACCGGGTGAGCTTGTCACCCCCCGCGTCCCCCTCCTCGTCATCGTCGATCTCGACCGCGCGTGGGCGACGGCGTACGTGGAGGAGCCGCGCGTGGCGGCGGTCAAGATTGGCCAGACCGCCACGGTGATTACCGATGCGGGTGACCGGCTGCCTGGCAAGGTGACGTTTGTGTCACCACGTGCCGAGTTCACGCCCCGCAACGTGCAGACAGCCAGCGAGCGCGCGAAGCTGGTGTATCGGGTGAAGGTGGCCGTGGACAACAAGGCCGGGACGTTGAAGCCCGGCATGCCGGTGGAAGTGGACTTCGGGGGCGGGCAGTGACACCGGTACTCGCCCTTGACAGGGTGGTGAAGTCCTTCGGTGGCACGCGTGCGGTGGATGGGCTGTCGCTCGAGGTGGCGCCGGGTGAAATGTTCGGCCTCATCGGGCCAGACGGCGCCGGCAAGACCACCACGCTGCGCATGATGTGCGGGCTGCTGCGGCCCGACTCCGGGGAGGTACGTCTGTTTGACGCCGATCCATTCAAGGTGCGCCGAATCTCGGTGGACTCGGTCGGCTATGTGTCTCAGCGATTCAGCCTCTACGGCGACCTGACCATCGACGAGAACATCGCCTTCTTCGCGCGCCTGCATGGCGTGTCGCATTTTGCCGACAAACGGACGCGGCTGCTGACACTGACGGGCCTGCTGCCATTTCGGGATCGCCTCGCCAGCAAACTGTCGGGCGGGATGAAGCAGAAGCTGGCGTTGGCCTGCACGCTCGTCCACGAGCCGGCATTGCTCATTCTCGACGAGCCGACCACGGGCGTTGATCCCGTCTCGCGTCGTGAATTCTGGAAGCTGCTCAACGAGTTTCGGGCAAACGGACTGACCGCCGTACTGGCCACGCCCTACCTGGACGAGGCTGAGCGGTGCGGGCGCGTGGCCCTTCTGCGCGACGGCAAGGTGCTGGCGCTCGATACGCCCGACGCACTTCGCCGCATGGACCACACGGTGATGCTCGAAGTGATTGCGTCGCCGTCGAGACAGGCGCTGCGCATTCTCAGGGAAAAACTGGGAGACGACGAGGTGTCGTTGTTCGGGGATCGGTTGCACGCGCGCGTGCCGAGCGAAGCGATGGGCACCCAGATCGCGCAATGGCTGAGCGATGCCCAGGTTGACGTCACTCGGGTGAAGGCCATCGTGCCCACACTCGAAGATGTCTTTATTGAACACGTCCGGCAGGGAGCACGCTCATGAATCACGCACAACGCTGTGTCGTCACGCTGACGTTGGCCCTGCTGCCGGCGCTCGCCGCCGCTCAGGCGCCGATGCCCCTCACGCTGGCCGACGCGGTGGCGCGAGGGAAAGCGACCGCGCCGCGGCTGAAAGAGGCCGACGCGCGGGAGGCCGCGGCTGTGGCGTCGCGTGACAGTCGCGCCACACTGGACAAGCCCACCGTCAGCGCGCTGTCGGGCTACGTGCGCACCAATCACGTCCCGGAATACAGCATCCCGCAGGCCGGGGGCGGCACCCGGGTGTTGTTTCCAGACATCCCCGATAACTTCCGCGTCCGCACGGAGCTGCTGTGGCCGGTGTGGACGGGTGGGCGCGTGGATGCGCTGGTGAACTCGGCCGAGGCCGATGTACGCGCTGCGCAAGCCGACGGCCAGGTGGTGGGTGCGGATCTGACCATGGAGATTACGCAGGCGTATTGGGCGCTGGTCACCGGCCGCGAGGCAGTGAAGGTGATCGACCAGAGTCTGGCCCGGACGGATGCCTGGGTGGCCGATGTGCAGGCGCGCCTCGACGCCGGCCTGGTCTCGCCTCACGAAGTGCTCACCGCGAAGGCGCGGCGCGCGCGGGATCTTGTGCAGCGCATCCAGGCCGCGCACGCGGCGGCCACCGCCGAGCGCGAACTGGCGCGGCTCATCGGGATGCCGGGACAGGCGCTCGATCCCGTCTCGCCGATCGATCGGCCGTGGGACGGCCTGTCGGCGTTGACCTCACGGCAGGCCGCCGACGTGGTGGCGCTCGCGCGTGAGTCACGCGCCGAGCGGGGGGCCTTCACCGCGCGGCAGTCGGCGTTCCGATCGGCGGCCGAAGCGGCGATGGCCGCCTCACATCCGCAGGTGGCGGCGTTAGCCGCGGTCGAACCCGCGCGGCCCAATAACCGCTTCGTGCCCCGGCAGAACGCCTGGCACACGTCCTGGGATCTGGGCGTCACCGTGTCCTGGTCGTTGTGGGATGGCGGACGCGCGAAGGCCGACCGCGCGGTGGCGGAAGCACAGGCGCGTGCGTTCGACCATCGCCTGGCCGAGTTCGACGGACGCGTGTCGGTGGACGTCCAGCAGCGGCTGCAGGAAGTGGAAAGCGGAAACGCAGCGATTGCTGCGGCCGGCGAGGCGGTGGCCGCAAGCGCGGAAGCGCACCGGGTGCTGCGCGAGCGCTACGCGGCCGGCGTGGCCACCAGCACGGATGTGCTCGAGGCCCAGGTCGCCCTGCTCGAGGCCGAACTCGAACGGACACGGCTGCTGGCCTCGCTGCGCGTGAGCGAAGCCCGTCTGCGCAGAGCGGTCGGAGTCGACTGACGTGCCCGACCAGAGGGAAGACCAGGTCGCCATTCGCGTCGAGCACCTGACGCGGCGGTTCGGCGCGTTCACCGCGGTCAACGACGTGTCGTTTGAGGTGAAGCGTGGGGAAGTGTTTGGCTTCCTCGGGTCAAACGGTGCGGGCAAGTCCACCACCATCCGCATGTTGTGCGGTCTGCTCAAGCCCACGTCCGGACGTGCCGATGTTGGCGGTATCGATGTGGGCCGCGATCCCGAAGGGGTGAAACGCCGCATCGGCTACATGTCGCAGCGCTTCTCGCTGTACGAGTTACTGACGGTGGACCAGAACATCCGCTTCTACGGCGGACTCTACGGCTTGACGGGCGAGCGGCTGGCGCGGCGCCGGAAATTTACGCTGGAAATGGCGGGCCTCGTCGGCCGCGAAGACGTGCTCACGCGGACACTGTCGGGTGGGTGGCGTCAGCGCCTGGCGCTTGGCTGCGCGCTGCTGCACGAGCCGCCGATTCTGTTTCTGGACGAGCCCACCGGCGGTGTGGATCCCGTGTCACGACGGGACTTCTGGCGTCTGATCGACGACCTGGCGCGGGCCGGCACCACCGTGCTCGTGACCACGCACTATCTGGACGAAGCCGAACGGTGCGATCGCGTCGCCATCATTCACGGCGGTCGGATTGCGGCGATGGGCCCGACGCGCGAACTGAAAGTCGCGCTCGCCGCCCGCCGTGAGCGAGCCCCCCAGACAGGGCGAGTCGAACGGGACGTGCTTCCCACGCTTGAAGACGTCTTCATCGACGTGGTCACCGATGCCGCCGCCACGGGGGATGCCGCATGAACCATCTCTGGGCCGTGGCCATCAAGGAACTGCGCCAGATTCAGCGCGACCGGCGGACGCTGATGGTCATGTTGTTCCTGCCGGCGTTTTTCCTGCTGCTCTACGGCTACGCGCTCAACTTCGATATTCGCCATGTCGCGCTCGTGGTGCAGGATCGGGACGAGACGGCTGAAAGCCGTCGTCTCGTCTCGCGTTTCGTGGACTCGACGTATTTCGAACTGGTCGGCACGGCTTCGTCGGACGCCGAGATCGGGCGGGCGCTTGATTCCGGTGCTGCGCGCGCGGTGCTGGTGATTCCCGAAGGATTCGGCAACGACCTCGCGCAGCGTTTGCCGGTGACCGTGCAGGTGCTGCTCAACGGCGACAATGCCAACACCGCCACAACCGTACTGGGCTACACCACGGCCGTGCTGCGCGAAGCGTCAATCCCGGCAGGCGCGAGCGTGACCACGCGGCTGGCAATGGTGGAGCCGCGCATCTGGTACAACCCTGAACTGCGCAGCACGTTGTTCCTGGTGCCCGGTCTGATCGCCTACATCTCCATGATTACCGCGGTGGTGTCCACGGCGCTCTCGATTGTGCGCGAGAAGGAAAGCGGCACCATGGAGCAGATTCGCATGGCGCCCATCTCGACGCCCGCGTTCATCATGGGCAAGGCCGCGCCCTATCTGGTGCTGTCACAAATTTCCGGCATCCTGGTCATTCTCGCCGCGATGGCGCTGTTCGGGTTGCCCATGCACGGCAGTTGGATCGCACTCAATCTGGTGCTCGGGGTATTTCTAGTCGGCGCCATCGGCACGGGATTGCTCGTCTCGACGATTGCTGAAACCCAACAAGTGGCGTTTCAGATCGGAAGCCTCGTGGCGTTTCTGCCGACCTTTATCCTGTCGGGTTTCATCTTCCCGATCGCCAGCATGCCGATCGGCCTCCAGTACGTGAGCACCGCTGTGCCGGCGAAGTACTTTTTGGTGGCGCTGCGCGGCATCGTGCTGAAGGGCTCGGACCTGGCCACAGTGTGGCCGTCAGTCGCGGCGCTGGCGGTGTATGCAGTTCTGGTGATGGCACTCGCTTCACTGCGATTGGCGAAGCGATGATCGGCCGCGTCATGGCACTCATGTGGAAGGAGTTCCTGGAACTCCGGCAAGACCCGCGCCTGGCCGGCATCATCCTTGTGGCGCCGATCCTCCAGCTGACCATGCTCGGATACGCGGCCACGACCGATGTGCACGATGTGCCAATCGTGATCGTGGACGGCGACCGGTCGTCGCAGAGCCGGGCGCTCGTGGAGCGCTTTGCCGCGTCGCCGTATTTCAAGGTCGTCGATGAGTTCCTCAGCCCGAATGACGTGGATCAGTCCTTGGCGCGGGGGCGCGCCTGGTTGGGTGTCATCGTGCCGATTGGATTCGGGGACTCGCTGCAGGGGCAGGGACCGGCGAGTGCCAGGACCGTGCAGGTGCTGGCCGACGGCACCGACGCGAACTCGTCGGGTGTAGCGCTCGCGTACGCCGCGGGGCTCGTCAGCGAGTTTAATGCGGCGCTCGTGGCTGAGCAGGTGCTCCTGGGCGGCGGTGCGGCTCCCGGTGGAATCACCGGGGCCGTTCGCGTCTGGTATAACCCGGAGCTCCTCAGCAAAGACTTCATGGTGCCCGGCGTACTGGCCCTGCTGTTGCTGCTCATCACCACCAACATGTCCGCGATGGCCATCGTTCGAGAGCGTGAGCTGGGGACGTTGGAGCAGCTGCACGTGACTCCGCTTGGCCGCTTCGAACTCATTCTTGGCAAGTTGCTGCCGTACGGCGTCGTGGGGTTCATTGACGTGCTGCTCGTGATGGCCGTGGCGGTGTTCTGGTTCGAGGTGCCGATGCTGGGCAGCCCGGCGCTCCTGCTGGCTGCGAGCGCGGTCTATGTTCTGTGCACGCTGGCGCTCGGCCTCTTCATCTCGACCATCTCGCACACACAGCAGCAGGCGATGATGACCGCGATGTTCTTTTTCCTGGTGCCGATGATTTATCTCTCAGGGTTCATTTTTCCCATCGAGAACATGCCGGTGGTCATCCAGTGGGTGACGACGGTGATTCCGTTGCGGTACTACCTGGTCATCGTGCGCGGCATCTTCCTCAAGGGCGTGGGGTTCGACCTGTTGTGGCCGCACTTCGCGGCCCTGGCCGTCTGGGGCGTGGTGGTGCTTGCGCTGGCCACGGCCCGGTCGCACAAGACGGAGTAATCTGTCCCTGATGGATATCGCCGTCGGAACGTCCGGTTACAACTATCCCGAGTGGAAGGGGACGTTTTATCCCGACCCGTTCCCCGCGTCGAAAATGTTTGCGTATTACGCCGAGCGGTTCCGCACGGTGGAGATCAACTACACGTTTTATCGGATGCCCACGCCGAAGCTGACCGAAGGCTGGCGCGCACAAGCGCCCGAGGGGTTCCGCTACACGCTCAAGGCGCCCAAGCGCATCACGCACGACAAACGACTGGCCGACTGCGCCGATTTGCTCGCGATGTTTACCGAGAGCGCCCGTGGCCTCGGGCCCCACCTGGCGTCGTTGCTCTTTCAGTTGCCGCCCAACATGCGGTGCGACCTCGAGCGCTTCGAGCAGTTCCTGGCCATCCTGCCCCAAGATATGCGGTGTGCGTTTGAGTTCCGCCACGACTCGTGGCACGCCGACGAGGTGTTCCGCCTGCTCGAGAAACACGGCGCCGCGTTATGCATCGCCGATATGGGCGACAAGACCACGCCCCTGGTGGCCACCGCGCGGCACGCCTACTTCCGCCTGCGCGACGAAGGCTACCAGCCCGCCGACCTCGATCGCTGGGCGAAGACCGTGCTCTCACACCAGGCCGACTGGGACCAGGTATTCGTGTACTTCAAGCACGAAGACGAGGGCAAGGGGCCCGAGTTCGCGAAGGCGTTCGAGGCCGCGCTGCACCTGTAGGGAGGCCGCGACCCGCGTGTGACCCGCCGTGTCATAGTCAGGCGCTAACGTGAGTATCAATGCGCATCAGTGACAGAGGGGGCGTCTTTTCTCCGACCGACCTGGCGAACTTCCTGGCGTGCCGGCACACGCTGACGCTGGAGCTCGACGCGGTACGCGGGCTGCGCACGAAGCCGACCTACAGCGACCCGCTGGCCGACCAACTTCGCAAACGCGGCGAGGAGCACGAACAGCGGTACGTGGCCAGCCTGCGTGCGCAGGGACTGACCGTCGAGGACCTGACACCGTTCAAAGACCCGAAGGCTCCGATGGCCGGCAAGGTGGCGAGAAGTCTCGACGCCATGCGCCGCGGCGCCGATGTCATCGTCCAGGCCGCACTGGGCAACGACACCTGGTCAGGATACGCCGACGTGCTGGTGAAGGTGGCCGGTGACAGCGCGCTCGGCGGCTGGCACTATGAAGCCCACGACACCAAACTCGCCCGCGAGACTCGCGCCGGCGCCATCCTCCAGCTGTGCGTGTACTCCGAACTCCTCGGCGAAATGCAGAGCCGTGCTCCGGAACGCTTCCTCGTCGTCACGCCCGCAGCGACGCACACGTATCGCGTGGATGAAGTGGCGGCCTACTATCGTCTGGTCAAGGCAAAGCTGATCGACGCGGCCGATTCAGCCAGCCGGGCCGGAGCCTCAGCGGAGAGGGCCACCTATCCCGATCCCGTTGAGCACTGCTCCGTGTGCCGGTGGTGGGAAGTCTGCAACGCGCAGCGCCGCAAGGACGACCACATCCAGTTCGTCGCCAACCTCGGCCGCAATCACAAGCGCGAACTCGAGGCCCACAGCGTCACCACTCTGACCACACTGGCGGAGTGGGACGTGCCAGCGGGCATCAAGCCGACTCATGGGTCGCGTGACACGCTGGTGAAGCTGCAGGACCAGGCGGCGCTCCAGTTGAAACAGCGCGTGACGAAGGAGCCACAGTTCAAGCTGCTGCCGGTGGAGCCGCATGTGGCCGCCGACGGCACGCCGCTGCCGCTGCGCGGCTTGAAGCGACTGCCTGCGCCATCACCCGGCGATTTGTATCTCGACCTGGAGGGCGACCCCTTCGCGCGGCACGCCCTGAGCACTGAAGCCGGCGAGGGTTCCCGCGAGTATCTCTTTGGTCTCGGCTGGGTGGACGCCAACGGGAACTTCTACTATGAAGGCCGGTGGGCCTTCACCGACGTCGATGAGCGCACTGCGTTCGAGAAGGTCGTGGAGAGGATCGCGTGGTACGTGGAGCACAACCCCGGTGCACACGTCTACCACTACGCGCCGTACGAGCCGTCGGCGTTCAAGCGCCTGGCGGGTCGATACGCCACGTGCGCCGAGGCGCTCGACACCATGCTGCGCGCCGGAACGTTCGTTGACCTCTACGCCGTCGTCCGCGAGTCCATCCGTGCGGGCGTTGAGAGTTATTCGATCAAGGACATGGAGCAGTACTACGGCTTCACGCGCGAGATCGACCTGCGGCAGGCCGGTCGCGAGCGGCAGGCCATCGAGGTGGCGCTTGAGTCGGGCGACCCCGGAGCGATCACGGACGATGTGCGTGCGGCCGTCGAAGGCTACAACCGCGACGACGTCCGTTCCACGTGGCAGCTGCAGGTATGGCTCGAGATGCAGCGCGAAAAACTGGTTGCCGGTGGGGCCGACGTGCCCCGGCCGCAGAGGGAGAGTGGGGAAGCGCCCGAAACAGTCGGTGAGCGCGAGCAACGGGTCCTGGCGCTCCGCGAACGGCTGCTGGCTCTCATACGGAGCCCCGGGGCGTTAACCCCGGGGGAGTGCCAAGGCACTGAGGCGCGGGACCGCGCCCTCTATCTCATGGCCTACCTCCTCGATTGGCATCGTCGAGAGGCCAGGGGCGAATGGTGGGAGTTCTTCCGGCTCCTGGATCTGGACGACGCGGCGTTGATGGATGAGCGGAAAGCCGTCTCGGGCCTCGAACATGTCGAGCAGGTGGAAGTGGTGCTTCACAAGCGCACAGGCAGGCCGACCGGGTCAGCGGTGGAGCGGTTCCGCTTTCCGGTGCAGGACTGCGACATTCGCGAAGGCAACAAACTCAACCTGGTGGATGGGAAGGTGTGGGGTGAGGTGGCGGCCATCGATCGGCAGTCGCGCACGCTGGACGTCAAGGTGGGGCCGGCACGAGCCGGGCAGCGTCCGGTGTCGGCATTTGTGCACGACGTGGTGAGCGCCAGGTCCATCGAAGACGCGCTGTATGACATCGGCATGGCAATGGCCGACGGCGCTGCGGATCCGTTGGCGATGGATCTGCTGGAAGCGCGCACCCCGGCGTTTCGCGACGTCGAGACGCTGGTGGGACTCCTCGGTCCTGTCGACTCCGGGACCCCGGGACTCCAGGACCCCGAAGGAGGCCGGGTGCTGGCCGTTCAGGGGCCTCCCGGCACCGGCAAAACGTACTCGGGCGGTGTGATGATCTGTGACCTCGTCGCGGCCGGCAAGCGCGTGGGCGTCACGGCTCTGAGCCACGCGGCCATCGCCAATCTCCTCAAGGCCGTGCGCAAGGAGTCGAAGCGGCCTGAGCGGCGCGGCCTTGCCGTGCCCATCCGCCACGTCAACAAGAACGACGATAGCGAAGAGAAGGAGTTCGACGACGAGTCGCCGATGGTGGTGGGCGGAACGGCGTGGTTCTGGACCGGCAAGGAGGCCGAGGACGTAGACGTGCTCTTTGTTGACGAGGCCGGCCAGATGTCGCTGGCCAACACACTCGCGTGCACCGTAGCGGCTGATGCGCTGGTGCTGCTCGGCGATCCCCAGCAACTCGAGCAGCCCTCAAAGGGTGTGCACCCCGATGGTGTCGGCCAATCGGCGTTGCAGCACATGCTGGGTGCGCACAAGACGATGCCGCCTGAGCGGGGCGAGTTTCTGGGTGTCACCCGGCGTTTGGCTCCGAGCATCTGCGACTTCACGTCGGAGTGTTTCTATGAGGACCGCCTGACGCCGCTGCCGAGCCTCGAGCGTCAGGTGCTTCGTGGCGGCCAGAGGTTCAGTGGCGCCGGCTTGCGGATCGTATCTGTGGAGCACGAGGGCAATCGCAACGCGTCGGACGAAGAGGTGGCCGAGGTGGCGCGCATCGTGGACAGCCTCCTCGCGCCCGGATCCGAGTGGGTGGACGAACATGACACCGCACGGCAACTCACCGTCGCCGACATCCTCATCGTCGCCCCGTATAACGCACAGGTGAGTCGTTTGCAGGATGGCCTGTCGCGCGATGCCCGCGTCGGCACGGTTGACAAATTCCAGGGCCAGGAGGCCCCGGTGGTGATCTACTCGATGGCCACATCGCGGCCAGAGGATGCACCGCGCGGCCTCGGGTTCCTCTACAGCCTCAACCGCTTCAACGTGGCCACTTCGCGCGCACGGTGCCTGTGTATCCTTGTGGCCAACCCGAGGCTCTTCGAACCCGACTGTCAGTCACCAGCGCAGATGCAGTTGGCGAATGCGCTGTGCCGGTATCGAGAGATGGCGCTGTAGCGGTCATCTCCGCAACAACACATACACCGCGCCAGGACCACCGTCGTTCGACGGCGCATCACTGAACGCCAGCACGGCCGGATGCGCGCGCAGATATTGGCGGACGCGCGGCTTCAGCACGGCCAGGTTGCCCGCCGAGCGGAGTCCGCGTCCGTGTACCACACACAGGCAGCGGGGACGGCGACCGGGGGCACCCTCGAGGACTCGTGCCACTCGAGCCAATGCCTCCACGGCCATCAGGCCGTGCAGGTCGAGCCGGAGGTCAGGCGCGTAGTCACCTCGCCTGAGTTTCCGCAACTCCCGACGATCCACACCGGGCGCCACATACGAGTCCAGCGCCTCTTCCCCTGCTTCTACACTTGTGGCGGGCGACCCCTGGACTCCCGGACTCCGGGACACCGGCGCGGTGTCCCGCTTTGCCGTCACGCGCTCCGGCGAGTCCTTCGCTATCGGACGCGCATCTGCTACTTCGCGTTCGAATAACTCCATGTCGCCGCGCGACACCTCTGATGGCGGCAGCGACGAAGGTGCGACCGGGCGTGAGCGTCGATTGGCCATCGGTTCGACGGCATTGTGGCACGTTGGCACGATCTTCTCACTTGCGGAGTCGCCGCCGACGATGGCACCGTCGTCGGTACACGCAAGAGAAGAGAGTGATCATGCAGAGTGCGGCGTTGAGGCGGGAGCGGGAAGTGACAGGAGGACGTATGACGTTACGTGAGTATTTCGAAACTCCGGAATCGGTGACGCCGCAGGAGTTGATCTATGGCGCGATGCGGGTGGCGGAATCGCCGACGCCGATGCACCAGGCGGCCGTGGGCTCGTTGTATCTGACACTCCATGAACATGTCGTGGGGCAGCGGCTCGGCCAGGTATGGCTGGCGCCTCTCGATGTGGTGCTCGACGCCGATGGGCCGCTTGTAGTGCAGCCCGACCTGTTCGTCATTCTCAACGGCGGCGCGGCAACGGTGTCACAGAAGGTCTTCGGCGCGCCTGATCTTGTGGTTGAGGTGTTGTCTCCCACGCCGCGGATTGGCGACACAGACGAGCGCGTGACCTGGTTTCGCGACCACGGTGTTCGGGAGTGCTGGCTGGTGCACCAACTGACGGGACGCGTAGAGGTGTTGCACTTCAAGGAAGGTCAGGTGCGCCTGCGCACCACCCACGCCCGGATCGAGCCGATCCGGTCTGGTGTGCTGCCTGACTTCGAGCGCAGCTTGTCCTCGATCATGGGATACGTGATCTGAACCAACACGCTAGAATCGTCGGATGTCTCTGACGCCTCTGCAGCCCACCGATACCCGTGCGCTTTTTCGTCCCGTCGCCACAGAACTCGTTGCGCTGCTTCGCGGCCTCGCACCGGCAGACTTCGAGAAGCCGACCATCGCAGGCACCTGGCTCGTGCGTGATGTGGTGGCGCATGTGGTGGATTTCTCGATGCGGCGGTTGTCGTTCCATCGTGATGCACTTGTTCCACCGCCGCCGAAGCGCCCAATCAGGTCCGAACGCGAGTTCGTGGAGTTCATCAATGGCATCAACGCCGACTGGGTGGATGCGAGCCGTCGGCTGAGCCCTCGACTTCTGACCGACCTCGCCGAAAAGGCGACCATCGAGTTGGCCGCTTTCTTCGAAGCCCTCCCGATGGATGCCCCCGCGTTGTTCGGCGTGTCGTGGGCCGGCGAGCAGACGTCCGAGGGCTGGTTCGACGTCGGCCGGGAGTTTACCGAACTGTGGCATCACCAGCAGCAGATTCGGCTGGCCGTGGGTGCGGCCTCGCACCCAGACCCTCGTTTCCTGCACGCCGTTCTGGAAATCGCGGTCCGAGGTCTTCCGCATGCGTATCGAAATATCGACGCCGCGGAGGGAGATACCGTCACCATCGATGCCACGGGCCCGTCGGGAGGTCAGTGGACGTTGGTGCGGCGTGGCGGTTGGCAGATCCTCGCAGGCGCAGCGGTGGCGCCAACCGCTCGCGTGCGCATGACAGACGATGCGGCGTGGCGATTGCTGTTTAACGCACTGAAGGGCAACGCGGCGCACGGGGCCGTGCAAGTCGATGGTCGCGCAGACCTGACCGATCCGCTGCTGGCTGCCCGGTCGGTTGTGGTCTAAGGCCCCTCATTGGCCCATTGCCTATCTCGCCGTCTTTGACGCTTGATTGGAGTAGCCGCTCACCGCTCCGCTGCTGTTCACGGCAGCAACGACGTAGTGGTAAGTGGTGCCGATGGTCAGCCCCGTATTGGTGAACTTCGTCGTCTTCGGGAGCGTTGCGATAAGCGCATAGGGCCCGCCGCTGACCGTGGAGCGATACACCCGGATGTGAGTGATGTTCGGGCTGGATGAGGCCGTCCAGGTCAGCTTGATGGTGCGCCGGTCGGTCTGCGCCTTGAGATTTGTCGGTGCGGCGGGCGGTGTCGGCGGAGGCGGAGGTGGCGGAGCTTGGGTGGTGGCGCTGGCGATGTTTGAGTAGTCCGACACACCGGCGACGTTGAACGCCCGCAACCGGTAGTAATACGTGGTGGCCGCGGTCAGGGCTGTGTCGACGCCGCCAGTGGCGGACGCTGCGACCGTGGCGAGTGGCGTGAACGTGTTGTTGTCGGTGGAGCGTTCGATGGTGAAGCCATCTTCGTTCGCGGCATTGTCCACCCAGCCCAATGTGATTTGGCTCGATGAGGTAGCCGTTGCGGTTAACCCACTCGGCGCCGGTGGCACAGTCGGAGGCGCGATCGCCGGCCACGTATCGGCGACGGGGCCGATCCAGTCGGCCGCGCTCCGGAACCCTGGGTCCTGTTCGATATGGAGGAACCGGCCCGTGTAGCCGGTGGCCGAGGTGCCGCAGGCATTGGCCGCGGGCACTCCATTGATCACGCGGCCCTGCGTGTTGTCGGTGCCGTTCAGGCTGCAGACGCCCGCGCCGGTCACATCAAGGTCCCATGACGGGTGGTCCGACAACGCGTTTGACCGCAGCACCGAAACGGGGTCGCCCGCTGTGGGCGTCACGTTCCTGCCATGCGACAGATACACATCCGTGTTGGCGCAGGTATCGGCCGCCATCCCGTGCCACTGGATGGCGTGCCAGTCGTTGGCACCGTACCACGCCATGAGCTCAAGGTTCGTCGCGTGGAACATGTTGGCCGTGTTGTGCGCCGCGTCGGCCTGTCCGTACGAGGCCTGGCAGGTGCTTGCCGCCGCATTCGCCAGCCGATGCGCGCCGGCCATCAGGTAGCTGCGCGAATCCGTGCCCTTGAACACGCCCATCGCCTGACTTTCGGTCGTACTGTCGGAGATCGGATGGGGTGCCTGGTGGCTGATCTCTCTGGTGGCGCCATCGTAGGTGATGAACGTGCCCCACCCGCGGTCTACGTAGCCGTTGTTGTTCGCGTCGGCCACTTCCATGAGCAGGCAGTAGGCGCGCCCATTGCCGGAATCGGTGAACGTCCTGACCTGCGCGATGCCGTTCATGGTGCTCGGCAGAGCGAAGTTGCAGGCGCCGCCCAACATCTGGTTGACGGTCCATCGCCAGTCCGCCTGTTCGGCCAGACTCGGCTCGACGAAGCCGTTGGAGCCCGACTGCGGCATCTGGGTGCGAATGCATGTGGCCAGCGCCTCGAGCGTGGTGCTTGTGGCGCACGTGCGATCAGCGACTGGCGCGCTGGGCGCTGCGGCGAGGACGATGGCCAGGGAACTCAGTGCTGCCGCGGAAAGCGCCAATGAGATCTTGTGCATGTCGGGCATATTGTAGGGCTATCGGCCGCACTCGTACGTGGCGCCAGGTTTCTTCAGCGCTTTGTGGACGGCGGCGTCGCCGGCGGGATCAATCGGGAAGTTGAATACCGAGGCCGTGGGGCAGGGGACGATGGGTTTGCCGTCCAGCTTCGCGCTTTTCATGGCCGCCTTCGCGCGGCGGATGAAATAGTGCGTGTCCTGCAGCGGGATGGCCGCGACTTTGCTCGTGCGGCAGATGTCGTCCTGCGGCACAAAGAAGTTTTCCCAATGGCCCAGCAGCAGGAAGCGAGGCCGCGTCGCCTTGATGATGCCCTCGGGATGGTCGTGGAGGTGCTCGAAGTCGCCGCCCAGGCAAATCAGCGACACATCCACACGCTTGCCATCAGGCGGTTCCTTCCCGCCCCAGGGGAAACCTACCGGCGCGTCGGTGCCCGAGTCCTGGTAGTACACGCGAAACTCCACCCGGCCCTGGTCATCCAGAAAGTCGAGCAGGTATGAAAACACTTCGCCTTCGGCCCATTCACTGGCGTTGGACGGAAGCGCCGACAGTGGCTCGGCCACCTCGCCCCGCCACACGTGGAACGGAATGTTGACGCCCGTCAGCGGCACCTTCACACGGAACTGGTCGGCGTGTTCGGAGCGAATCGGCCACAGGCGCATCCGCGCGTTGATCGCGACGGACTGCCCCATGACAGCCGCCGGGCCCACGTCTACAAGCCGCGCCGCGGGAAGGCTGGACGCGATGAGCGACGCGGTCGTCCGGCTCCCATACACCGTCGCGTTCTTTGCATGCGCGTTCGCGATATACGGCGTGTCGAGCAGATGGTCGTAGTGCGAGTGGCCGATGACGATGGCCTGGGCCTGGGTGGCTTCGCGCGGCAGGAGGCGATCGACCAGCGCGCGATTGGTGCGAATCTGGTGGTCGCCCATCGCCTCCAGCAGGCTCGGATTCGAATACACCGGTCCAAACAACACCACGTCGTCGCCCCGCTGCACGAGGAAGCCGCCGACGCCCAGATACTGCACCTTCACCTGGGCCGTGCCGGGGCTCGCAGTTGATGCGGCTGCCGCGGAGGCCGGCGCCATCGGCGTCGGCCCGGGGTAAGCCGGGCAACTGTCCGTCTTGATCGAGAAGGTCGCGCAACCCACCGAGGTGACGGCCACCAGAAGGGCGACTGGCAGCCGCCACGCGTCCCGGGCTGAAGCCCGGGGCCCCCGAGCGAAGAGAGTCGGCTGAAACACGCCCTAGTGTAGGCCTATAATCCCGCTACCTCGAGTCTGGAGTCTCTTGGATGAAACGTGTGGCCAGCGTTGTCGCTCTGTGTGTCGCCTCGTGGTCGTTCATATTCGCGCAGGTCGGGCCGCCGCAAGGCGCACCACCGCCCCCGGCGCAGGGGAGGCAGGGTGGCGCACCGTCACCGCCGCAGGGGCGCACGCCTGATCTCGAGTTGCTCAAGCAGTTTGACCAGGACAAAAACGGCTGGCTGAACCTGACCGAACGGACGGCTGCCCGCGTGCGGATTGCCGAGCTTCGGGCCGGGCGAGGCGGTCGTGGGGCGTCGGTAGCCACACCCGTTGAACCTGGCCCGCGCATGACTCCAGCCGATGTGCAGAATCACCCGGGCAAGCCGCTCTATGACCCGGCCACCCTGCGCACGGTGTTCCTGGATTTCCCGGACGCCGGGTGGGAAGAGGACATGGAGGCGTTTTACCACACGGACATCGAAGTGCCGGCCACCATGCGCGTGGACGGAAAGAGCTACCCGAATGTCGGCCTCCAGTTCCGTGGAAACAGTTCCTTCTTCAGCGTGGCTCGAGGCCGCAAGCGCTCGCTGAGTGTGTCCGTGGATCACGTGAACGCCGACCAGCGGCTTGAGGGCTATTCGGATCTGACCTTTCTCAACGCTCACTCCGATCCCACGTTTCTGCGATCGATGGTCTACCTCGACATGGTCAGGCAGTATCTGCCGGCGCTCAAGGCCAACTACATGCGTGTGGTCATCAACGGCGAGTCGTGGGGGGTGTACGTCAACCAACAACGGTTCAACAGGGATTTCTTGAGGGACGCGTTTGGTACCCAGGACGGCATTCGATTCAAGTCGTCGAACCGGTCGCGCTTCGGCAGCTTCTCGTATCTGGGCGACAGCATCGACGAATACCGCAAGTGGTATGAGATTCAGAGTGCCGACCGCGACGCGTCATGGAAGGTGTTGATGAACGTGACGCGTGTGCTGGCACAGACGCCGACTGAAGGCCTGAAGGCGGCCATCGAGCCGATCTTCAATGTGGACGGCGCGCTGCGTTACCTCGCGCTCGACATGGTGGTGATGAGCGGCGACGGTTACTGGCTGCATGGCAGCGATTTCAACCTCTATGTGGACACGAAGGGCGTGCTCCACATCCTGCATCACGACACCAACGAGGCGTTCACCACCGCGTCAAGCGGCCCGGCGGCAGCTGGTGGCCGCGGCGGCGGCCCGCGCGAAGCCAAAGCCGACCCTGTCGGTTACATGGACGATGTGAACAAGGCGTTGCGGAACAAATTGCTGGCGGTGCCTGAGTATCGGACGAAGTACCTGCAGTACATTCACCACATCGCGACCAACGCGCTGGACTGGGCGAAGATCGGCCCCAAGGTGGCGGCCTATCGCGCACTCATTCGCGCCGACGTCGAAGCCGACACCCGCAAGCTCTACCCGACGGCCGAGTTCACTGAAACCGTGATCAAGGACTTCATCGAAGAACGCCGCGCGTATCTGCTTGCGCACCCCGATGTCATCGCGGCGGGGCGCAAGTAGACGCCCCGCGGACTTTATCTGCGCGTCTCGAGGATGTCCGCCACGCGGTCCACGATGTCCGCCCAGTGCGCCTTGATGACGGGATTCACGGTGGTCGCCGCCGCACTGCGCGCCTGCGCTTGAATGGCTCGCAGTTGGGCGCGGGCGAGCGCCGGCAGGTCGCTCTGCGCGAGCACGACCGGCGCCATGAACGGCGCAGGCGGCGCAGGTGCGGCGGCGGGCGCCGCGCCGGCGGCAGGTGCGGGTGTGGCCGGCGGATTCACGATGGCGCCGAGGCGAGCCACGTGGGCGCGCTGCAGTGACCGGCGGTTGGCGTCGGGCGCGGTGGCCTGCGGGCTGTTCCAGATGTTGCCCTTCACGTCGGCCATGAACTCGGCCACCGGATAGGCATTTATGGCATCGAACTTCTCAATCTCCGCCAGGCGTCCGAGCCGTGCGTTGCTGAGCAGGCTGTTGAGCACGTTGGCCTGACGCCCCGGTAACGCACTTGGACCAATCAACGCGGCGATGGCCGGAGGCTGCAACCAGTCGGGCGTCACAAACACGTGTTCGTTGAGGAACGCGAGCGCCTGTTTCTGCTTCGCCTTCGGTACCACCTTGAACACCGCCCCGGCTTGATCGGCGGTCTTGAGATCGACGTTCACCCCGGCGATGAGCCCGGCCACGTGGCCCATGTACGTACCCCACTGGCCAAGCCCTTCGGTGTAGAGCTCGGTCAGCTCCGAGTAGTCGTCGCCCGGCTTTGTCGTCCAGGCGATGAGATTCGGAATCATCTTCTTGTAGTTGGCGATGGCGTAGGTGGACGCCTTGATCGGGTCGTCGCCCATGTCCTCGGTCTGCGAACGCGGGTCGAGCGCGCCGAACTGCCCGGGCACAAAGCGATAGGGGAACGGCCCCGTCTGATTCACAATCCATGAATTCAGCGTCGCCTTCTCATCGTCTGCCGTTTTGCCTGGCAGGACGCGATAGCCCCAGTTGATGGCGAAGTCATCGAAGGGGCCAAGCCTGCGGATGAAGTCTTTCGGCTGAAGCCCATCACCCGGCTGCGCGATGTAGTTCTGGCGCGCGTAGTCCATGATGGTGGCACTGACGCCGTACTTGGCCGTGAACTTCGGATCGCGCAACGATTCCACCGCAAACGAACTGCTGGCCACCATGTTGTGCTGCAGGCCAAGCGCGTGGCCGATTTCGTGCGTGATGACCTGGCGCATCGTCTCGCCCATGAGCTCGTCTGGCATGTTGAGCGAACGCGCCGCCGGGTTGGCCGCGCCGGTCTCCAGCATCAGCCGGTTGCGATAGCTGCGCATGTGGTTGTGGTACCACGTGATCTCGCTGTTGATGATTTCGCCGGTCCGCGGATCGGACGTGTGCGGTCCCACGGCGTTGCGCACCAGGCTCGCCGCCCATCGCACCATCGACACGCGCGCGTCATCCGGATCCCAGTCAGGGTCCTCAGCCTTGGTCGGCGCTTCCTTCGCAATGATGGCGTTCCTGAATCCCGCTTTCTCGAACACCGACTGCCACTGCTCGACGCCTTCCTTCACGTAACGCTTCCACCGCGTCGGTGTGGCGGGATCGATGTAGTACGTGATCGGCTTGATGGGCTCCACCAACTCGCCGCGGGCATACGCGGCTGGGTCCTTGGGCTCCAGGCGCCAGCGGGCGAGGAACGTCTCGGTTTCGGCCTTCTGCACGTCAAGGCCGTAGTTCACGCGTTCCACCGTGAAGTAGCCGACACGCGGGTCGAAGTTCCTCGGCCGCATGGGTTCCTTCGGCAGCAGCACCAGCGACTGGCGCATCTCGAGGCTCACCGCGCCGCCGGTGCGGTCGCCTGGCGGGTCTGACGCGTCGAAGGTCTGCACATGGCGCACCTCGACGTTGATCGGGAACGAGCGGATGTCGCTGAGGTAGCTGCGCGCCGCATCAAACCGGCGAACGCCATACGTGCGCCGCTGCGCCGCTGACAGTCCTGAGAGCGCAGGCGTATCTCCGCTGAAGAAGTCGGTGACGTCGATCACGAAGCTGCCGTTGTCGGCACCAAAAGCGGCGATGGGGAACGACGCCAGAATCGGCGCGAAGTTGTTCTGGCTCACCGAACGCGCAATCGGCAGCGACTCGTCGGCCACGGCATCCACGCTGATGCTCTTGAGCAGCACATTGTTGTTGAGGCGTTCCCAGCGGACCATGCGCTCAGCCACGGAACTACCGGCGCTCTGGAAGCCGCCGCTGCCGGCCGGCACCCCGGAGATGCGGCTGACCAGCAGCCAGTCGCGACCGAGCATCGCCTCGGGCACCTCGAAGAAGTACCGGTCGTCCACCTTGTGCACGGCGAACGCGCCTCGTTCGGTGCGCGCGCGAGCGGTAATGACCTGGTCGTAGGGCCGTGGGGCCCGTCTCCCTGCCGCACCGGCCGGTGGCTGGGCCCCAGCTTCCTGCGATGGGGCGGCGGCCGGCGGCGGGTTCTGCGCCGACATCGGCGTGGCCGCGGCGATGAGTGTGATCAGGGCAAGAAGTGGGCGTCGGTATCGCATTGGATCTCCCAGGGGAATGGGCGATCTTAATGGATAATCAGCGGCGATGACCACCACCCGACGCCGGTTCCTGGGAATGGCTGCAGCGGCCGCCGCTGTGCCGCTGCTCGGTCCACGTACGCTCGACGCCATGGAGGGCCGACTCGAGCCGTTTGTCGGGCTGAGTCCGCAGGGTGCGGCCACTGAAGAGGCGTTCTGGGATCAGATTCGTCGTGTCTTTCCTGTGCCCACCGCGTACGTGCATCTGGAAAACGGCTACTCCAGCCCGCAGCCGACCCCGACATTCGAGGCCTTCACGAGGTACACCCAGGACATCAACAACAACCTGTCCTGGTTCATGCGTCGACGTATGTTGGGCGAAGTGGCCAGCGTAAAGAGAGAGCTGGCCGATCTGGCCGGCGTGCCCGAAGACGAGTTGGTCATCACACGCAACACCACCGAGTCGCTCGGCACGGTCATCCACGGCCTCACCTACGCCCCCGGCGATGAGGCCGTGATGTGCGACCAGGACTACGGCTCGATGCTCGAACAGTTCCGGCAGGAAAGGCAGCGACACGGGCTGAAGTGCATCGAGGTGGATGTGCCGCTGCACCCGAAGAGCGACGAGGAGCTTGTCGATGTGTATGCGCGCGCCATCACGCCACGCACCAAGGTCATCCTGGTCTCGCACATGATCAACATCACCGGCCACATCATGCCGGTGAAGAAGATTGCGGCGATGGCCCACGCGCGCGGCGTCCCGGTGATTGTTGATGCCGCGCACTCCTTCGCGCAGGTGAACTACAAAATTCCCGATCTGGACGGCGACTTCCTCGGCGTGAGCCTGCACAAGTGGTTGTGCACGCCGCTGGGCGCCGGCCTGTTGCACGTCAGGAAGGACAAGATCAAAGACGTCTGGCCGCTGTTTGGCGACACCTCTCGACCTGCGGACGACATCCGCAAACTCGAGCGGAGCGGCACCAAGCCCATCTGGACCGTGCTCGCCATCAGCGACGCCATCCGGTTCCACAAGATGGTGGGACCGGCCCGCAAGGAAGCGCGACTCAGATACCTGCAGCAGTACTGGACCGACAAGGTGCGCGGCATGCCGAAGGTCTACCTCAACACACCCACGGGGAACCGCGCGTGCGCGATCGCCAACGTCGGCGTCACCGGCCTGACGCCGCAGCAACTGGCCACGACGCTGTTCGATAACCATCGCATCTTCACGGTGGCCATCGACACCGGCCCGGTCAAGGGCGTGCGTGTGACACCGCAACTCTTCACCACCACGGCCGACCTGGACGCGCTGGTCACCGCCCTGGGCGCCATCGCGCGCGGCTGAGTCTTTGCTACCATGCCCACCATGAAAACACTCGTGATGGGGGTGGCAGCTGTGGGGCTTGTGCTGGCAGGGGCATCGGGCCGAGGCGTGGACGCGTTCGGTCCTGGTGACGTGATGCCGCGCCAGGCAGCCGGGCGGGTGACGGCGCTGGTCGGCGGCACGCTCATCGACGGCTTCGGCGGCGTGCCGATTCACAACAGCGTGGTGCTGATGTCCGGCGAGCGCATCACGGCCGTCGGCATGGTGGGCACGCTCGCGGTTCCGGCGGGCGCCGAAGTGATTTCCACCGAAGGGATGTCTGTGCTGCCCGGCCTGTGGGACATGCACGTGCATCTCATGATCAACGGGCACTCCGACTACACACACTGGGACAAGACCTATCCCGCTCGCTTCGAAAAAGAAATCATGCCGTCGTCTGCCCACCAGCTATTGCTGGCCGGCGTGACGTCAGCGCGTGACCTCGGTGGTCCGCTCGGTCCGAGCATCAATGTGCGCAACGCGATCAACCGGGGCGAAATGCCCGGCCCGCGCCTGTTCGTCTCGGGTCCGTTCATCCAACATGAGCCATACCCGGGCACCGAAGACTTTCGCTGGGGCGTCAACGGGGTAGACGATGCCCGTGCGAAGGTGCGGCAGTTGGCGAAGGCGGGCGTGGATGTGATCAAGCTGATCGACCAGGACCAGATGGCCGAGGTCGAGGTCAAGGCTGTGATCGATGAGGCCCATGCGAATGGCCTGCCTGTCATCGGCCACTCCCACAGGCCGCAGGAGATTCGCCTTGGGATGAAGCTCGGTGTGGACAACTTCGAACACACCGGCCTGGCGACGGCGCCCGAGTATCCTGAGGACATCATCGCGATGATTCGCGAGCGGTCGGCCAAGATGAGCATGGGGCCGTTTTTCTGGACACCCACCGTGCAGGGGTTGTTCAACTATGAATATCAGCGCGACAACCCCGAGATGCTCGACGACCCGTCGTGGACGCTTGGCCTTGGCGCCGACATCGTGGCCGACATCCGCCAGTCACTGCGCAAGCCGGGAGAGCTGAGCTACTTCCAGCTCACGCCGGCGCGCAAGCCGACGCTGAAGCGCAAGGTCACGCAGCTACGCGAAGCCGGCGCCACGCTGCTCATCGGCACCGACAGCGGCATCCCGATGAACTTCCACAGCCAGTCCACCTGGAACGAACTCGATGTGTGGGTGCGCGAAATGGGCATCCCGGCGATGGAAGCCATTCGCAGCGCCACCTACTGGCCGTCGCTGATGATGAAAAAAGACCGCGACGTCGGCACCATCACGCCCGGCAAGTACGCGGACATCATCGCCGTCCGCGGCGACGTGCTCAAGTACATCAACCTGCTGCAGGACGTGGACCTGGTGATCAAGAACGGCAAACGCGTGCGGTAGGCGAGAATCAAAACGACCTCTGAGGTAATTCCCGACTCATTGTCTACGGTAATTACCTCAGAGGTCGTTTTGGCGACTCGCCGTTCGCGACACGAAGTCGACGGCGGTCTGTTCGGCCCAGTAGCCGTCGCTGTCGGCGGTTGGGCGGCCGACGAAGCCGCAGTGGCCGCCGTGGCGCTGCAGGCTGACGAGGACGTTGGGGTTGTTGCGGATGTCGGCCACCTGGTACTGAGAGATGGGCACGAACGGATCGTTGTGTGCCGCGATGATGAGCGCCGGGATCGCGATGCGGTTGACCACACGAAGGGCGCTGGCGAGTTCGTAGTACCGCGCCGCTGTGCCGAAGCCATGCGCCGGCGCCGTGTAGGTGTCGTCAAACTCGCGGATGGTGCGGATGCGGTCGAGTGGCGCGAGGTCATAGCGACCAGGGAAGGCCGCAGCTTTGCGGCGCATACGCGCTTTGAGCCCCTTGAGAAAGTTCAACTGATACAACAGGTTCTGTCGCCACTGCAGCGCCTCGGAACAGAGCGCGAGGTCGATGGTGGGGCAGACCGCAGCCACCGACACGACGGGCAGATCGGGATGGTCCGGCAGTTCGCCCGCCAGCTTGATCGCGATGTTGCCGCCCAGCGAATATCCCGCCACCGAAAACCGACTGAGCCCTTCGGCCGAGGCAAGCGCCCGGATGACCGCGATCGGGTCCGCCGTGAGCCCCGAGTGATACAGCCCGGGCGTCAGGTGTTCGGTGCCGCCGCAATTGCGCTGATTGAGGAGTACCACGTTCCAGCCGCGGCGCAGCGCCTTGTGGGCCAACCCGCGCATGTAGTGCTTCTCGGAGGACCCCTCCAGGCCATGGAGACACAGAAGTGTCGGCCGCGTGGTCCGTTCGTGCTGCCAGTAACAGTCCGCGCGCACCTGGCTCTCGGCATCCACACGAATCAGGCGCGTCTCGGGTGTGGGCAGGCCAGGATAGGTGCGGCCTCGCGCCCACGCGTAAATCGTGATGACGTGGCCCGCCGACAACCCGCGCGCGGGGACAAACGACGACTCAGCGAACATCGTAGATGGCGAATTCCGCATTGCGATAGAGCAGCGGCAGATCGAGCGCGCTGCCGGCCGTCACCACAGCCACGTCAAGGTCGTATTTCTCGTCGAGCATACGCACCCTGGCCGTGGACATCTGATCGTAATCGTTGGTGAAAAACACGCGGTCGGCCACACGCATGGCGATGGTGCGATCGTAAATCGCGATCGCACTGTCCTTGACCGATTCGATGAGCGTGTCCCTGTTGGCGCCGACCCGGACGCTGATGCCGTACTTCCACGCATGGCCTGGGTCGGCAAGCACATGCCAGTGTGAGGGTTGTGTCTCGAGCCAGCGCATTGCGTCCATCCAGGGCGTATCCGGCAGGTTGAGGCGCACCAGTTGCCGGTCCGGCTGATCAACCTCGAGCAGGTAGTATCCGCGCGCGGCCGAGCCGACCAGACACACGCCAATCGCCACCATCGCTACGCGGCGCGACTGCGTCAGCCACCACGCGATCGAGGCGATGGCCACGAAGTCGAGAATCCAGAACACACGCGTGATCTGCAACTGCACAGCGAGCGCAACCTCAGCCATGGTGAACGGCACAGACACGAGGAAAAAGACGACCGACGCCATCAGCCCGATGACGAGGCCGCGCTCATTTGGCCCCGCCAGATCACGGCGAACCCGCGCGCGCCACATCGCGAAGATGATCACCGGGTAGGCCAGGTTGATCAGCCACGCGTCGATCGGCCACTGGGCGGGGAAGAGATAGTCCTTCTCGGCGAACACCTGCAACCACTCGGCATCCATGGTCCCCAGGCGGCCCGAGAGGGGGCCGTACACGAGTGCCCAGAGGGCGACGGCGGCGAGGAGGACGGCCGCCGCGGCGATGAGGCCAAGCGCGCGGGTAGTCTCTCGGCCTTGAGGAGCAGGCCGAGCAACGTTCGGACGAGGCCGAGCTACGTACGACCCAGGCCGAGCTACGTACCGATCAAGCGCCGCGACGCCGACCACCAAGCCGAAAAACGCGGCCGTGGTGGGGTGCAGCACGGCGGATGCAGCGACCAGACCCAGGGCAAGCGCATGGCGGCCGCGAACGAGGCAGGCGAGTGATGCGATGCCGATCGCAAATGCCATCTCGCGCGGGTGCATATAGCCTTCAAGCGAATTGGCGCCGGTCTTGGCGATGCGGTGACGGAACGTCAGCAGAATCCCAAACAGTGTGACCGCCCACCATGAGTATCCAAGGCCGCGGGTGAACCCTGCCGCCGACGCGATCAACAGGACCAGCGTCAGCACGTACAGAATGGCCGCGACCATGGGGAGTGACAGGCCGGTTGTCTTCACGGCTGCCGCCATCAATTCATCGGATGTAATCAGCCTCGCCTGGGCATCAAGCAGCGGCGCGTCGCGCGGAAACAGCTCCGGCGTCAGGTGATGGTTGACTGCGGGCAAATAGAAGGCCTGGTCCGACACCCCATAGCGGTATCCGCCACTGTTGGCGGTGGCGAGCACGACGAACACCAGCACGCCAGCGAGCTTTGTGGCCGTATTCACATGGGCTCGTCGGCCGACGGGCCGTAGATGGCCGGCAGTGGGATGTCCAGCAGACGGAGGTACACGGTCAACTGCCCGCGGTGGTGAATGGTGTGATTCACCACAAACGTCTTGAATGCCGACATGCGGGGCAGCGTCAGCAGTGTGGTGCCGTTCCGGCGCAGTGACCACGGCGCTCCCAGTTCCGCGTCGCTTGTGGCAATCAGCGCCGCTCGGACGACCCGCACGTTGTGGTCGAACGCGTCGAGCACCTCAGGCAGCGTAGCGAAGGGCGGTGGGGAAGCGGCGTGGTCGAGCACGAGGTCGTAGGTGTCGCGGGACAGAATCCACTCGCCCCACCGCGGCAGGCGCGTGAGGTGGGTGGCCAGCGAGCCGAGTGTGAACGACTTCGGATGGGGCGTCCAGTCGAACTGTGCCGGGCATCGATCGAGGAGCCGGCGGGTCACCGCCATTTCGTGATCAAATTCGGCCAGAAGGACGTCGCGGATCATTTCCCGAAGTTGACCTTCGGCACCGCCTTCGCGTCGGCGGCCACCTCAAAGTACGGGTATTCCACGAAGCTGAACATTTTGGCCGTGATGTTGCCGGGGAACTTCCGCCGGTCCGTGTTGTACTCGCGCACGCGATCGTTGTAGCGCCCACGCTCGGTAGCCAGCCGATTTTCGGTGCCGGCCAAATCATCCATCAGCCGCGCAAAGATCGCATCCGACTTCAACTGCGGGTAGTTCTCCACCACCACCAACAGGCGTGCGAGCGCGCTGCTTTCCTGGTTGGCTGCTTCAATCTTCTGTGCCGGCGTAGTCGCGCCGGCCATTTTCGCGCGTGCGTCGGCCACCGCGATGAAGATGTCCTTTTCCTGCTGCGCGTAACCTTTGGTGGTTTCGACCAGGTTGGGAATCAAGTCACTGCGGCGCTGCAGCTGATTCTCCACCTGCGCCCACTGGCCCTTGATCGCTTCTTCCTGCGTGGTGAAGCGGTTGTATGAACAGCCCGAGGCCGAGGCGCCAATGGCGCCAACAACCAACATCGTCATGACCAGCCGCTTGAACTCAGTAATTGTCCGCATTGTCGAAACTCCTGCTCATACGCTACCATCCGCCGGACGCGCCGCCGCCTCCGGATCGTCCCCCGCCGAATCCGCCAAAGCCGCCACCGCCGCCGCCCCCGAACCCGCCGCCGAATCCGCCGGACCCGCCGTGCCATCCACTCCAGGTGCTGCGCCGGCCCCGTCGATTCTGCAGCAGCAGGGCGGCGATGCCACCCAATCCACCGAACCCGCCGAAGCGGCCCATCAGCGAAAACAGGACGAGAAAAAGGATCACCACGCCAATCGGGATGCCACCATTTGGCTCCGACCGCGGGCGGGCTGCCGCCACGACATTGGGCAACGTCACACCACGACCCTGGGCGATTCGCGTGATCACGCGGGTGGCACCGGCGACGAGCCCAGGCCCGTAGCCGCCTTCACGAAATGCCGGCAGCATCTGGGTGCGAATCGTGTCGCCCGCAAAACCGTCGGTGATGAACTCCTCGATGCCGTAGCCCACTTCGATACGGACGCGGCGGTCTTGCACGGCCACCAGCATCAGCACGCCGCTGTCGGCTTTGCGGGTGCCAATGCCGGCCTTCTCGAAGAGGCGTGTCGCGTACTCTTCAATCGTCGCGTACGGCGCAAAGGTGTCGATCGTGGCCACCACCACCACATCGCCGGTCGTCGTCTGCAACACGCGAATGATGCGATCAAGTTCGGCGGCGGACCCAGCGTCGATCACGTTGGCAAAATCGTTGACGGGCGCGGTCAGCGTCGGCAGCGGCCCTTGAGCCTGCGCGGCTGCGGGCGAAAAGATGAAGAAAAAACACGCGGCGACAAGCGCCAGGCGGCGCACGGCGGCACAGGCAGGGGTCACGCGCGCCAGCCGTCTACATGAGCCCAGAGCCGTTCGGCCACTCCCAGGTACTCGCCCAGGCGCGATGTGAGACGCCCGGCCGCCTCTGGATGTTGTTCCAGCGCAAGGATGCCGGCGACGAGGTCCGCGGGCACGCCCGTGGCCTGTCCGGCAAACGCCGCGATGTCTGCGTCTGTCGCATGACTCGCGTGCTGCAGTTGCGCCACGCTGGCGAGGAGCGCTCGCAGTGGGGCGGCTGACTCTGCCAGCAGCAGTTCCTGCTCGTGTGCGTGTCCTGCGGCCTGAATCCAGCCCTGGCGCAGGTGAATGAGGAACGCTTTGGCCTGCACTTCGCAGGCGCGCCGGAGATCGGCTTCTGACGGGCGCGCGTTGGTGAAGGGCGACTCGCCGGCAATCACCTCGTGCCGGTCGAGCAGGGCCTGGTATTCGAGCGGGAACGCGTCGAGCGATCGCTCGAACTCAAGAGGCGTGATGAGCAGAGGCGTGTCCAGACCCTCGCGCTGCCAGCGGTCGGCCAGCGGCGTGAGCGCGTCGAGGTCGTCGGCGTGTATCGAGCGGGCGAAGGCCGCCGTGCGTGTGGGGCCGTACGCCACCAGGGCGACGAAGCGGTCGCTGAACACCCGCGTGAGGTCTGCGGCCAGGCGGGCCATTGCCTGCCTGGCCGCAGCAGGGAGTTCCATACGGTCTACTTCTTGATCTCGCGCTTGGCCAGCCAGGTGGCCTGGCCCATGCCACCCAGTTCGGCACCGCCGCGAAGGACATCGCCGGTGGGCGTGGTCGTCAATTCGCCGGTGAAGGCCATCCGCGTCTCGGTGCCTTCGGCGTTGATCGTGACGACGAATTCCACTTTCTTGCCGTCGACTTTGCCGACCAGTGGATATTCGCCGTAGCGTCCGGTGTAGGTGCCCGTCAGCTTATCGGCGTCCTGTTTGAACACCAGCACCGGACTCGACGTGCCCACTTCCATTTCCAGCGTCATCTGCCACTTGCCCGTGAGGGTTGTGGCCGCCGGTGCCTGTTGGGCGGCCGCGGTCGTCGCTCCGGCAATGACAAGGAGCGCAGCCAGCACACGCGACATGGTTACAGTCCCTTCGCGCGGTCGGCGGTGAAGGGGAAGCTGCCCATGTCGCCGGCGGCCATCGTGCCGGTCATCTTGCCTTCGGCGTTCAGCTTGCCTTCGAAGTAAATCTCCATTGCCGTGCCGCCGGCATCGATGCTGATCGTGAAGCCCAGCACGCCCTCTTTCCACTCACCGGCGATGGGGGAGGGGCCCGACGGGCCATCAAGGGTGCCGGTCACCTTGTTCGCGGCGTCCAGCTTCACTTCAAGGTTCAGCGCCATCGCGCCCTGCGGGCTCTCAAGGTTCACCACCCACTTGCCGGCCGGTGATGCCGGTGCTTTGGCGGTGGGCGCGGCGGTCTGCGGCGCTGCCGCCTGTGGCGCAGGTTTCGCCGTAGCAGGCGGAGCCTGGGCGGACAGCGTTGCGGCTCCGGCTAGTACGACGACGGCGATGGCGGCGGTGATTGAGTGCTTCATGACAAACCCTCTCCTCGGGTCAGGCTTTGGTTGTGCGGGCACGGCGCCCGGGTGGCGGTGTTTTCTTCTTCTGCAGTTCGGCGAGTTTCAACTCCGCCGCCTGTTCGATAATCCTCTGAAGCATAGCACCGGTGGCGCCCCCGGCGGCGCGCCGGTTGGTCAGCCACAACTCGGGATCCTGTGCGGCCATGATGGCAGGAAAATCCTCGCCAGACTTGACGCTCAGGGGCGCAAATTCCGCGATGTCCAGGTCTCCGGACCACTCGTCTTTGTGTTTGATCAGCAGCCAACTCGGTCCCGCCGCTTTTTGGCCCTCGCGGGCGTAGCCGCGGGTGCGCACGAGCACCCACGACCCCTTCAACTTGTAGCCGTCGAGTGTGAATTTGAGGTCACCCTTCGCCAGGGCGGCGTCCACATCCGGCGATTCGGGTGTCCACGTTCCCGAATCCCACAACATCACGATGCCCGCGCCGTACCCTTCGGGAATCACGCCTTCGAACGTGCCGTACTCGATGGGATGATCCTCCACCTGCTGCGCGAACCGCTTGATCTTCGAATCCAGCGACGGCCCCTTGGGCACCGCCCAGGACATCAACACGCCCTGGTGTTCGAGCCGCAGGTCGTAGTGCAGATGGCTCGCCAGATGTTTCTGGACGCAGAAGAAGAGCGTCTTCGTCTTCTTGCGGCGAAGCGCCTTTGTTTCATCACCCTTCGGCTCGGGCGATTTTGCGAAGTTCCGCTTCTCCTGGTACTTCTTGAGGCCCACGAGCCGCTATTTCACGCCGTGCATCATCTTCGTGAGCTTGCCTGAGAACACCAGCATGATGACGCCGGCCACAATGCCGAAGAGGCCGACCACGCCGAAGAGGTTCTGCAGGGGCATCGACGCGTAGAGGCCGGCCATTTCACCGCCCATGTAGTTGCCCACCGATGCGCCAAGGAACCAGACGCCCATCATCAGGCTGACAATTCGCGTCGGCGCGAGTTTGGTCATTGAGCTCAACCCGATTGGGCTCAGGCACAATTCCGCCCAGGTGTGAACGAGATATGTTGCCGACAGCCACAGCGGACTCACCAGCCCGCCGGCGGCCAGGTTCGCCGCAGGCACCAGGACCAGGAACCCAAGTCCGACGCCAATCAGGCCGAACGAGAACTTCACCGGGCTCGCCGGCTGCTTGTCGCCCATCTTCACCCACAGCCACGCGAACACCGGCGCAAAGGCGACGATGAAGAGGGCGTTGAGGGATTGGAACCAGACGCTTGGGAAGGCGAGGCCAAACAGCGTGTTGTCGGTCTTGTCCACGGCAAACAGATTCAGCGTGGAACCCGCCTGCTCAAACACCGACCAGAAGAGGGCCGCCGCCACGAACATGACGGTGATCACCCACAGGCGCCCACGCTCCTCCGTCGTCCAGGTATTGCCCATGAACAGCCAGGAAAAGAACCCGACCACCACGGCGATGAGGAGGTACAGGTAGCCATTGGTGACCTGCTCCGGAGTGATCGTGAGCGACCCGCCCGACATCGCGAGGCCCAGGCCCACGAGCGCCACCACGAAGACAGCGAACCAGATCGTGGCCGTGCGCTTGAGTTGCGCAAACGCTTCCGGGGACTTGGCGGGTGACGGGTCCATGCCGGCCTGGCCCAGGAGGCGGCCCGACGCGATGTACTGGATGAGGCCCAGGGTCATGCCGATGCCGGCTGCGCCGAAGCCCCAGTGCCAGGCAGAATTCGGGTCCATGCCCATGCCGGTCAGCCAGCCACGGAAGCCCGCGTTCTGCACGAGGTAACCGGTGATGAGCGGACCAATGAAGGCACCCAGGTTGATGCCCATGTAGAAGATCGAGAATCCGGCGTCGCGCCGCAGATCCTTCTGCTCGTAGAGGTGGCCGACGATCACGCTGATGTTCGGCTTGAGGAGGCCCGTGCCCAGCACCACGAGCAACAGGCCGAGATAAAACGTGGCCGTGGACGGGAACGCGAGTGAGAAGTGGCCGGATGCGATGAGAATGCCGCCGTAGAGCACCGCGCGCCGCGGCCCAATGAGCCGGTCGGCGAGCCACCCGCCGGGCAGGCTCAGCAGGTAGACGGCTGAGGTGTAGGTGCCGTAGATGGCCGTGGCCACGGGGACAGAGAGGCCCAACCCGCCGTCTTCAACGGTCGCCACCATGTACAGGAGCAGGAATCCCCGCATCCCGTAATAACTGAAGCGTTCCCACATCTCGGAGAAGAAGAGGGTGGAGAGGCCACGCGGGTGGCCGAAGAATGAGGTGTCGGTGCTTGCCACGTGTCAGTCCTTCCAAAAGGCTTGCGCTGGCGGATATTACTTCGGTTCGGGCACAAAGCCGGGCGGGGCCGCGGCGCCGGTGCCGAAAAAATACTCCTCCATGTGTTTCGCCACCAATTGCTGCGCTTCCTTCTGAAACGGCAACAGGCGATACTCATTGAGGATCATCTTCATCTGCTCTTCCCACATGGCCCAGGCTTCGGCCGAGACCTGGTCGTAGATGCGCCGGCCGAGTTCGCCGGGCCAGGGAGGGGAAGGCAGAGCGGGAAGGTCACGAAGGAGTTTCACGCAATGTACCGTGCGTGGCGGAATTTCGTCAGGCGTCATAGGCCGTCCGCATCTTACACCCTGGCGGCGGTCATCCTGATCCTGCTCGTCCTGCCGGCCCTGGCGCAGGCCCAGTATTTTGGTCGCAACAAAGTCCAGTACCGCTCCTTCAAGTTCCAGGTACTCGCCACCGAACACTTCGACGTTTATTACTATCCCGAAGAAGCCGAAAGCGCGGCCATCGTCGGCCGCATGGCCGAGCGGTGGCGATGGCGGCTCACGCGGTTCTTCAGTCATAACCTGCGGGGCCGGCAGGCCCTGATCTTGTATGCGGCGCCCGCGCATTTCGGCCAGACCAACGCCATCGAGGGCCTTGTCGGCGAAGGCACGGGCGGCGCCACTGAAGCGCTGAAGCGGCGCATCGTGTTGCCGATGGCGGGCTCACTCGCCGACACCGATCATGTGCTGGGGCACGAACTGGTGCATGCCTTCCAGTTCGATATGACCGGCTCCGACCCGCGCGAGTCCGAGTTCACGTTGCCGGGCATTCTGCAATATCCGCTGTGGTTTGCCGAAGGGATGGCCGAGTACCTTTCGATCGGCCCCGTGGATGGCCAGACGGCCATGTGGCTGCGCGATGCGGCCATCAGCGAGCGTCTGCCGCATGTGAAAGACCTGGATAACCCCCGGTTGTTTCCGTACCGCTGGGGCCACGCGTTCTGGGCCTACATCGGCGCCACGTATGGGGACCGCGCGGTGGCGTCGCTGCTGCGATCGGCGGCCAACCCCCGGTTTGACATGACGGGATTTGCCCTGCAACTGGGCACCGACCCCGACGCGCTGACGGAAGCCTGGCACACGTCCATTCGCAAGACGATTCAGGCGATGCAGGCCGACCTGCCGTCGCTCACGAGCGAGCCCCGGTTGCTCATCAGTGAGGACAACGGCGCGGGGCGCATCAATATCGGGCCGCGCGTCAGCCCCGATGGAAAGCAGGTGGCGTTCTTTTCGGAGAAAGATCGCTTTTCGATCGATCTCTATCTCGCGAGCACCGAGACGGGCCGCATCGAGCGCAAGCTCGTGGAGTCGGCCACCGACCCACACTTCGACAGCCTCCAGTTCCTCAACTCCGCCGGCGCCTGGCGTCCCGACGGCCGGCAGTTTGTGATCACCGCCGTTCGCGGCGGCAGACCGGTGCTGGCGTTTGTGGACCCCACCAACGCGCGAATCATTCGTGAGCTCGTGTTGCCGGATTTGGACGATGCGATGAATCCGGCGTGGGCGCCCGACGGCCAGTCGCTCGTGGTGAGCGGCAACCGCGGAGGGCTGACCGATCTGTACCTGGTGAACCTGACCACGGGCGAAGCCACAGCGCTCACATCAGATCCATTCGCAGACCTCGAGCCCATCTTCACGCCCGACGGCAAGACCATCGTGTTTGTGACGGAGCGGTTCAGCACGGACCTGGAGTTGCTCAGGCCTGGCGCACTCAGGCTGGCGCGAGTCAACATCGAGACGCGCGAGGTTCAACCCATTCAGGCGTTCTTGCAGGGCAAACACTTGAGCCCTCAGGTCAGCGCCGATGGACGGACGATCGCGTTCATCTCAGACCCCGATGGCGTGAGCAATCTCTATCAGATTGCCATTGACGGCGGCCCGGTATCGCGCCTCACGGCGTTTGCCACCGGCGTCGCGGGCATCACGTCGACGAGTCCGGCGTTGTCCTCGGCACCGCAGACGGGCCGATGGGTGTTCAGCGTGTTTGAGCGCGACGGTCATGCCGTGTATGTACTCGACGAGAAGGACGCGGTGGCCATGGTGCCGCCCGAGGCGTCTCGGCAGGCGGCGCGCATTACCCCCGACGTCCCGTCGCTCGCGTTGATGAGCCGCGCCACCGGTGACGTCGCACGGTTGCTGGGCGACCCCGTGCCGGGCCTTCCGCCTCAGGGGCCGGTGGGCGAGAGCACGGTGTACGATCGCAAGCTCACACTCGACGTGGTCAGTCAGCCCACGGTGTATGCCGGCGTCAACTCGTTCGGAGGATTTGGCGGAGGTTCGATCGCCGCGCTGTTCAGCGACATGCTGGGCGATCGCGTGCTTGCTGTGGACGCGGCCGTGGACAGCAACGTGGACGACCTGGGCGCCGGGCTCACCTACATCAATCGGCGCCACCGATGGAACTGGGCTGCGTCATTGCGCGCCGAGCCGTATCGATCCGGATACCTCGAATTCGTGGACAGTGAGGACGGCACCACCACCACAGTCCGGGAAGTGATCAACCGGCAGATCTACCGAGGCGGCTCACTCATTGCCGCGTTTCCGTTCAGTCGATCGACGCGGTTCGAGATTGCCGGCAGCGCCAATACGGTGGCCTTCAAGCGGCAGGTGCGCGAACGGGTATACGACATCGAGGGCCAGACGGAAATCAGCCGATCAGACTCCAACGAACGGCTGGCCGATTCGCTGCATCTGGGTGAAGTGCGTGCGGCCATCGTGCATGACACGTCGTTCTTTGGCGCCACAAGCCCGATCCTCGGCGCCCGCTCACGTTTCGAGGTCCGGAACACGCGTGGCTCACTTCACTTCACCACGGCGGTGGCGGATTGGCGGCGCTATTCGATGCCGGTGCGACCGGTGACGTTCGCGGTGCGCGGCCTCCACATCGGGCGGTACGGCCGCGACGGCGAAAACGTGCAACTCGCCAAGTACTACGCCGGCCACCAGTCGTTTGTGCACGGGTATGGCTTCGGGGCGTTTGAGCCGGGCGAGTGCGGCGCGTTTGAACGGACGACCTGTGCCGTGTTCGATCGCCTCGCCGGCAGTCGCGTGCTGATCCTGAATGCGGAAGTGCGCGCGCCTCTGCTGGGTTTGTTCCGTGGGGAGATGGACTACGGGTCGTACGTGCCGCTGGAAATCGCCGCGTTCTTTGATGCTGGAGTCGCGTGGTCGGCAGGCTCCAAGCCGACACTCTTTGGCGGTGACCGCGATCTTGTGCGCAGCTACGGCGCCGCCCTGCGCGCCAACATCTTCGGCTTCCTCACGCTCGAACTCGCCGCCTCACGCGCCATCGATCGCGTCGGCCGTCCCCTCAAGTGGCAACTGGGGATCGTTCAGGGATTTTAGGTACCCAAAACGACCTCTGAGGTCGTTTCGATGAGCGATGCTGGCGAAACGACCTCAGAGGTCGTTTTGTCGTCTCCTAGTTCACGACCTTGCGAATGGCCACGTCCACCCTTGCGTCGTTGAAGCACGCGCCGCCGGCGAGATCCGTCAACGTGTCGGGCACCAGCGCATTTGACGACGCGCCGTTTTCAGTGCTGCGCGCCCACAGGCCCTTGGGCAGTGACACGACGCCGGGGCGCACTTCGGGCGTGATCGTAACTTCGCACCAGACTTCGCCGAGTGTGTTGAACACGCGCACCGGGTCGGCATCTTCGATCCCGCGCGGTCTCGCGTCGTCGGGGTGCATCTTCAGCCGAGCAATGCCGGGACGGAATTCTCCGAGCGTGGACGACACCGTGTGTGCGCTTGCCGGCGAGATCAGTGCGAGCGGGTAGGCGTCGGTGGCCGGGTCCGGCTGGAATGCATAGAGGCCCGCAGTGGTGGGCAGGTCCTCGGGAAACAGATGCACCTTCTGATCGGGCGTCTTCGGGTGGACGTCCGCAAACTGAATCGGTGCGCCATTGGCGGGGCCACGGGCCACACCGCCGTCGCCAATGATGGCGGCGATCTCTCGGGGCAACTGCGCCGTCACCTCAAGCAAGGCTTCGGTCTGGCCGAGCGGGTCTTCCTCAGCCTCGTGCTGTCCCAGTCGCACGGCGAGTTCACGGAACACTTCGTGATTCGGACGCGCTTCGCCAACGGGCTCGATCACCGGCTGGACGATCTGGAAGTGATACGCGCCGTACCCCCTGGCCAGGTCGTAGTGCTCCAGAAAGGTGGTGGCCGGCAACACGACATCGGCGTATTTGGCGGAGTCCGTCATCGTCTGTTCAAAGACTACGGTGAAGAGATCTTCGCGCTCGAGACCGCGCTTCACCCGGTTCTGGTCGGGCATCGTCGCCAGCGGATTGCAGTTGTAGACGAACAGCACCTTCACGGGAGGGTCGTTGTATTCGGTCAACGCCCGGCCAAGCTGATTCATGTTGACCACGCGAGTCTCCGGCGCCGGCGACTTGATCCAGCTCTCGGCGGCCTGGCCGTACGCGGCCGAGTTGCTCATCGTGTAACCGCCACCGCGCACGCCGAACTTTCCAGCGACGGCCGGCAACGCAAGAATCGCCATCGTGGCGGCGCCGCCGTTGCGGTTGCGCTCCTGGCCCCATCCGCAACGAATCACCGCCGGTGATGTGTTGGCGTACCAGTCGCCGAGGAGGCGCAGTTGGGTTTCGTCGATCCCGGCGACAGCGGCCGCCCGTGCATAGGTCCATGACGCCGCGGCCGCCCGCAGGCTGTCGGCGCCCGTCGTGTGCGCATCGAGGAACGTGCGGTCCGCGCGTCCCGACTCGAACAAGTCGCGAATGAGTGACAAGGCCACGCCGAGATCGGTGCCCGGCTTCACTGGAAGGTGGATGTCTGCGGTGCGTGCCAGCGGCGTGCGTCGAGGGTCGATGACGACCAGGCGCGCGCCATTCTTCTGCGCCTGTTTGATGTGGCTCATCAGGTGGATGCCCGAGGCCGGTGGGTTTGCGCCCCAGACGACGATGAGTTTGGCGTGGGCGTAGTCTTCGTAGGAGACGCCGGCCATCTTGCCGTACATCGCGGTGGCGGCCGCGCTTGTCGGCGCGGCGCAGACGGTGCGCGCCAGCCGCGACGCGCCAAACTGGCGAAACAGCCGGGCGTCTTCCAGGTCGTTTGTCAGAAAGCCATTCGACCCGCCGTAGTAAAACGGCAGCACAGACTCGGCGCCGAACTCTGTACGCGCCTGCTGCATGCGTTCGGCCACCAGGTCCAGTGCCTCGGCCCACGGCACCACGGTGAAGTCGCCACGGCCCTTGGGCCCGCGTCGCACGGCGGGATAAAGCACGCGCTCAGATGAATAGACCCGCTGGTCGAACTTGCGCACCTTGCCGCAGATGAAACCGTCGGTGGACGGCGCTGCGTGGCTGCCGTCAATCTTCTGGATGCGGCCGCCTTCCACGGTCACCGCCAGGCTGCAGCAGTCGGGACAATCAAGCGGGCAGGCGGTATGCACAGTGGAGCGCCCCCAGGAGGCGGGCGGTCTGACGTCGGTGTCGGCCATGGAAGATGAGTGTACGATGAGCCATGGCCAGCTTCCAACGGCGCCTCATGGGCGCTGTGCGTCTTTCAGCCGACACCTACGAAGACGTGGAGCACGACGCGACAGCCACGCCACAAGCCGCCCTCGTGGTGGTGGTGGCCAGCATGACGACCAGCGTGGCGTGGTACTTCGGGATCGGCAGCAGCTGGTTGATTGTGCAAGGCGCGCTGCAGGCGCTTGCAGGCTGGCTGGCCGGTTCGGCGGTGTTGTGGTTTATCGGCACCCGGATCCTGCCGGGCAAGGACACCGAAGCCACGCTTGGGCAGTTGCTGCGGACGGTCGGATTCGCGCAGGCCCCGGGCGTGTTTGGCTTGCTGGTCATCGTTCCGGTGGTTGGGCTCTTCGTCCCATTTCTCGTCGGATGCTGGGTGATCGCCGCCACGTTTGTCGCGGTGCGCCAGGCGCTCGACTACGACGATACGTTCAGGGCCATCCTGGTCTGCCTGCTCGGTTGGCTGGTGGCTGTGGCCGTGGTGTATCTGACCGGAATCGGCGCCACCCAGGTGCACTGATCGGTGATGGCAGAGAAGTCGCGGCGGCGGGTTGTCATCATCGGCGGCGGTTTCGGTGGGCTGAACGCGGCCCGAGCGCTCTCGAGCGCCGACGTGAACGTCGTGGTCCTCGACCGGAAGAATCACCACGTCTTTCAACCGTTGCTGTATCAGGTAGCTGCGGCCGCGTTGTCGCCGGGCGACATCGCGTCGCCCATCCGATGGATTCTGAGGCGCCAGCGGAATGCGCAGGTGTGGCTCGCCGACGTGACGCGCATCGATGTGGAGCGCCGCGTGGTGCATCTGGCTGACGGCCCTCACGAAGTGGCGTACGACGCCCTCATTGTGGCGGCCGGCGTCACACATTCATATTTTGGTCACGACAACTGGCAGCCTCACGCGCCCGGACTCAAGACACTGGAAGACGCATTGGCCATTCGCGCGCGCGTGCTGACGGCGTTTGAGCTGGCGGAGCGGGAGCCCAATGCGGCGGCGCAGCGGCGACTGCTCACGTTTGTGGTGGTGGGTGGCGGGCCGACGGGTGTCGAACTGGCCGGCTCGCTGGCAGAAATTTCCCGGCACGCGCTCGTGAACGACTTTCGTTCGATCGATCCAGAGGCGGCGCGCATCATCCTGGTGGAAGGCGGCCCCGAGGTCCTGCAGACCTATCCCGCGCCGCTTCCGACGTTCGCCCGGCGCGCGCTTGAGAAGCTGGGCGTTGCGGTGTGGACCGGCAGCGCCGTGACTCGCATCGATGCCGGGCACGTGCATGTGGGCAGCGAGGTGATCGAAGCCGGCACGATTCTGTGGGCCGCCGGCGTGATGGCGTCGTCTCTCGGTGCGTCACTGGGTGTGCCGCTTGATCGCGCCGGGCGAGTGATTGTGAATCAGGACCTCACGATCCCTGGTCATCCCGAAGTCTCTGTCATTGGCGACCTGGCCACATTCCGGACCGAAGACGGCCAGACGCTGCCGGGGGTGGCGCAGGTGGCGATGCAGCAAGGTGTGCATGCGGCCAGGAACGCCGTCGCGATCTTCGACGGGCACCCGCGAACACCGTTCCGCTACCGGTTCTACGGAAACATGGCCACGATCGGCCGGCACTCGGCCATCGGTGATCTGGGGTGGATCAAGCTCAAGGGGTATCCCGCCTGGCTTGCCTGGCTGTTCATCCACCTCATGCAACTCATCGGGTTCCGCAACCGGTTCTCAGTGCTGCTGCAGTGGGCGGTGTCGTACCTGACCTACCAACGTGCGGTGCGGCTAATCACCGATCCGCCGAAAGAAACGCCATGAGCCGCGTGCGCGTGCGCGGCTGGTGGTTGGTTTCGCTGCTCGCGCTGGCGATGATGGCCATGCCGTGGCCCTCTGGGCTGATTGAGGCTGTGTACTCGCGCCGCCTCTACCCACTCTTGCAGCGCATGGTGACCGGCGCCAGTAATCAGGTGGGCTGGGCGATCATCGATGTGCTGCTCGTGGCGGCGGTCGTCTACGTGTTGTGGCTCCTAGTGGGAGCCTTCACACGATCTCGTGAGCGCGGCATCGTGTCTGGATTGTGGGAGCTGACACGTCGCCTGTTGCGGACCAGCGCGCTGCTCGGTTTGGTGTTCCTGGCGGTGTGGGGCCTCAATTACCGGCGCGTGCCGCTTGAAACCACTCTGCGCGGCGGCACGAGTGTGGCGGTCTCGGCCACCGACATTCGCGCGCTGGCTGATGCGGCCGTGATCGGATCCCGCGTGACACGCCCGCCTGATGAGGGCGGGGGAGATCGGTCGTACGCCTCGGTGGCCGCGCGTCTGGCCGGTCCGTTCCAGCAGGCACTGCAACGTCTCGGCATGCCGGCGACGGCGACCGGCCGGCCGAAGTCATCCGTTGTGCTCACGCCGTTCTTCACGGCAGCCGGCGTGACGGGCATGGTGAATCCACTCGTGCTCGAATCGATTGTGCACCCTGACTTGTTGCCGTTTGAGCGGCCGATGGTGCTGGCCCACGAATGGGCGCACCTGGCGGGGTTTGCGGACGAGGCGGATGCCTCAGCCGTGGGGTGGCTCGCCTGCACACTCGGCGACCCTGACCTCGCCTACAGCGCTCATTTCTTCGTCGTGATCGAGACGGCCGGCGCGATGCCTCGGCCGGTCTGGCGCGATGTTCGCGCGCAACTCGACCCGGGCGTCATTCGTGATCTGGATGCGCTGACCGCACGGCTCACCAAACAGCAGCCCGTGGTTCGCGACACGGCGTTCAAGGTCTACGATGGATATCTACGCTCAAATCGTGTGGCCGACGGTGTGCAGAGTTACTCGCGCGTGCTCCGCGTGCTGACGGCGATGCGGTGAGGCAAAACGACCTCAGAGGTCGTTTTGGCACTAACGAATCTTCAAATCGAGCTTCGCGGCCAGCTCCCGCAGCCACGTCACCAGTCGCTGCTGATTCTCGGGGCCCGTCAACATCAACTGCTTTTGCACAGGCCTCAGGGATCGTAGCGCGGCATCGGTGTGCTCGAAATAACCGGGCCGGCGCCACAACAGGGGCGGGTCTGTGGCGACAGGTGTGGCCACGACCACTTCGATCGCGCGCGTGATCGCCTCGTCGAAATTGCCTCCGGGGTGGCCCAGGTCGGCATAGGCCGCATCAAACAGATCCTTCACGTTCACGTAGAGTTGCGCGGCATCAGACGGGCTCACGGAGACGAGCGCGTTTGTCGGGCCGCTCCAGCGCGGATAGCTGGCGCTGTCGAGCCGGCCCTGTGGGTCGCCCACGATGGTGAGGCGGGTGGTGGGGCGGAGCACGGCGAGCGGCACTACAGGCGTTTTGCCGTCGCCAATCTGCACCACGGCGAGCACTGCGGCGCGAATCAAGCCGTCGGTGGCCAGCAGCCGCGCCAGCATCGGATGTTTGGAGAGTGTGGCCACCGCCTCGCGAAAGATGGCATCCGATCCGTCGAGCGCCGGTAACTCCCAGGGCTGTCGCTGCGGACGGTTCGACTTCACGGCCCCTTCCGTGGCTTCAGTGGGTGGGGGCGGCACCTGCTCGGGCTGCGACCGCGTCATCCACCAGAAGCCCAGCCCACCGCCCGCGACGAGCGCGAGCGCCGCGACGCCGATCCATCGCGTGGGGGACCCGCCACCGGGCGGCACACGCGGCGGCACGGGCGGCTCCCAGGAGGGAGTGCGGGACAGTGGCAGGTCTTCGAAAGCCATGTCTCCCTATACTACGCCCGGCTCTCCTCCGTTGACGCCGGGCGGGCGACGGCAAACGCTCACTCCACTCGCGCCCAGGCCCAGTCCCAGCCCTCGAGGCCTTTGTCGTTGATGGCTTTGACGGCGATGCGCGTGCCTGTGGGCAGCGCCGGAAGAGTCGCGCGGGGTTCGGTCACGGTCACTCTGGTGCGCAGCGGGTCGCTCTCGGGCCCATACGCCACGATGTAACGCCGGACGCCCGTTTCGGGTGACGCGGTCCAGGTGAGTGACACGCCGCTCGCGGTCTTTGCGACCGCCAAACCCTTGAGTCGCGACGGGCTCGACGCCAAATACATCAGCGTGGCGGCCGTGACCTTCGCCGTCTCGGTGACCTGCGCCTGGTTAATTGTGTCCAGGTAATCCGTCGCCTGGTGGTAGTTGGGATTTGCGAGGATGGGGTATGACCCGATGCCTCCGACGATGTCGCCCCAGGCGTCGTAGAACGCCTGCGCGTCGGTGCCCCGGTAGTACTTCGTGTCGAACAACACGATGTCGGTGAACTGGATCGCCGCGCCGTGCTGGATGTCGCGAATGCCGGGGTTGGAGTAGCGAATGGTGTTGTTGAGCTGCGGTCCCTCGCCGGCCCAGCCGATCATGTCGTTGTTGAGCGCGCCCACCACGTTCCACTTGGCTTCCGCCGAGCGCCGCACAAACTCGCGGCTGCCGAGCAGGCCGGCTTCTTCACCGGTGAACGAGGCAAACACAATCGTCGCCGGCATCGGCGTGCGCGCGAGCATCCGCGCGGCTTCGAGCAGGGCTGTTGTCCCCGACGTGTCATCGTCAGCGCCTGGACCGATGGCGACCGAGTCGAAGTGGCTGCTGACCACATAGATCAGGTCTGGATCCACCGTGCCGCGCAGCGTCGCGAGGACGTTGGCGGTTTTGCCGCCGAGCGCGTTGGCCTGAGTGAAACTCTGCTGCTCGGGTGTGTAGCCGAACGACGCATACGCGCGCATCAGGTAGTCGATGGCCTTCGCGTTGCCAGGCTGCGAGATGTGTTTCGAGTCGAAGTCGTAGAGCGCCTTGGCGTGTTCGAAGACACGCGTCACTGAGCCTGCGCTCGTGACCGTGCGAACCGCGGCGGCGATTGGCGCGAAGGCCTTTGTGGTGCGGTCACGCAGTTCGGTCTCGTGTGCGAGGTTGGCCGTGAGTCGGGCGATGACTTCGTTGACGTTGATCGTGCGCGACAAGTCGCTCACGTAGATGCCGCGCTCCGGTGACACGGTGTCGCCATCACGATCGGCCACGATCAACACACGCGAACCATCGGCGGAAGGCAGCCATGAGTATTCGGGCACCACGGTGCGAATGGTGTTGTTGTGGAAGAGGCGGCGCCGTGTGCCGGTGGTCAGGTCATAGACCTGCGACCGGCGGTGGCGCGGTTCACCCATCATGCCAATGAGTGTGGTGTTTGTAAGGAAACGCGGCAGGATGTCGTGCTGGATGTCGCGCGTCACACGGGTGTGCGTGGTCCCTTCCGAAATGTAGAGTTCCCAGTCGGTGAACTGCATCAACTGATACGCCACACGGCGGCCGTCGGGCGAAAGTGACGGCGCCTCCAGCCGTTCGCGTCCCGTGCGGACCACGGTGACGTTGTCGGACAGGGTGGGCGACGTGTTGAGCGTGTAGGCATCGGCGGTGCGGTTAATCCAGGCGATGGTGCTGCCATCAGCAGACAACGTCGGCGCCGTCCCAGTGATGATGCGGGTGCTCTTCGTGGCGAGGTCCAGCACCGCGAACGACGCAGAAGCGCCGCCGGGGCCTCCGGCGCGGCCCGCACCACCGGCACGGCCCGCACCGCCGGCGCGACCCGCGCCCTGGCCGTCCTGTCCTGCCGGCGCAGCAGGGGCTGGGGCGGTTGGCGGTCTGCGGAACGGCGCGGCACCGCCCGTGTTGTAGAGGAGTGCGGCTCCCTTGGGATCAACAGCGAGCAGCGTCTTGAATCCCGCGTCCTCGGTCAGGCGCTGTGGCGCGGCGGCGTCGCTCACCAGATAGATGTCGGACCGGGACAGGTCGGCAACGTCCGCGCCGATGAAGAAGATCGAGCGGTTGTCTGCCGCAAACGCGGGAGAGGCCTTGGCAAGTCCCGCCGTGGCGATGACGCGCTCGGTGCCAGAGGCGAGCTCTCGAACCACGAGGTCGCCACTGGTCGCCAGCAACCATGCCGCCTGCAGCGTGGCCGCCTGTCGTTCAGGCGTATTGGGGCCGGGCGCGGCCAGCACCTGCTGGGCGGCCGTCCATTCGGCGTTCTGCGGCGGGCGAATCCACACCACATGTGTGCCGGCGGGGTTGACCGCCACGCCGACGCCTTGGAGCTCAGCCGCCGGGGCGGGTGCGGCGGCGCCATCGGGCACGCGCACGATTCGGGTGATGGGGGCGGTGGCGGGCCCCGTTTCAAAGATGGCGAGGCGCCCGTCGGCTGACAGGCGGGGCACCCGGCCGTCATTCGCGATGGTGACCGACGGGTAGTACTCACCGGTCAGGAGTGCCACCCGTTCCAGGTATTCGGCGGCGGCCGGTGAACGCATGATCGCCAACAGGTGGGGCAGCGCCAGGTGGTAGTCGCCGGCTTCCCAGTCGTTGACGGCCTGCCGCCAGCGGTCCGCCGGTGCGGTTGGACCAGACTGCGCGCGCGTCGCGACGAAGGTGGAAATGACAAGAAGGCCGGTGACGAGCGACGCGGCCAGAAATCGAGAGGGAATGCGAGACAGGTTCGCCATCCGCACATAATAGGCCGACACCCCACCGAAGTGCGACAATAGAGGCTATGACTCCGACTGTCCTCGAAGCGATCAACAAACAGATTTCAAACGAATTTTCTGCGTCGTTTTCTTACCTGGCCATGGCGGCCTGGTGTGAGCACCATCAGTTCACCGGCGCCGGACACTGGCTGCGGGTGCAGAGCCAGGAAGAGCATACCCACGCGATGAAGCTCTTCAACTTTGTTTTGGCGCGCAACTATCAGGCAAGCGTCACCGGAATCGAATCGCCCCGCGGCGAGTTCGGGTCCTTGCTCGACGTCTTTGAATCGGCCCAGAAGCAGGAACAGGCCGTGAGCCGCCAGATCGACGGGCTCTACGAGCTGGCGTTTACCGAGAAGGTCTTTGCCGCGATGGCCGAACTGCAGTGGTTTGTGACTGAGCAGGTCGAAGAGGAAAAAACCATCCGCGAAATTGTCGCCAAGCTGCGCATGGTGAAGGACGACCCTTCGTCGCTTCTCGATCTCGACCGGGAACTGGGCGCCCGCGCCGCCGAACCGACGCCGGCCGCATAGGACCCAGGACTCTGGACCCTGGACTCTGGACTCTAGCCGCGGAACGCGGCCAGCGCAGCTTCGATCGACGGGAACATCTCGAAGATGCCTTCGAGGCCGGCTACGGTCAGCAGGTCCGTGATGCGGGCCGTGGCGCCGGCCAGCACCAGACGCCCGCCCTGCCGTGACACCGTGACGTGGGCGGCGATGAGTTCGCCGAGCCGTGTGCTGTCGATGTACGGGACCTTTGACAGATCCAGGACCACCGTTGTGGCGCCGCTCGCCACGGCATCCGCGGTGGCTTTTTTCAGGGCGCCGGGCTCTTCGCCGACCGTGAGGCGGCCCACCAGCCGCAGGATGGCCACCTGGCCGTCGAGTGAGGTATGAATTTCCATAGCTGCAACGGCTATTGTAGCCGGGTCGGGTAAGATTATCCGCATGTCTTCCATTGCTTCGCTCAGTGCTGCCCGCCGTGTTCCACCCGCCATCAATGAACCGATCAGGTCCTACGCTCCTGGCTCTCCGGAGCGCGCCGAGCTCAAGGCTCGCCTGACCTCGATGTCGACCGAGCGGGTCGAAATCCCCCTGATCATCGGCGGCAAGGAAATCCGGACCGGTAAGACCGGCCAGTCGGTGATGCCCTTCAAACACGGCCACGTGTTGGCCGAGTACCACATGGCCTCGCCCGAGCATGTGCAGCAGGCCATTGCCGCGGCGCTCAAAGCGCGCCAGGAATGGGCGGCGTGGCCCTGGGAAGACCGCGCGGCGGTGATTCTCAAGGCCGCAGAACTGCTGGCCACCACATGGAAGGCCACGGTCAATTCGGCGACGATGCTGGGCCAGGCCAAGACGGCGTTTCAGTCGGAGATCGACGCCGCGTGTGAACTCATCGACTTCTGGCGCTTCAACGCGCAGTACGCGCAGGAAATCTACAGCGAGCAGCCCGCCAATGGCCCCGGCGTGTGGAACCAGCTGGAGTACCGCGCGCTCGAGGGCTTCATCTACGCGGTGTCGCCGTTCAACTTCACCGCGATCGGCGGCAACCTCTCCAGCGCACCAGCCTTGATGGGCAACACCGTGGTCTGGAAGCCCGCGTCGTCGGCGATGCTGAGCGCGTACTACGTGATGCGGATTTTCGAGGCGGCCGGCATGCCGCCAGGCGTGATTAACTTTGTGCCCGGCGGCGCAAGCGCGATCACCGATACCGTGCTGGCCTCGCCGGATCTGGCGGGCATTCATTTCACGGGCAGCACCGAGGTTTTCCAGAGCATGTGGAAGACGGTGGGCGGGAACATCGCCAACTACAAGACCTATCCGCGCCTGGTGGGTGAAACCGGCGGCAAGGACTTCATCATCGCGCACCCGTCGGCCGATCCGCAGGCGGTGGCTGTGGCCATTATCCGCGGCGGGTTTGAGTACTCGGGACAGAAGTGCTCGGCGGCCAGTCGCGTCTACATTCCGCAGTCGCTCTGGTCCGAAGTGCGCGACCGCACGATCAGCATGATGAAGCAGATCAAGATGGGCGACCCGCGCGATTTCCGCAACTTCCTGAGCGCGGTGATCGATCGCAAGGCGTTCGACCGGATCAGCGGATACCTCGAGCACGCGAAGGGCACTGCGAAGGTGCTGCAGGGCGGCGGCTGCGACGCGTCAGAGGGCTACTACGTTGAGCCCACGCTGATTCAGACCGACGATCCGGCGTACCGCCTCCTGTGCGAGGAGATCTTCGGACCCGTTGTCACCGCGTACGTCTACCCGGACGCGAAGTGGCACGAGACAATGGACATTCTTGACAAGACGTCGCCGTACGCGTTGACGGGCGCGGTGTTTGCCACCGAGCGGTCGGCCGTGCGCGAAGCCACAAGCGCGCTGCGGAATGCCGCGGGCAACTTCTATATCAACGACAAGCCCACAGGCGCGGTGGTGGGGCAGCAGCCCTTCGGCGGCGCACGGGCCTCGGGCACCAACGACAAGGCCGGCTCACGGTCGAACCTGAATCGGTGGGTCAGCACCCGCACGATCAAAGAGACGTTCGTCTCGGCCACCGACCACAGCTACCCCTTCATGGGCGCTGAGTAGGACAGCAGTACTCGGGCTGTTCCTCAAGCCCGAGGCTTATGGGCGCTCGGCCCGATTCCATCGGGCCGTCAGCGCGCCAGCATCCGCCAGGTGGCGAAGAATGAGATCGGCGCGGCCGGGATCCGCCGTGTGCGCAAGCAGGCACGCGGCGGTTTCCACCGCGCGATACCACGCGCGCAGCCCTTCTCCCTGATACGCGGTCCAGTTCGCAAAGGTGTGGGCTGCGAGATATCGGCGCATCACCACGTCTTCCACCGCAGCCGACGGGCTGGGCGACAGCGCGTCCAATGCCTGTGCGCGCCACGCCTCAGGGACCGCAGCGATGGCATCGGCACAACACTGGGCCACGACCGCTGCGGACAGCCTCGCCGGGACGGGTGGATGCTCGCGCGCGCGGCGAAACGCGTCGCCGACGTGCTCCATCAGTGGTCGTGTCCCGACTTTCCACCCGCGCACGTCCTCAACAACCAGCGCGAGTTGCTCTAGCGGGCTGGGCGCATCGCTGATCAGCGCGACCGCCAGATCTTCAAACAGCCACCAGCTCTCCCAGTCCATCGCCAGTCGCGCATGCAACAGCGGCGGCAGTGCCGGGTCTGCCGTGAGGCCGACGTATTCGCCCGCGGCAGGGAAGGCGGGCGCGTCAACGGCAATCGCGATTGGTCCTGCAGGCGCGGCCAACAACTCCGCGGCGGTTGGGCAGTAGTGGGAAAGAGTCACGGACACGCCACGGGGATCGTGCACCGACTGTCGCGGAAACTGCCGGCATGCGAGCGGCAACGCCGCATGGCCCATCACACGCTGAATCCGGCAACCGCCCTCCGAAGTGCGGTCATGAAACACGCACTCACCGTGTGCGCTCTCCAGCAACGTCGGCTCATCCGGTTCTGGGCCCGCCGGCATCAGTCCGCCGGAGCGCAACCGCGTGAGCTCGACAGGTTCTACGGCAATCGGCCACCCCGACGAACAGCACCGCCCTCGATGCTTGCACCCGTACTCCGCGTGAAACGACAGGACCCTGGTACTCATCATTTTCCGAGCGACCCCGGGACCCCGGGACCCCAGGACCCCGACTGGCTACCTACCCTGCGTGACTGAGCGGAGAAGTGAGCGCAGTAGTTCAAGGCGCCATGCCCCGTTCTCCGGGTTGTGGTAATTAAACGGCCGCTCCTGGGGCAACAGCTGTGAGCGGTCCTTCGCCGGTTCGAACGATGTGCCTTCATGCCACTCGTTGAACGTGGTCAGGTAGGTCAGGAAGAACCGTCGTGCCGAATTGTTGCGACGCGGGTCGGCCTGCAACTGCATGGTGGTCTCGAGACTTTCAAGCACGCGCTGACGCGAGGCGGCTTCTGCTGTTGCACGCGAGGCAGCCGACAGCCAGTCGATGGGGCCCACCGGTGGCTCAAACGGCTGCGGAACGTCACACACCCCGGCAGGCGTGACCGGCACGTAGCCATCAAAGCCGCAGTTGATCGCAAACGAATACAGCAGGTTGTTGCCGCCGAAGTCAGTCGCCGCCTTCGGCCACGTCGTCGGGCGCACGAAGCTGTCGTAGATCGCGATGCCGTCAAATCCACCAGCCGCTGTACGCCCGAGATCAAGCGAGTCTGCCAACAGCACGATCCGATCGAACACGGGCCGCACATTTTCGCGCACTGCATCCGTCTGCCGCCGCCACACATCATCCGCCGTGTAGTCGGGCACGGTGCGCACCACGCCCAGGCAATCGACAGAAGTGGGGGGAACGATGGTGCGGAAGGTCTTGAGGACGGGCGTGGCCGGTCCGGTGCCGTGGTCGAGCAGCAGGAAACAATCCCACCGGCGTCGTTCGCCGTACTCGCGCAGCAAGTAGTTGATGTCGGAGGCGTAGAAGAGCGCGCGGTCCGGGCGATAGGGCTCGAGATGGAACGTGACGTGGATGTCGTGCGCGCGCATCACGTCCATGATCATGGGCGTTGCGCGGTTGGTGTTTGAATCCTGGCCCCACCAGCTGATGGCGATGGCGCCCACACCGGCTTCGGCCATCCACCGCGCATGTTGCTCCACCACGGCCATATCCATCGAGTGATACGGCCCCAGCGCCGGCATCATGGTGGAGGCGATGCCGTAGGGAGGTTGTGAACCTTTTTCAGACCAGTGGAAATACGGGTTGGTTTCGTACCAGGGGTAGTACTCGAACACGAAGTGCCGGCGCAGATTCGGGAACGTTGCGCGCAGGGCGGCCGCGGATTCAGACGCGCGTGCCCGCGCAAAGCCCTCGGGGATGATGCGTTCGCCGGTGCGGGGATCGAAGCGGGGGAGATCCTGCAGCGGTTGCCGCAAGGACTGTTCGACTGCGCCAAGCGCCGAACCTGCGGGGACTTTTCCCGACCTGAGTGCCGCTCGAACGGAGGAATCGCCGCGCCACTGCCTCGCGGGATCCGGAAATCCCGCATAGGCGTTGCCTCCGGTGGGTTGCTGGCCCTGGCCGAAGCGCGCAAGCGCCGCGCCGGGCACGGCAGCCAGGCCGGCCTTCAGCAGATCGCGGCGGGTAATGCGAGACACACGACGATTGTAGCCACTGTTGCCGGGTCTGAAGACCCGGCCTCCATCCGGATCGAGGCCGGACTTGTCCTGAACGAGGCCGGACTTGTCCTGAAGGAGGCCGGGTCTTTTAGAACCGGCAAGATGTCAGCGGGCGAGTTCCTGCGTAATCCACCAGTCGATGTGGCGTTCGAGCACGAACAGCGGCATCGAGCCCACCGAGAGCACCGCGTCGTGAAACCGGCGAATGTCGAAGCGTGCGCCGAGCCGGGAAGTGGCGCGCTCACGGAGGCGCACGAATGTCTGGCGTCCCATGCGGTACGCCAGCGCCTGTGCGGGTGACCGCGTAGAGTAGCGCACGGTCTCCGAGTCGATCTGCACGTCAGACTCCAGTGTGTGCTCGCGCATGTAGAGCATGGCCTTCGGGCGTGACCAGCCAAGGTAGTTCATGCCGGTGTCCACGACCAGTCGCACGTTGAAGAAGTTGTCGAACACCAGCCGGCCGTACAGATCGTAGGGGTCGGTGTACATCCCCATCTCGCGTGCGACGACCGACGATGAATATTCGCCCCAGCCTTCGGTGTAACCGGCCGACATGCTCGACCGCCTGAAGGCCGGCAGTTCGGCATTCTCGAGTTGAAGGTTGATTTGAAAGTGATGGCCGGGCACGAGTTCGTGGAAGATGAGCGCCGCGCCGGCGAGCAGGGATCGATCTTCGAGCGTGCTGCCATTGAAGTTGTAGAGCCCGCGCGGTTCCGTTCGTGTCGGTATGGAGTAGAAGCCGTACGTCTGTGAGGGTTCGAGCGTGGGATTCAGTCGCGTCACGCCGTAGATGGCCTCAGGCGACCGCGTGAAGAACTGGCTCACCTTAGGCTCGATGCGCCTGATGTGCGACATCAACACGGCGCCCACTTCGTCCGGCGTCTTGACGTAGAAGCGCTGGTCGCGGCGCAACTGGTCGTGGAACTCGGCCTTCGTGCCGGTGAACCCGATCTGGCGCCGCAAATCCGCCATCGCCTTTTCGGTCTCGGCGATGCCCTCCAGGCCGATGCGATGCACTTCTTCAGGTGTCACATCCAGCGTGGTCATCTGGCGGACGGCAATGCGGTAGGCATCCTTTCCCCCCGGGTACTGCCCCCAGCCCACCACGTTCGGCGCTTTGGGCGAGAGTGCGATCAGCATCTCTCTGAGCGCCCTGCCCGCAGGCGCAACACGAGTATCGATGGCAGCGGTCACGCTCGCCAAGAACGCTGCGGCTGCTGCAGGCGCAATCGCCTTGAGCCTGTCAGCGCTTATGGCAAACGGGCTGGACGATGATGGGGCGGCGAAGGGCTCGAGGTACGTGAGTGATCGATCGATTTGCTCATCGGGCAGGATGATGCCGCGCGTGGCGCGTTCCTGTTCCTTCGCCTGCGACGCCGCGATCGTCTCGACCAGCCGATCAAGACCGGCAAGATAGCTGGCGAGGTCTGTGTCATTCGCGAACGTTCGTTCGGGTGCACCCGTGAGGATCGACGTGAGCGGCGATCCCGTCGTGGGCATCACGGCGGAGTGGAACCAGAACTGCGGGGGCTGGTTCATGGTGACCCACGCGTTCCAGCGAAGGACTTCGCGTGACAGGTCTTCCTGGTGGGTCAGGCCCGCCAGGTCAATGGCGTCGAGCTGAGCCAGAAACGTCTTTGCCTCGGCCGCGGCGCGTTCCGACGCTGCCAGCGAGAGCGACGTGTCATCCGCCAGCGTCCGCGTGGCTGCCGACTGGCGCGCGTCAGCCTGGCGTTGTTCAAGCGCCTGGAGGACTGTGGCGAGTGCTTTGGACGACGGCGACTGTCTGGCGCCAAGGGCCGGCGCAAACGCCACCGCCGCCAGGACCAGGGCCGTGAGTGTCACGAGTGTCTGTCGATGAGATGCCATGACGTCTCCGGTGGAGGTGCGGATGCCGATGGAGTATACAAGGGCTGGAGATTCGAGAGGAATGCCCAGACCCGCGCGTCGCTTCGTTCTGTTGGCCATGGTGCTCACCAGTGTGGTGCTGGCACTGGCCGCTCTCGAGGTCGCGCTGCGCGTCGTCGAATGGCGGCGCGGGTCGGCGACGGCGATGCCACAGTTCGTGACCTGTGGTGACTGTCCAATGCTCTACCGCATGAACCCCGATCGACCCGACGTGAGCGCACAGGGCCTTCGCGGCGGCGAGTATGCGATTCCGAAACCGCCAGGCACCCTGCGCATCCTCATGCTCGGCGATTCGACGACCTATGGGTTCCGCGTTGACGCCGAGGCGACATTCGCGAAGCGACTGGAAGCCGCGCTCGACGGCACCGATGGCCGCGTCGAAGTGATCAATGCCGGTGTCAACGGATACACGCCGTACAACGAGTGGCAGTACTTCCTGTCCGAGGGCCGCGCCTTTGCCGCCGACATTGTCATCGTGACGTTCTGCATGAACGACGTCGCCGACCCCGAGCTGCATTGGAATTGGGATGCCGCTTCAAGGCCCGGGACGTATTCCACGAATCTGGCGCTCACCAACATCCCGGCTGACGCGATCCCGGACAAGACGTACAACCGTACCCACGCGCGGTCCCAGCTTGAGGCACGGCGGCGGCAGGCGCAATCACTGTGGCGCAAGTCGTTCCTGCACAACTTCATCGACACGCGCGTGAATCGGATCTGGCCACCGCGCGGGCCCATCGATGTCGTGGGCCGGTTCGTCCGGATTACCGGAGAGGACACGCTCAGCATCGAGCGCCTGCTCGACCCGGCGTCGGAACGGATGTTGTGGCTGAAGTCGATGTACGGCCAGATTGCGGAGGCCGTGCGCCGCGAGGGTGCAGCGCCGCTGGCCGTCATCCTCCCGCTGTCGTACCAGCTGGCCCCGGCCTACCCGTACCTGCCGCAGCAGGTGATCGCGGAGCAGTGCCGCGAGAATGGTCTGGCGTGCCTTGATGTGCTGCCCGAGTTTCGCCGCCACACCGGCCCCGACCTCTTCCTCGGCCGCCGTTCGGGCTTCGACGACATCACACATCTCTCAGAGGTCGGTCATCAGCTCGTGGCCGAACAACTCGCGCGCTTCCTCGTCGAGCAGGGAACTCTGCCCGCGCGGTAAGTTCCCCAGTTCCCCAGTTCCTAATTTCCTAATTCAAATTGGTGCCGGAGGAGGGAATCGAACCCACACTCGCCGTTAAGCGAACAAGATTTTGAGTCTCGCGCGTCTGCCAGTTTCGCCACTCCGGCAGGAGGGGAAAGAAGAGAGTATAACAGGGGATATGACCGGACTTCTTCTTCGCTGGATCGGCAATTCCCTGGCCATCCTCTTTGTCGCCTGGTTGTTCGACGACGTGAACGTCGCGACGACGCAGGACGCGTTCATCGCGGGCGCCGTGCTGGGCATCGTCAACACGATTGTGCGACCCATCCTTGTCATCCTGACCCTGCCGGTGACCATCCTCACCCTGGGCCTGTTCTACTTCGTGGTCTCCGGGTTCTGCCTGTGGCTCACGTCGTACTTTCTGGCGGGCTTCGAGGTCCGAGGCATCCTGACCACCATCGTCGCCGCCATCCTGATCAGCCTGGTGAGCGCGGTGATTACGAAGACACTGCAGGGCGACTCGCGAAAAGACAGCCGGCGATAGGACTTGGCACGGGCCAAAGCCCATCCCCTTCGAGCGATCTGCGGGTGTATGCTTGCGAAGATCGGGAGTGACTTGGAGGGATGCGATGACGGCTCGTAAATCGGCGTGGCGGCGATGGGTGGCAGTGGGCGTGTTGACGGCGGTGTGGGCCGGGGCGGCGACGCTGCCGTGGCCGACGCTCGGCGTCGATGTCTTTGCGCAGGGCAACCGCCGGGCGGTCATCCAGGAGAAAGACCTGCGCGACTGGCTCACGTATCTCTCATCGGACGAACTGCAGGGACGGCAGATCTTCACCGAAGGTTACGGCCTGGCGGCGCAGTTTGTGGCCGAGCGCTTGCGCGAAATGGGCGTGAAGCCCATGGGCGACAACGGCACGTACTTCCAGAACGTGCAGCAGAAGGGCTATCGCATCACCAACAACTCGTCGGTGACGGTTGAGGCGCCAGGAAAGGCGCCCGTCACCTTCAAACACGGAGAGGGCGTCACATTCCCGTCCAACACCGGCGGAAAACAGTCGCTGATTTTTGATGGCGTCGAGTTTGTGGGCTACGGCATCAGCATGGCCGAGCCCGCGCACGACGACTACAAGGGCCGCGACGCCAAGGGCAAGCTGGTGGTGTGGATGGGCAACGGCCCGGCCAACCTGACCGGCGCCGCCCGCGTGCTTGGAGCCCGCAGTCGCTACGCGATTGAGACGATGGGCGCCAAGGCGGCGCTCGGCTTTGCACCCACGGCCGCACCGATGACTCCGGCCGAAGTGGCCCTTGCCGAGGCCCAGGCGGCACTGCAGCAGGCCAACCTGGCCGTGACGCAGGCACAGGCGCAGTTGGCTGCGGCGCGCACCGGCCGCGGCGGCCGCGGCGTTCCCGCTGGTGGACGAGGAGGACGCGGTGGAGCGCCCGCCACGCCGGCCGACCTCACCACCGTCCAGCGCGTTGATGCACTGGTCACGCCGCAGATCACCGGCGACGACCGCCTGTTCGAAGCCATCTTTGCGTCGGCACCCACAAATTTCGCCGCGCTGAAGGCGGCGTCCGACAAAGGCGACATTCTGCCGACGTTTTCGGTGCCCGGCGTGAAGGTCACCGTCAACATGAACAACAACTACGAGGTCATTTCCACGCAGCTCACCAAAAACGTGGTGGGCTTGGTGGAGGGCTCCGACCCGGTGCTCAAGAAGACCTACGTCATGTTCGGCTCGCACCTGGATCACACCGGCTACCGCACGGCAGCGCCGGCCGCGGGTGGCCGTGGAGCCGCAGCCCCCGGCACCGTGCCCGACCTCATCAACAACGGGGCAGACGATGACGGGTCGGGATCGACGGGATTGATGGCCATCGCCAAGGCGTTTGCCACCGGGCCCAAGCCCAAGCGGTCTGCGATCTTCGTGTGGCATTCGGGCGAGGAATCGGGACTTCAGGGCTCGCGGTACATGGCCGACTTTCCGGTGGTGCCTATCGACACCATCCAGGCCCAGTTCAACATCGACATGATTGGCCGCAACCGCGACAACCTCCCCGGTGAGGCCAGCACGGTTTACGTCATCGGCGCCGACCGAATCTCCACTGAGCTGCACAACATGGTGGTGGACGCCAACCTCGGCACCCGCGAGCCGCTGCAGCTCAACTACGAATACAACGATCCGCGCGACCCCAACAGCTTCTACACGCGCTCGGATCACTACAGTTACGCGACCAAGGGCATTCCCATCGCGTTTTTCTTCACCGGCACACATCCCGACTATCACCAGGCGTCGGATTCAGTGGAGAAGATCCTCTTCCCGAAACTCCAGCGGATTACCCAGATGGTCTATGAGGCGGGGTTCAACGTGGCCAATCGGGAACAGCCGCTGGTGCGAGACAACCTCGGCGCCCGCACCGGAAAAGGGCACGTGGGAAAAATCGGGGGCAAATAGCGGGCCTCCGACCTGAGCGGGCAATGACTTGAGCCGAACGGGCTAAGTCATTGCCACGCAGCAATTTATCGTCGCCGCCGTTGCCGGAATGGGCCGTCTGAGGTATAATGACGGTTCATTCAGGCAACGCGCCAGTCAGCCTGCGCGTCCGCAGTCAATAAAACCGGGGGACTCGTGGCATTTGAGATCGGCGACAAGGTCATCTACCCAAATCACGGGCTCGGCATCGTCGAGCGCATCGAAACCAAGACCATCATGGGCACCACATGCGGCTTTTACCAGCTGCGTATGGCCAATGAAACCACTGTGTTCGTCCCGGTTGACAACGTCGATGGCGTAGGCCTGCGACGCGCAATTACCGACGATGAGACCGAGCGGCTGTTTTCGTTGCTGGGGGACGGCAAAATCGAGAGCCACCAGAACTGGAAAGGCCGGTTCAAGGACAACTCCGACCGGATGCGGACCGGCTCCATTTACGACGTGGTGGAAGTGCTGAAGAGCCTGAGCCACCTCGCGCGGTCCAAGAGCCTCTCGTTCCGGGAAAAGCGGATGCTGGACCGGGCCAAGTTCCTGGTGGTTTCCGAAATTTCTGAAGTGATGGGCGAAAAAGTCGTCGTCATTGACGAGCGGGTGGAACAGGCGCTTGAGCGCTGTTTCTCCACCAAAGCCCGTAACACAGCCAGGTCGGTGGCCGCCAAGGCCACACGGGCCAAGACGGCGGCGACGACCGCTACGGCCGCAACGGCCGTGGCCGCTGCTCCCCGTCGCGCGGCACGCGCCTCGTAAGAGCGTTGGTCGCAGCGGTTCGCACGTTCGCCACGTTTGCGGGCCTGTCGGCGTACCTCCTGATCGTTGGGCTGCCAACTCTCCTGTGGACTATCGTGTCCCGGGATGCGCGCGTGTTGTATCGCGTGGGCGGCCTCGGAGTGCGTCTCGGGTTCGCGCTCTGCGGCATCCGGGTCAATGTGGTCGGCGCCGAGCACATCCAGACGGGGCGCGCGGCGGTGTACGCGGCCAATCACGCCAGCAACCTCGAGCCGCCCGCGGTCTTCTTCGCACTGCGATCGCTGTTTCCCCATATCGCCGTGGTCTACAAAGCCGAACTGCGCAAGGTGCCCATCCTGGTGTGGGTGTTTGATGCGGCGGGGTTTGTACCCCTCGAACGCGCCAATCGCGGGCAGAGCCTGCCGGCGGTGGACGCGGCGTCGAAGGCGCTGACGGCCGGCCGGTCGTTCGTGGTGTTTCCCGAGGGGACCCGCAGCCGGACCGGGGAGTTGCTGCCCTTCAAGAAGGGCGGGTTCATCATGGCGATTCAGGCCCAGGTGCCGATCGTGCCGGTGGCCGTGTCGGGCGCCAGCGCCGCCATGCGGCGTGGCAGCATGGTGATTCAGGCGGCCACATTGCAGGTGGAGTTCGCGCCGCCGGTACAAACCGCCGGGCTGGATTTTGCCGACCGGGCGTCGGTGGTCGCCGCCGTGCGCGAGGCGATTGCCGTGCGCCTACCGCAGTCCGGCTGACGTCGTGAACCGCAGGGTGATCGGCGTCAGGCCCACCCCATCTGGCGCCTGGATGCCCGCGCCCAGTTCCACGATGACTCCGACGCCGCCCGCGAGCGGCGCCTCGAATCGAATCTCAACGGCCATCGGTCCCGGTCTGTAGGTGGCCGTCCACGATGGCAGCGTCTCGGTGACGCCGTCCGCGTACCGGATACGGATGTTCGGCTGGAGCGAGCCGGGCCGGAGGGGTCGCGAAAACTGCAGGCGCACGAGCACGTCGCGGGCAATGCCCGTTTCGTCCTGCGCGGGGGCCGAGAAAATGACCTCGGGGCTCGGCAGCACCGGAGCCGGGTCTTCCTCTGGTACCGGTTCGGCTTCGGGCTCGGCCGCACGCAACCGGTCAGCCACGATGAGCGCCAAGCCGTCCACGATCTTCACGCTTCCCGTGACTTCGAGCCAGCGTCCGGTGTGCGTGCGAGTCGTGGTGGTCAGGTCGAAGCCGTCGCCGCGGGGGCGCTTGCCAACCACCCACACGGCCGCGTCGGCGGTTTGCAGCACAAAGTCCCACTCGCTTTGCCGGGGCCAGGCCGGCAGGTCGCCGAAGAGGTTGCGGCCACGAAACCGCCCTCGCACCACAACGGTCTGTCCGTTCAGTCGCTCGGGCTGCAGCGCGAGATTTCGCATCGTCGGCGCCAGTACGGGGTCGCGATCGATCCACGTCGTACCGTGCAGGATGAGCAAGCGTTCGCGCGCGGGCCACCGGTCTCCTGCGGCGAGCGTGATGAGTTTGTTCACGTCGAGCGGTCCCAGCCTTGAGTCATCTGACGCAAAGCGTCCGATGTCGAGCAGGCGGCCTCGCAACTCGAGCGGACGCAGGGGCACTCGTCCGCTCTTCGGCGCAATGACAAATTGTCTCGGTGCTTCAAGCGGCAGTCCGGTCAGCGCGCCTTCCACCATTTCCACCGGCGTACCGACCAGTGCCACAACCTTGTCGTGATAAAACGCGGGGTATCTCGTAATGGCTGCGAGCGTCGTCGCTGTTCGCGACATGGTCTGTGTGCCCACGGTCATCGGCGCCGCAGCCAGGATGCCTGCAGCCACGGTGAGAGACAGGCGGAAGCGCATGGTTCGATGGTAGTCCACCCCGTCGATCCGCGCTAGAATCGTGACCTTGTGACGGCACAGAACAAGCTGGGACAAAAGGCCGGCGGTCGCCGCGACAAAATGGCGAAGGGCGGCGATCAGGTATCGGAACTGACGGCGAGCCGTTTGTCGGTGTATCTGCGTTGCCTGAACACGCTCGACGTGGCCGGCGTCAAGGCCGTGTCTTCACGAACGATGGCAGAGCAGTTCCATCTCAACGCCGCGCAGATTCGGAAGGACCTGGCGTACTTCGGAGAGTTCGGGGTGCGTGGTGTCGGGTATCACGTGCGCGAACTCAAACGTCACCTGCGTGTGATTCTCGGGCTCGATCGCGGCGTGCGCGTGGCGGTGGTTGGCGCCGGTAATCTGGGCCTTGCGCTTGCCGACTACCCGGGGTTTCACCAGGAGGGCTTCGAGATCGCCGCCTTGTTCGATACTGATCGCAGCAAGGTGGGACGCAAGTCACGAGGTGGCGTGCGCATCCTCGACATGGTGGAGTTCCGCAAGGTGGTCAAACGCGAGAACATCGGCATCGTTGTGCTCGCCGTACCGGCGTCGGCGGCGCAGGATGTGGTCAACGTGTCGGTGGCATCCGGCATTCGTGCGGTGCTCAACTTTTCCCCGGGCGCGTTAAAGGTTCCGCCGGGCGTGAAGCTCAAGAACGTGGATTTGACCGTGTCGCTCGAGAGCCTGTCATTTTTCCTCGCGAGGGGAGAGTCGGATGAAGACGAGGACTAAGGCGGGCGGCCTGACGCATGTGGACGCGAAGGGCCACGTGCGCATGGTTGACGTCACGGCCAAGGCAGAGACCGTGCGCGAGGCCACTGCGGTCGGCGAAATACGGATGAGCGGCGCGGCTGTGCGTGCCATTCGCGACGGGGCCGTCAAGAAGGGCGACCCACTGCAGACAGCACGGCTTGCGGGCATCATGGCGGCCAAGCGCACGTCCGACCTGATCCCCCTGTGTCATCCGCTGGCGGTCACTGCCGTGGACGTGCAACTGACACCCCGGCGGTGGGGTTATGCCATCAGCGCCACGGTGCGTACGACCGGCCCAACCGGGGTGGAGATGGAAGCGCTGACTGCCGTGAGCGTGGCCGCGCTGACGGTGTACGACATGTTGAAGGCCATCGATCGCACCATGGAGATTGGCGCGATACGCGTGACGGCGAAATCCGGTGGTCGGAGTGGAACCCACCTGTCGGGGTCCAGGAGTCCCGGGGGCCCGGGGTCGATCAAAAGACTCGTGCGTGGTTGAACGGCCACCAGCGCAGCTGCACGCGACCGAGGATGTACTTCTTCGGCACAAACCCCCAGTGGCGGCTGTCGGAACTGTTGTTGCGATGGTCGCCCATCACGAAGTAATACCCCTCGGGCACCACTTCGGAAGGCAGGTCGTCGGTTGACCGGTATTCCTCGGGAATGAAATCGTCGGGCAGCACCTCGTCGTTGACGAAGACCTTGCCCTCGACCATGCGCACCGTGTCGAGCGGTTCGGCGACCACCCGTTTGACGAAGGATTTGTCGGGGCTCTTCGGATAGATGAGCATCACGACGTCGCCGACTTTGGGCGAATCGAGCAGGTAGGCGAGCTTGTTGACGATCAAGCGGTCCTGGTCCTGCAGGGTGGGCGCCATGCTCATGCCCTCGACCCGGGCCACCTGGAAGCCGAACGTGACGATCAGCGTGGCGTACACGGCCGCCGAGGTCAGGGTCTTGACCCAGGCAAACACTTCCTCGCGCACCTGGGAGATGACGGCCGAGCGGCGGACCTGGCGCGCCTGCAGCCCCTGCTGAGGCGTTTCAGCCGGGCGCGGCGGCTCCACCTGTTGCCGTGGCATCCCCAGGAACTCCCAGGCCTCGTCGGACTCGGGATCGACCTGGCGCGGCCACTCCGGTGGCGCAGGTTTTACGGGCTCGTGTTCTGAATGCTCCAAGGCACTATCTCCTTTGCTGATGGCTTAGGGCCACGTGCCCAGAGGAGAGTTTGACACAAGTAAAGGCACTGGCGGGGCTCCTTTGGTATCATCAAACCCATGATTGGGCCGTTTATCAAAGGTTTTGCCAACACTTTCCGGCACATGTTCAAGCCGTCGAACACCGTGAATTACCCCGACCAGAAGGTCCCGGTGTTCCCCCGGTATCGGGGCAAACAGGTGTTGATGCGCGACGAAGACGGCCTTGAGAAGTGCGTGGCGTGCGGGTTGTGCGCGGTGGCGTGTCCGGCGGATGCGATCTACCTGGAAGCGGGGGAGAACGACGGCACGGTGAAAGCCGGCCCGCGCTACGCCGAGCTGTATCAGATTCACAAGACGCGTTGCATCTTCTGCGGCTACTGCGAAGAAGCCTGCCCGGTGTCGGCCATCTTCATGGGCAAGGACTACGAGCTGGCCGTCTACAGCAACAAGGATTTCATCTGGGACAAGTCGGAGCTGTTGGTCGCTGAATCAACACACCCGGCTCGTTGAAGTGCGCGGCACCTTCCTCGAAGCTCTGTCCGAACGCGTGCTCGTCTGCGACGGCGCGATGGGCACCTTGCTGTACGCCAAGGGCGTCTTCCTCAATCGCTGCTTCGATGAACTGAACCTCACGCAGCCGGGCCTGGTCACCGGCGTGCACGCGGAGTATGTGCGTGCCGGCGCTGACGTGCTCGAAACCAATACCTTCGGCGCCAATCGCGTCAAGCTCGGCACGTTCGGGCTCGCCGAAGACACACATGCGATCAATGTCGCCGGCGCCACGCTGGCGCGTCGCGCGGCGGGCGACGAGGTGTTTGTGGCCGGGGCCATGGGGCCGCTGGGCGTGCGCATCGAACCGTGGGGCCGCACCGGAGTGGACGAGGCGCAAGCCGTGTTCCGCGAGCAGGCCGCTGGGCTGGCTCAGGGTGGCGTGGATCTGTTCATCCTCGAGACGTTCCGGGATGTGAATGAACTCGTCGCGGCCATCAAGGGTGTGCGGCAGGTCAGCCAATTGCCGATCGTGGCGCAGATGACCACCGAAGATGACGGCAACACGCTGGACGGCACACCGCCCGAGACCTTTGCCCCTGCGCTCGAACAGGCCGGAGCGGATGTCATTGGCATCAACTGCAGCGTCGGTCCGGCGGCCATGCTCGAGACGATTGAGCGCATCGCGCGACTGACCTCGCGGCGATTGTCGGCGCAGCCTAATGCCGGCCGGCCGCGCGACGTGGATGGCCGGAACCTCTACCTGTGTTCCCCCGAATACATGGCGAGCTACGCCAGGCGCTTCGTGGGGGCCGGTGTGCGCTTGGTCGGCGGGTGTTGCGGCACCACGCCGGACCACATCCGGCAGATTGCCGCGAGCGTGCGGGCCTCCGCGCCCGCCACACCACGCACGCGTGTGGCGGCCGACGCAGACCCCGTTGCGGCCATTACTCCGGTGCCCCGCGCGTTGCGTTCAACGCTCGGCCGTGTCCTCGATGCGGGCCAGTTCGCGCTGCTTGGCGAGGCAGCGGCTCCCCGGGGGCTGGACCTGGCCGCCGTGGTGGCGGGCGTCCGGCGGCAACAGGCGGCAGGTATTTGTGCCGTCAGTGTGCCCGACTATCCGCGCAACGGCGCGCGAGTCAGCGCGTTGGCGCTGGCACTGATGCTGCGCCAGCAGAGTGGCGTCGAGCCGGTGCTGCATTTCTCCTGCCGCGACCGCAACCTCATGGGGCTGCAGTCGGACCTGCTCGGCGCGCACGCCATGGGGGTGCGCAACGTGTTGCTCACCACGGGCGACCCGGCGCCGCAGACGGCCTACGCCGACGCCACGTCGGTGTTCGAGGTGGACGCCATTGGTTTGCTGAACATGGCGTCTCGGCTCAATCATGGGCTGGACATCGGCGGCCGATCGCTCGGGGCCCCCACCGAGTTCTACATCGGGGCGGCGGTCAATCCGTTTTCGCCTGAACCGGACGCCGAGTGGCGCCGGCTCGATTTCAAGATCGAGGCCGGGGCCGAGTACCTGTTGACGCCGCCAATTTTTGACCTCGACGCCTTTGATGCCGTGTTGCCGAGGCTGCGAGCTGCCGGAGTGCCCATTATTGCCGGCGTGGTCGCACTCGAAAGCGTCCGGCAGGCCGAGTTCCACGCAAGCGAAGTGGTGGGCGTCAAGCTCCCCGAGGCCCTGTTGGACCAGATGCGCCTGTCGGCCGACGCAAGCGCGGCCGGACACGACTTCAGCGTGTCGATTGCCCGAGCGCTGAGGGACCGGGTGCAGGGCCTGCGTATCAGCACGCTGCACGGCAGCCCTGAGGCCGGCGAACGGTTGCTTTCTGCGCTGGCCGTTCCCCCGCCCATTCAAGGTATAGTGCCCGCACGATGAACGCGCACCTGCTGATGCTGGGCCGGTTTGTCAGGAGCCCGAGAACGGTGGGCGCTGTGGCGCCGAGTTCCCGTGCGCTGGCCGCCGAAATGGTGCGCGGCCTCGACCTGACCGGACCAACAACCGTCGTGGAATTAGGCCCGGGCACAGGTGTTGTGACGAGCGCCATCTCCGCGCAGCTCGGGCCAGACGCGCATGCGCTCGCGATTGATATCGAACCAAAGTTTGTGGCGGCGATCGCGCGTCGGTTTCCACGAATCGAAGCCGTGTGTGCGTCGGCGGCCGACCTTCCAGCGCTGTTGCACGCGCGCCACATGTTCCCGGCCGACCACATCATCTCGGGCCTGCCGTTTGCCAGCCTGCCTGGCGAAGTCACCACCGCGATTCTCGACGCCGTCGCCGCGTCGTTGCGGCCAGGCGGCACCTTCACCACGTTTCAGTACGTCAACGGCTACCCGACGCCCCTGGCCAAGTCGTTTCGCCGGGCGTTGAGTGCACGCATGGGCTCGAGCCCGGAACGCCGCATGGTGTGGCGCAATATTCCACCCGCGTTTGTCCTCACATGGCGCCATCAATGAGTCCAGGGAAGTCTCCGCAAGACCTCTCGGTGGCAGAGGTCGAAAACGACGTGATGGCGCGGGTGTACGCGAACCTGTCGGCCATCTACGACCTGGCGTTTGGCCCCGTGCTGCAGGGCGGCCGGCGTCGGGCTGTTGCCGCCATGGGAGACACGGCAGGGCAGCGGATTCTGGAGGTCGGCGTCGGCACAGGACTCAACCTGTCGCTGTATCAGGCCGGCACCGACGTCACCGGCATCGACTACTCCTCTGAAATGCTCGACCGGGCCGAGGCCCGCGTGGTGCGCGAAGGCCTGCGGCCAAGGCTCTTCCAGATGGATGCCGCAGACCTGCGATTTTCAGACGACAGCTTCGACATTGTCTACGCGCCGTACCTGATTTCAGTGGTGCCCGATCCGGTGAAGGTCCTGCTCGAGATGCGGCGGGTATGCCGTCCGGGCGGCCGTATCGTGGTGCTGAACCACTTCCGCAGCGCGCATCCGCTGCTCTCGCGTGTGGAACAGTGGATATCGCCGTTTACGGTGCACATCGGATTCAAAGCCGACGTGGACATGCCGGCGCTCTTCTCGCACGCCGGGTTTGTGCCCGACTGGACCGAGAAGGTCAATCGGCCGAGGATTTGGACCCTCGCGCACTATACGTGTCCACCTCGGTCTGAATAGCCACCGCCGCGTGGTGGGCGCCATTGGTGCCAGACCGCCGCGGCGCAGGGGGCTGCTGCATCAACGCCGCGAGCGCCTCGTTCCATCGACCCGCGAACAAGTCGTCCTGGCTGATAAATCGGCATCGGAGCAGTGACGGCATCTCTTCAACCATGAGGTCGTATTCGCGGAAATGCCCGCGCGACGTATAGAGCATGGCCGTGCCATGGGCCACGCACTCGCTGATGATGCCGTAGCCGGGTTTGGTGACCACGACATCCGCCGCCGCCACCAGGTCCTCGTAGCGAAGGTCGCCGGCGAATGACTCCTCGGAAATGAAACGCACGCCTTCCGGCGTTCGGCCGCCCGCCTCGGTAATCCGATCGGTGAGCAGGATCGTCCAGTCGGTCAGGCAATCCAGAAGCGAGATATCCAGGCGCTGCAGGCCGTAGCCTCCAAATGAAAGCAGCGCGATGGGGCGTGCCGGATCCAGGCCGAGATGACGTCGCGCGTCGGTGCGCGTCCATCGCGAATGGCGCGCGATGAAGGGGATGGCGGTCACCGAGGGAAATACGTCGAACCCCCCTGAGAGGGGCAACTCGAGTGCGCGCGCGGCGCGGCGGTAACTGCGTCTGATGTTCTCGAGCAGATGCGGCGCCTGCCGTAGTGCGTCTGGATACCACTCATAGATCCAGTCCCACGTGAAGTTGCCGATCGCGATCGACGGCACGCCGATCGCCGCCGCCACCTCGAACGCCAGCGGGGGAATGTCGCCGACGATGGCCCGCACATCAAACGTCGCGAGCCGCTCGACCTCAGCCTTCGTCCGCTCCGGCATCGTCTGGTGAAACGCCACCGCCTCCCGCACCGTCGCCTCATCGTCATGCGTGACGCTGTCGCGTTGAATGACGCCGGTGTCACAGGGACCATCGAGGCGGGTCACCGGGACGCGGAGTGTGCGCGTCAGCAGTGACGAGGCGACGGCCGTGCGAAGGACGATGGCGAGGTCGGGTCGGGCGGCGCCGAGGGTGTTGATGACCTCGATTTCTCGCGACGCGTGGCCGAAGCCGTGACCGGAGACGTAGAAGACGACGGCGGGACGAAGGGGCATCCTCCTAAGTCTACGAAAGTCGTACAATGCCGCGCATGGCGCTGAACGAACGGGACTGTTTCACGGAGAGCACCGAAATGAAGGCGATGTCGCTCCGGTGCCCGCAATGTGGGCATCGCGACGACTACCAAATCAAGTGGTTGCTGCGGGAGAAGAAGGAGCGGATGCCGGGCGGGGGCGATCAGCGGGATCGGGCGCTGTTCGAGAAGTTGCGCGATCACTTGTATCGGGTGGACGACACGGTGAACTGCAACAAGTGCCGCCGCCGGTTCGAGATTCCGTCGCACCAGTCGATGATCTTCCTCGACGACTAGCGCTGTCCCTTTTCACCATGAAGGGCCATGAAGGTCCATGAAGGCGCGAGGTTGGGTGCCGCCTTCGGCGGCATGCACGAGTAGAGGGGTGTCCTGAGTGAACACACCGGGCTTCAACAGCGGTGCGTTCATTCAGGGCACCCCTCTACTCGCGCAGCCCGGCGGGAGCCGGGCCCCCAACCTCGCGCTTCTCACAGCCTCAACAAGATTCGGTGAACCTTCATGGATCTTCATGGAACTTCATGGTGAATGACCCTGCCGGCTAGTAGACGCCCGGGATCATGCGCCACCGGACAGCGCGCGCGTAGGTGTCGTAGGCCGGGCCCAGGGTGCGGCGCATCTGTCGTTCCTCGAGCGGAATGGCCACCACGAGATACAGCGTGCTGATGGCTGCGAACACCAGCCTGGTGCCGGACATGACCGGCACGCTCCACACGAGCAGGACCCAGCCGAGGTAGATCGGATGCCGTACCAGGCCGTAGGTGCCGGTGGTGCTGAGGATCACTTCGCCGGGTGGGGCATGGCCGAACGCCTGGCGGACGCCCGCGAGATCGAGCGGGTCGAGCGCGAATGAGGCGACGGCGGTCAGCAGGAACCCCCCGAGCCAGCCCGCATACAGGGGCCACGCCGCTGCGCCCGTCACCTGCCAGGCAAGACCGGGCACGGGCGCCCATGCCCAGAGCGTGAACAGATACAGCAGCGACGCGATCCAGACGTAGGTGGCGCGTTCGAGCGGCGGCGACACGTGTGCGCTGATGACAGATTTGATCCCGGTGCGGGCAAACACCGAGTGATGCAACGCAAACACTGTGAACATCGCGACGTTGGTGGCAACCGCGGGCCAGCCGTCGGTGGTCCACGGGCCGGCAACATGGCCGTACTGCCAGTAGGCATACAGGAAATATCCGAGCGACACCGCAAAGATCAGTCCGCCGGCCAGGGCAAAACCACGGCCGGCCAGACCTGCGCGCAATGGGGGAGTCACAACGGCACCATACTATAGGCGTATGCCCGACTCGTTGCCCCGCGTGGCCATCACCGGGATTGGTGTGGTGTCGCCGTTCGGGGTGGGGCGGGAAGTCTTCTGGAACGCTGTCAGTGACGGCCGCAGCGGCACCCGCGCCATCGATCACTTCGACGCATCGTCACTGTCGTGCCGTGTCGCGGCGGTTGTGCCCGACACGGCCATCGCGGAAGCCCTGGCGTTGGCGCCACTCGAAGCGCGGGGTGATGAGCGTCGCTACGCGAAAGTGTCACGCATCGCCGTGTTGGCCGCGCGTGAAGCCGTCGCGGACGCGGGCCTGAGTGGTGCGCTGCCCGACGCGGGCGTGATTATCGGCAGCGGTGCAGGCGGCATCGACGTGGCCGAACGCCACTACGGAGACTTCTTCGGCGGCCATCACCACCGTGTGTCACCCTACGCGATTCCCGTCTCCACCGTGGGGATGGTCTCGAGCGAAATTTCCATTGCCCTTGGCTTGCGGGGCATCAGTCACGTGGTGTCCACCGGTTGCACGAGTTCGACCGATGCCATCGGTTATGCGGCGAGTCTGATTCGCAGCGGCGATGCCGATGTGCTTGTGACGGGCGGCGCTGACGCGTGTGTGACACCGGGAATGATGATGGGGTTTTCGCGCATGCGGGTGCTGTCGGTGGCGTGCAACGATCGGCCCGCCGAAGCCTCGAAGCCGTTCGACGCTGCCCGGGATGGATTTGTGCTGGGAGAAGGCGCCTGGATGTTGACGCTTGAGCGGCTCGATCGCGCGCGAGCGAGGGGCGCGCGGGTGTACGCGACGGTCGAAGGGTATGGGGCCACGTGTGATGCCTATCACCGCGTGCAGATGGACCCGGAGGGGACCGAGATTATGCGCGCCATGCGGCTCGCCCTGACGCGTGCCGGCGTTGCGCCCGAGGCCGTCGGCTACGTCAACTACCATGGCACATCCACGCGACTCAATGACGCGGTGGAGATGCAATGCGTCCGTCGCGTCTTCGGCGCGCGGGCTGCGGACGTACCGGGCTCGTCGCTCAAGTCGATGATTGGACATCCGCAGGGTGCCAGCGGCGCCGCAGGTGTTGTGAGTACGGCACTGGCCTTGGCAAGAGGCGTCCTGCCCCCGACCATCAACCAGACAACGCCTGATCCGGAATGCCCGCTTGATGTGATTCCGAATGTCGCGCGTCGGGTGGACGTCGATGTCGCCCTGTGCAACTGTCTTGGGTTCGGGTCCAAGAACAGCGCGTTGGTCCTTCGCCGGGCATGAGGACCAGATGATCGACGTGCTCGTGGTTGGCGCAGGCCCCGCCGGCAGCGTCGCCGCGTTGGTGCTGGCCAGGGCTGGCGTGCGTGTCCTGATGGTCGAGCGGGATAGCCTTCCGCGCCCGAAACTCTGCGGGGATACCCTCAACCCAGGCGCCGTCCGCCTGCTGCAGGGCCTGGGCCTGTCAGGCGGCCCACTCGACATGGCCGAGCGCATGACCGGCATGTTGGTGACCACGCCCAGTGTGGCCGTGCGTGGTGCCTATCCGAGTGGACAGGTGGCGCTCGCCGTGCCGCGGGTGGAGTTCGACCACTGGCTGGCGCACGCGGCAATAGCCGCAGGGGCCCATCTCGAATGTGGAGTGCGGGTCCTCGGCCCGGTGTGGCGCACCGAACCCGGTCGGCCAGCCGCCATGGCCGGCGTGTCCTTGCGGCGGAACAACGGCGAGACCATCCGCATGCCGGCGATGCTCACGATCGCCGCCGATGGACGGCGCTCAGTTCTCGCGCGCGCGGCGAATCTCAGCCGACACCCAGCCAAGCCCAGACGATGGGCGTTTGGTGCGTATGCCACCGACGTGGACGGTATGTCTTCGATGGGGGAGATGCACGTGCGCGCCGGACACTACGTGGGTCTCGCGCCGATCGGCGCCGGACTTACCAATATCTGCGTTGTCACCGGAAGGAAGCCGGTCGGCCGCACACCCGAAGACGTGATTCGGAGGGCGCTGACGGCAGACCCGCGACTGGGCGAGCGCACGCACGCGTGGCGGCTGGCGGCGTCACCGCAAGTGCTGGGCCCGCTGGCCGTTGACTGCGACGCCGCGGGGCTGCCGGGATTGTTGTTGGCCGGCGATGCCGCAGGATTCGTTGATCCGATGACCGGGGATGGGATGCACATTGCGATGCAGGGAGGCGTGCTTGCCGCAGAGGCAGCACTGGAGGCCCTCGCATCGGGCGATATGGCCGTGGCGGCGGGCACACTGACGGCCGCACGCGCGGCGGCGCTCGGGTCGAAGCTGCGGTTTAATCGGTGGATGCGCAGACTCGTCAGTTCAACGGCCGCGATCAACGTGGTGGGTGCCGGCGCCCGGATGGCGCCATCGATGGTCACGCGATTGGTGCGGTTCGCCGGAGATGCGGCATGACGGTGTCAGCGGTGGTGTTCGTGGTCGCGGTGGTGATCGGCGTCCTCCTCGCTGAGACACGTTTGTCGATGCGAAACGAGGCGGCACTTCGCGCGCGCGGGGCGATTGAACCCAAAGGCGACGTGTACCTCTGGCTCTCGGTGATCTATCCGGCGGCGTTCCTGCTGATGGGGGGCGAAGGCGTCTGGCGCGCTGGGCGAGTCGCCGGCGTCGCGGTTGATCCGACGGCACCTTCGTGGTGGGTGGCCGGTCTGTTGTTACTGGTGGCCAGCAAGGCGCTGAAGTACTGGGCGATTGCGAATCTCGGTGAGCGATGGACCTTCAAGGTGCTGGTCCTGCCAGACGTCCCGCTTGTGCGCACGGGGCCATATCGGTACGTGGACCATCCCAATTACATCGCGGTCTTCGGCGAGTTGGCAGGCATGGCCTTGTTGATGTCGGCCTGGATCAGTGGGCCCGTCATGACCCTGCTGTTCGGAATCGCGCTGCGCGCGCGCCTGCGGATAGAGACGGGTGCGCTGCGCTAGTGATAAATTGAGCGCATATGTCAAAGCGCGCGTGGCTCCTTGCCGGTATCGCGTTCCTGTGTCTGGCCTCCGGACCCATGGCCGCGCCGTGGTCGCAGGCCGCGCAGGAAGAAGCGCCGACGGCCGAGACGATGGTGCGGCATGTGCGCAGGGCGCTCGGGCGCGGCAATCTGGATCGCGCCCGCACCATTGCCACCACGGTGACCGCGCCGGCTGACGCAAAGACTGTTGCCCTGGCGCTCATCGAAGTGTTTGAAGGGAAGGACGCGGCTGCCCGCACTCGCCTCACGCCGCTCGTGGACGCGGGTGACATGGGTGATGCGCTGCTGGAACTCGGGTTGATCGATATCCGGCAGGGCAAGCGCGACGAGGGCCGCGCCCGCCTCGGCAAGATGCTCCAGCAGTCGTACGACATGACGCCGGAGAACTCGTTCCGCATGGCGCGCGCCGCCGCAGCGAGTGGCGACTTCAGGCTGGCCAACACGATCTTCCAACGCATCGGGCAGTTGCCGCTGCAACAGGCCGACATGGAAGCGTCGTGGGGCGACATGTTCCTCGAGAAACACCAGAACGCCGATGCGCTGCGCAGCTATCGCGCGGCCCTTGAGGCCGATCCGGGCTGGATTCCCGGCTACCTCGGTCTGGCGCGCGCCATCCCGGATCTCGTGGACATGGACCCGGCCGAGGTCACGGCCGCGATGGAGACCGCTCGCAAACTCGCGCCCGCGCATCCCGATGTCTGGTTGCTGACGGCAGAGCACGAACTGAACGAGGACGACAAAAGCGCTGTGGCGGCGGCGCTCGATCGTGTGGCGGCTGTGCGGCCGGGCACAGCCGAGGAATTGGCGTACCGCGCGGCGTTGGCCTACGCCGAAGGGCGTACGGCAGATGTCGACAGTGCACTCGCTCGCGCGATGACCGTGAATCCCCTGTTCGGGCGCGGGTATCGGATCATGGGCGAGCAGGCCGAGCGCCTCTACCGGTTTGATGACGCGGTGGTATTTGCCCGGCGGGCGACGACGGTGGATCCGGAGGACCCGGAGGGGTTCGCGAAGCTGGGCACCTACCTGATGCGCGCGGGCGATGAAACGGCCGCGCGTCAGGCGTTGGAAGCGGCGTTCAAGATGGACCCGTTCAACAGCGTCACATACAACCTGCTGCTGTCTCTGGATTTGGTGGACGGCTTCGAGAGCGTGCCCTCCGGCGATTTCATCTTTAAGTTCGCCAAGGACGAGGCAGCGGTACTCAAGACGTACGCGCTGCCGCTGGCCGACCTCGCCTACAAGACGTTCGCCACCCGTTACGGCTTCACGCCGAAGGGGCCGATTCTGGTCGAGGTGTTTTCCAAGCACGATGACTTTGCGGTGCGGACGCATGGGTTCGGCGGCATCCAGTTCGCGTTGGGTGCGTGTTTCGGGCGCGTCATCACGATGGATTCGCCCAAGGCCAGGCCGCCAGGCACGTTCAGCTGGCAGGCGACGTTGTGGCACGAGATTGCCCACGTCTTCTCGTTGCAGGCGTCGAACTACCGCGTGCCCAGGTGGCTCACCGAGGGGATCTCGGTGTTCGAGGAACACCGCTACAACAAGGCGTGGGGCCGCGAGCAGACCATCGACTTCGCCCGCGCACTTGCCGCGAATCGGACATTTGGCGTCAAAGGCCTGCCGAACGCGTTCCAGCGGCTTCCGGATATTTCCCTCGCGTACTTCGAAGCGTCACTGCTGACCGAGCACCTGGTGGCCACGCACGGCGACGAAGGGTTGCGTCGCCTGTTGGCAGCGTATGCCGAGGGCGCGAAAGATGCCGAGGCGTTCTCCAAGGCGTTTGCGAAAACCGTGGACGAAGTTGACGCGTCGTTCAAGGCGTTTGTGGACAAGGAATACGGCGCGTTGGCCCGGGCCCTGTCCGAGCCTCGTCCGGCGGCTGAGCGCGGCAAGCCACTGACTGTGGAGGGGCACAAGGCGCTCGCCGCGAAGGTACCGGGGAGTTACATCGCCCAGTGGTCGCTCGGGCAGGCGTTGCTCGACGACGGGGACGTGGCCGGGGCCACCGAAGCTCTCGAACGCGCGATCACACTGGCGCCGATGGCCACCGAGAAGGACAACCCGCGAGTGCTGTTGGCGGAGATCTTCGAGAAGCAGGGTGACGGAGCCAAAGCACGTCAGCAGTTGCGCGAACTCCTGACGTGGGATCACGACAACCTGACGACGGCGCGAAAACTCGCCGGTATGGCGCGTGAGGCGGCGGACACGGCGAACGAAGACTTCGCACTCCGTGTGGTGGCCGACGTTGATCCGTACGACGTGGACGCGCACGTGCAACTCGGGCGCCGGGCGCTTGCGAAGAAGGATTATGCGGGCGCGCTGGCCGAACTGCAGGCCGTGCTGGCGCTCGGCCCGACCAATCGTGCCGAAGCGCACGCGGACCTCGCCGAGGCGTACCTTGGGCTCGACAGGAAGGCTGAGGCCAAGGCCGAGGCGCTCAAAGCGTTGGAGCAGGCTCCGACGTTTGCCCGCGCGCAGGACCTGCTGCTGGCGGCGATTCGGAAGTGAGCCCATCGGTGAAACGATCCGTGAAACCACTCATGACACGAGCACTTGTCGGACTCTGTTTCGTCGCGCTGCTGCCGGGCGTGGCCTCTGCGCAGGGCGCGCGCCACGCCGTGCTGATTCAGGGCGCGTCGGGTGAACCGACATTCGCGAAGCAGCACCGGGGGTGGCTCGATCAGCTGGCCACAACATTCCGCGAGAAGTTCAAGATGGACGCGTCGCAGCTGACTGTGATGGCCGAGCAAGCCGGCGAAGGCGAGCAGCGCGCGACCGCCGAAAACGTGCGTGCGACGTTCGACCGCCTGGCAAAGACCCTCAAGCCCGAGGACGTCCTGTTTGTCATGCTGATTGGACACGGCACAGCGGAAGGGACGACGGCGAAGTTTAATCTCGTCGGGCCCGACCTCACGGTGGCCGACTGGAAGGCCGTGCTGACACCCATCCGGTCACGGGTGGTCTTCGTCAACAGCTCCAGCGCGAGTTTTCCGTTCGCCGCCGGGCTCACCGGCGACCGGCGGATCATCATCACGTCCACCAGCACGCCCGCGCAGAAGTACGCCACGGTGTTCGCTGATGGGTTCGTGCAGGCGCTGAATGCCCCGGCCGCCGACCTTGACAAAAACACGCGGGTTTCGATGTGGGAGGCCTTCTTCTTCGCCTCGAGAGTGGTGAAGCAGTACTTCGAGCAAAAGGGGCTGCTGGTCACCGAACGCGCGTTGCTTGAAGACAACGGCGATGGTGTGGGACGCGAGGCGATGTCAGCCACGGGCGAAGACGGCACGCTCGCAACCATGACGTACCTGGATGCAGGCGTCGAAACCAAAGCCACCGACCCCGCCCTGCAGATGTTGTTTCAGAAGCAGGAACTCCTGACGCTACAGATTGACGAGCTCAAGCGTAAGAAGGCCACCATGCCTGAAGCGGAGTACACCGCCGCCTGGGAAAAGCTCATGATCGAGCTCGCGACTATCGGGGCCGAGATTCGCGCGAAAGGCGGCGGCGCATTCTGAACACTGTTAATGGCGAAATGTCACAAATGTCCGAAATGGCGAACTGCGGACAAACCAATGCGGACAACCATTGCAGGGAAGAATGGTCGAATGTCCTTGGTGACTAATGGTTGAATCTGCAGCTCCAAGGTCATTCGATCATTGTGCGCCTTGATCATTCCGACATTCTGCCGTCATTGGTTTGTCCGCAGTTCGCCATTTCGGACATTTGTGACATTTCGCCATTACGCGGTTCCGCCATCGCGCCAGTCCCAATTGGCGCGTTCGCGGCGGCGCAAGAGCCGCGCGCCGAGCGCCCCGGCGAGGAATCCCCCGGCGTGTGCCCAAAACGCGACCCCGCCCGTGGAGGCGGTCTCGGCGGAACGTCCCAGGCCTCCGAGCACTTGCAGCAGGAACCAGAACGCCAGGAAGAACAGGGCCGGCACTTCGATCACGTTGATGTAGACCACGAGGAAGAGCAGCACCAGCACCCGTGAGCCCGGGAACATGACGAAGTACGCGCCCATCACACCGGCAATGGCACCGCTGGCGCCCACCATCGGGAGCAGCGACAACGGGCTCGCCCAGGTCTCGGCCAGGGCCGCCACGACGCCGCACAGCAGGTAAAAGGCCAGGAAGCGGCCGTGCCCCATCTGGTCTTCGACGTTATCGCCGAAGATCCACAGGCAGACCATGTTGCTGCCCAGGTGCAGCAGGTCGCCATGCAGGAACATCGACGTCACGGCAGACACCCACGAAAAGGACGCCGGGATGACGCCCCAGGTGGCGAAAGTGGCGTCCCGTGTGTCTGCGCCGCCCGGCACCAGCCACAGCCAGACGTGCAGCAGCACATTGGACCCGACCAGGAGCCATGTGACCAGCGGAGTGGTGCGCGACGGTATGACGTCGCGAAGCGGAAAGAGCATACTGAGACGGCAAGTATCGTAACGGAGAATCTCGCGTGACGTGTCGATCGTGTGGAACCCTCATCGCTGACAAGGCCATCGTCTGTTACAAGTGCGGAATGGCGACCATGGAACAGCCGGAGGTCGCTACCCGGGTGCGACTGCGGCCGCGGTCGCGGGTGGCGGTCGGCCTGGCCGCCGTGGTCATCACCGCCCTTGGTGCCTGGCTCGTGCCGATGACGCCGGAGGGCACCTGGATGCGGTGGGCGGCGTGGGCGGCGCTGCCGGTCGTGACCTACGTCACGGTTCGGCTGATTCGCGGCTCCGGTTCCGGTAAGATGCTTCGGAGATGAGCACCGGACAGCCCCCCCTCGAACCCCTCAGACTGGAAGTCACGGACGCTCAAGGCGAGCGCACCGTGGTCGTTGACAGTTCGCCCTTCACTATCGGCCGTCGTGAAAACAACGATCTCCGGCTTGGCGGCAGCGAAGTGTCGCGTGAACACATCGTGATCGAGCGCGTCGACGGGGTGTGGACGATTCGGGACCTGCAATCCAGATACGGCACGTCGGTCAACGATCAGCCGCTCACGTCGCAGCCGCTGAAGTCGGGCGATCGCATCCGTCTTGGCAGGGGCGGTGGCGCCGACATGGTGTGCCACTTCGGCGACGCGACCTCAGCCTCGTCGCGTTCGATGACCGGGGCGCGAGACGATCTGCGGCAGATTACCGCGCTGCTCGAAGACTTCCGATCGCTTGGCTCGGGCCGCGTGCTCCAGGAAGTGCTCACGCTCGTCCTTGACGCGGCTGTGGAAGTCTCGGGAGCCGAACGCGCGTTCATCATGCTGGCCGGCGCGGGTGACGTGCTGGAATTCAAACTCGGTCGAGGGCGCGGGAAGGTCACGCTCAACGACGCCACGTTCAGCATCAGCCGGAAAATTCCCGAGGAAGTATTCCGCCTCGGTCAGACACAGGTGATGGCGGACCTGCTCGACGGCGCGCTGGCCGACGTGCACCAGGGCACGGTGGCCCTCGGCATTCGCAACGTTGTCTGCGTGCCGCTCAACGCCGTGTTGTATGTGGACTCGGCCGACGCCAACACCGAGGATCGCCGCATCGGCGTGTTGTATCTCGACAGCCGTGAGAAGGGCACGCTGCTGTCCACGTCCACGCGCAAGGCGCTGGCCACCATGGCGTCCGAGGCGTCGTCTGCCATCCAGAACGCCCAGCTCTACCGCGAGAAGGTGGAGAAGTCGCGGATGGAGCACGAGATGAAGATCGCGGCCGAGATTCAGCAGGCGCTGATGCCGAAGCCGCTGGCGAACCTGCGGTTTGCCGAAGCGGCGGCGGCGTCCATCGCCTGTCGATCAATCGGCGGCGACTTCTTTGACTACCTCGACTTCGGCGGCAAGGCCCTGGGTTTCACCCTGGGCGATGTGGCGGGCAAGGGCCCGCCCGCGGCGCTGCTGAGCGCGCTGATGCAGGGGATGTTCGCCTCGCATGTGACTGGCGTGGATGGGACGGCGAAGCTCGTCACGATCGCGAACCAGGTGCTGTGCAAGCGCGGGATCGAGTCGCGTTTCGTCACGCTGATGTTCGGCATTCTCGGCTCGGACGGCACACTCACGTACACCAACGCCGGGCACAACCCGCCCTTTGTGGTGGGGCCCTCCGGTGTGCGTCGTCTCGAAGACGGCGGTCCGGTGGTGGGCCTCCTGGAGTTCGCGCCGTACGGCCAGGAGACCCTGAAGCTGCAGCCAGGCGACACCGTGGTGGTCTTCAGCGACGGTGTGTCTGAGGCGATGAACGCGGAAGGCGACGAATTGGGTGACGATCGGCTGCTGGCCGCGATTCAGGCCGCGCCCTCGACGACCGCTGAAGACCTGGTCGCGCACATCTTTGCCGCCGTCAGCGAGTTTACCCACGGCACGGCGCAGGGAGACGACATCACCGCGATGGTCATCCGGTATCGCGGCGCGGATGCGGCATGACCCGCACCCGCGCGCTGCTGCTGCTCTGGCTGTGCCTGGCGGTGCTCGTGTGGAATACGGCCTTCGACCAGTGGGTGGTGCTTGCGCAGCGTGATTACCTCGTCCGCGAGGCAGCGTGGGAACTGGGCCGCGGGCCCCAGCCGGTCATGGCCGAGATGATGAGCGACGCGGTCCGTGATGGCGCACTTCGCGCGTCGGCCTGGACCGCCGTGATTGTTGGCGCAGGTTTGCTCACCCTGCGCGCGAGGAAGTAATGCACCCCCTGATTTACGACTGGAACCAGGTCGGGGCCCCGCCCCGCCGGACCGTCCCGTAATGCTCGACGATGAGACGTTGCGGGATGGGTTGCAATCCCCGTCGGTGACCACGCCCTCAATTGACGACAAGATTCGCATCCTGCACTTGATCGATTCGCTGGGGATCGAAACCGCCGATATCGGGTTGCCCGGCGCCGGGGCGCAGGTGGCGGGCGATGTCGAGCGGCTGGCGCGCGAAATCGTGACGAGTGGACTGCGGGTGCAGGCCAACTGCGCCGCGCGCACCGTGCTCGCCGACATCATCCCGATCGCCCGAATCTCCCAGCGGGTCGGCCTTTCGATTGAATGCTGCACGTTCATCGGGTCCAGCCCCATCCGGCAGTATGCGGAGGATTGGACGCTCGACCGTCTCGTCGCGCTCACCGAGGAAGCCGTGGGGTTTGCGGTGAAGGAGGGCCTGTCGGTGATGTATGTCACCGAAGACACCACGCGCGCCGACCCCGAGTCACTCCGGCGGCTCTACTCGGCGGCCATTCGGGCCGGGGCGACGCGGGTGTGTGTCGCAGACACCGTGGGGCACGCCACGCCCACTGGCGCGGCTGCGGTCGTCCGGTTTGTGCAGTCGATTGTGGATGACTGCGGGGGTGGCGTCGGCATCGACTGGCATGGCCACCGTGACCGCGATCTGGCCGTGATCAACTCGCTGGCGGCCTGGGAAGCGGGGGCCACGCGCCTCCACGGCGCAGCGCTGGGTATCGGGGAACGGGTGGGGAACACACCCATGGATCTGCTGCTGGTGAACCTGGTGCTCATGGGCCAGCGGAAGGACAGCCTCCTGCGTCTGGGCGAGTATTGCGAACTGGTGGCGCGCACGTGCGGGGTGCCCATGCCGCCCAACTACCCGGTGGTGGGGCGTGACGCCTTCCGGACGGCCACCGGCGTCCACGCCGCCGCCGTCATCAAGGCCGCCCGCAAGAATGAGGCAGAGCTGATGGATGCCGTCTACTCAGGCGTGCCGGCCAGCCTCGTGGGGCGCGAGCAGGTCATCGAGGTGGGGCCGATGTCGGGCAAATCCAACGTCGTCTACTGGCTTGAGCGACGCGGTATCGAGGCCACCGAGGGGCGTGTGGAGCGGATCTTCGCAGCGGCGAAACACGCGCCCAGCGTGCTCGGCGAGGCAGAGATCCGAGCGCTCGTCGAGCCGTAGCAGGGCGCCCCGACGCGTCCCAGAGGGGACGGATGCGTTTTCTCCTCTGAAAATGAGCGCAATTGTGCGAAACTAACCCGCGACGCGTTGTGCGTCTTCCAAGGAGACGAGATGGCGAAGAAGAAGGCTGCAAAGAAAGTCGCGAAGAAAATCGTGAAGAAGGCGAAGAAGCCGGCGGCGAAGAAGAAGACCGCGCGCAAGGCGAACGCGGCGTTCATGCGTCCGGTCAGCATCGGTGCGGCCCTCGCGCCGGTCGTGGGTGACAAGCCGATTCCGCGCACCGAGGTGACGAAGCGTCTGTGGTCGTACATCAAGAAGAACGGCCTGCAGGACCAGAAGAACAAGCGGATGATCAAGGCGGACGACAAGCTGAAGGTCGTGTTCGGTGGCAAGGCGACGGTCAACATGTTCGAGATGACCAAGCTGGTCAGCAAGCACCTGAAGTAGATCGGATCGAATTCACGAAAACTCGCGGCGGCTGCACCTGCAGTCGCCGCTTGTTTTTGCGGAGCTTCCCGCGCCGTTCCCCGGTCCGTAGGGCGTGGCTTCCGCCTCCGCGAACGCTTCGGCGGACTCGCCGTAGCCTTGGCAGAGGCGGTCAGCCGCGCCGTCTTAGTCTGGAACCCTGGCCGCCCGTGAGGGGACCGTGTGGAGCCTCCGCGGAGCTGCCGCGTGAAACCGTTCGCTGCGTCCGCGCGGCCTGCGACCTATCGCCCACGGGCCGCTCCGCACACGGCGGAGCCGGCCCCTTGCAGGCCGCGCTCCCTTCGCGACGGTTTCGCGCTCACGCGTGTCGCGGCACTCCGAGTCGGCTCCACACGGTCCCCTCACGTGCGGCCAGGGCGGTCTTCCTCAGCAGACACCAGCAAGTTGCGCCGGGACCAGTGGGGCAGCATAATGCCCGCCGGCAATTCGCAATTGATCGTCCGCCCCAACCTAAAAGGAGATTGCAATGGCCATTGTCGCAGTGTTTCAGTCGCCCACTCTCACCCAGGCCTCGTACGAAGAATCCGTTCGGCTACTCTCGGGTGGCCGCTCGCGCATGGATAAGCTGGCTGATTGGCCGGTCAAGGGGCTGCTCGTTCATGTGGCAGGGCAAGGCCCCAACGGATTCCGGGTCGTCGATGTGTGGGAGTCGGAGGAGGCATTTCAGCGGTTTGGTGAGGTGCTGATGCCGATCATGAAGGCCATTGGAATCGACGGCGAGCCCGAGGTCTATCCGGCGCATGCCGTCGTATCCGCGTAAGGCGAAACATACGGTCCGCCCTATGGACCGTGGAACCCTGGCTGCCCGTGAGGGGACCGTGTGGAGCCTCCGCGGAGCTGCCGCGTGAAACCGTTCGCTGCGTCCGCGCTGCCTGCGACCTTTCGCCCACGGGCCGCTCCGCACACGGCGGAGCCGGCCCTCGCAGGCCGCGCTCCCCTCGCGACGGTTTCGCGCTCACGCGTGTCGCGACACTCCGAGTCGGCTCCACCCGGTCCCCTCACGGGCGGCCAGGGGAGTCTGCATCAGCAGACCACCGCAAGACACAACTGCATGCCTGGTGTCTGTCCGAGTCACAACGAGGGCCAGCTGACAGCTGGCAACGGCGGTCGGGCGGATCGACGATTAGCTCATTCCGCCCAAGTCGGTCGGCGGGGTCAACTTGGCGCACGCGCCAATGCGGTGTTCAGGTGGTGTTGAGCTGAGGCGAGTCGCGTGGGCAGAGGAATTTGCGCCGGGACCAGATGGGGACAGATAATGCCCGCGAGTTGGGGGTGGTTCCGAGCCCAAGCCCGACAGCCAAGGTTGCCAGTCTGCGATTGGCGCGTTCCACCCATATTGAAGTTAGACGGCAGTGGCATCGAGGTCAGTTGAGATGAGCAACGAGAACGACAGCGGTTCCTCGGCAATCATGGATTTCTTCCGCCGGCCAGAGGTTGGCATCGCAGGATCGGTCGCCAGCATCATTAGCATCGGTCTCTCTGTCTACTTCTTCCTGGCATCTAGCGAGACCCCTGAGCTCACTTATTTTGTGCATCCCGTGAAAGCCGCGGTTGTTCGTACCGGTCAGGCATCAGGTCTGTCGGTGCAGTTCGACGGGCAAGTTCTGCGCAGCGACATAACCGCCACACAAATCGCATTTTGGAACGCTGGTCGACGGCCTATCCGCGGCAGCGCGATCTTGAGCCCCCTCGTCATTCGAACTGGCAACGGCGAGCGAATTCTTGAAGCCAGAATTAGAAAGACTAGCCGCGATGTTGCGGGGGTTGTGCTTGATTCGTCCCGAATGGCTTCTGGAGAAGTCGAGATACGTTGGAGCATCCTGGAGCAGAACGATGGTGGCGTTCTGCAGCTGGTCTACGCTGGCAACGAAGCTGTTGAACTGGAGGCGCGGGCTGTCTTGGAAGGCCAGCCACAACTTGTACAACTGGAATATGCGAGGCAGATTTCGACTCCGGACGAACAGTATTCGCGCAGACTGACTTGGCAGGGTCAGCTTCCAACGTACATGATGGGCGGGATTGGCGCAGTCATGACCGTTATGGGGCCATGGATGATCCTCAGAAAGCGTAGGAGAGGTCAGAAGATGCGGCCCTCGGACTGGTTCACCTTCCTCCAGGGTCCGATCATGATTGCAATGGCAATCTGGTTCTTGGTGAGTGAGGGTGCGCCGGGGCCGCCTTTTGGCTTTTGAGTAAACTGGTCATGTTGCCGTCTAACATCGCGTTGCACCGACGGCGGCCGGTGCAAGGATGGGCCGTCGCTGGTGAACGCTGGCGTTAGGTCGATTAGAGGTTCGAGAAGGACACGCAATGGCAGACCAGAAACTGACACTCGGACAGGCCATCGATAAGGTCATCGCAGCGCTGGAACCCCTTGATGGGGACGCCCGCGCGACCGTTGTGGCAACCGCCTGCTCACACCTGAAGATTCCGGTTGCCTCGACAGGACAGGTGCAGCCGCCAGGTTCACCGAATCGAGAGGAGCGGGCGGCGGTTCAGGCTCGGCCGCCGGCCAGCTCGCCCGCTCCTCTAGCATCCCCTCGATCAGGCGGGGATATCCGATCGTTTCGCAACGAGAAGAAGCCGCGCAGCGCGAAAGAGATGGCCTGCGTCGTAGCCTTTTTTCTCAAGGAACTAGCTGCTGACGGAGAGCGCAAAGATGCCGTCTCATCTGCCGATCTTGACAAGTACTTTAAGCACGCTCAGTTCAAGCTGCCCGAGCGCATGGCGCAGGTTCTTCCAGATGCCAAAGGCTCTGGGTATTTCGATTCTGCCGCCAGAGGCGAGTACAAGCTGAACGCGGTCGGTTACAACTTGGTTGCCCATAGCCTTCCCCCTAAGCCAGAGACCGCATAGATGCCGTCTCATGTCACGTCGTTGATTGCAGACGTGGAGAGGGAGCGCTCTGCGCTGAATCGAGTCAAGAATCCCCAACTGCACTCAGCAAGGGCCCGCGAGTCCTTGCGAGGTATTGTCGAACGATATTTCAATGAGGTGCGCCCCTCCGTCGCAGGAGATCCAACGACTTCTCAGCATATCGAAGGGGTGGACGCAGCAATGCAGGCGCTCTTGTCACTGTGCCACAAGAAGGGAAGTGTCCAGAAATACAGGGACCTTCTCCGGCAAGCCAAGGGCCACCTCATCCATTTGGATTCTGGTATTGTCGCTCGGGCGGGCAGGCAGGGCGGAGACGACCGAAACAACCAGGACATTCGCATTGTGACTACCCTGAGGGCGCTGCTTCCTAGCGCGGGTCTGTCGTACGAACAGGCACTTCTGGACCTGTCCGCGGGCGAGAGGCTCTCTTGGAGAGGACCGGCAACAGATCTCCGTGAAGCCTTGCGAGAAACTTTGGACCATCTCGCGCCTGACAACGACGTGTTGGGGGCGGCTGGCTACAAACAGGAACCGAATACAAACGGCCCCACGATGAAGCAGAAGGTGCGGTACATGCTCCGGAATCGTGGCCAATCGAAAGCGACGGCAGCCACCACGGAAGATGCGACTGCAGCCATCGATGAAGCGCTGGGTACGTTTGTTCGTTCGGTCTATACACGGTCTTCGGTCTCCACCCACACGCCCACCGATATCGACGAAGTTTTGCGCCTCCGGGATCTCGTTCGGGTGGTCCTAGGCGAACTGTTGGAAGCGCGATAGCGAAGGCAGGGCCCCTCAGAAGGCTGGGAAGACGACCTAACACCTATCAGCCCTCCGGTTGTCAAGACGACAGACCCGTATCGTCACCGGGTGCGTCGCGTGTCCCAGTGAAGTAGGTCGTTACGGTCGCGGCCGTCCGTCGTCGCGGTCTTCGTTTCTCACACTGGTGCGTCAGATTGCGACGGCACCCAACACCTATTGAGGCTCAGCCTCCGCGTGGCGGAGTGCGAGCGCGCGCGCTCGCGGCCTAGAAACTCAGTCGTGCCCTTGTACCGGCCTCCTCATGACGGGCGACGTCACCGTGCGGTGCGTCCGTTATCTCCAGGCTCGGGGAAGGGGCCGCGGCAATCGGGGCCGCGCGATGCAGCGAGGCGAAGGTGAGCGTCTCATCATCGGCGGGGGCTGCCGGACTTGGGGTCCATGATCATGCGGCGGCGCTCGGACGCACGAGTGCACGATCCTGAGGGACTCAGTCCCGAGTGGCTCCACTTAGACGTCTGGTTCGTCCCACCCTCGCCTCGCTACGCCGCGAGGAACTTCTCCATCGAGAAGACGGTGTGGCGCGCGAGCATGTAGTAGACCGCGCGTCCGATCTTGTGCGCGAGGATCGAGAGCGCTTTCCCCTTGCCGTGGCGCCGTTCGAGCCGCGCCTTGAGCCGTTGGCCCTCCCGGTTCTGACGCAGAAACGTGACGGCCGCTTCTGAAAACGCCCACTTGAGATGGACATTGCCCTGCTTCGCGCCTCCACCCCCGACGACTTTGCCCGCCGATTCGTGGCGGCCCTTCACCAGGCGGGCATACGAGGCGAACTCCTGCACGCGGTCGAAGCGCGTGATGTCATGAATCTCGTAGAGGATGGTCAGCGCGAGGATCTTGCCGATGCCCGGCACGGACCGCAACCGGTGAAACGCGTCGGCATCGTGCCGCTTCGCTTCGCGGACGATGGTCAGTTCCAGATCCGTGATGAGTTCATCGTAATGATCGATCAGCGACAGGTCGACCTCGACACTCTTGCGCACGCTGGGATCCGGGAAGTGGTCCGGGACTCCGTCGCGATTGGCCGCGTAGGCCAGGCGCTTCTCGAACACGGGCAGATTGTATTGGGCGCGGGTGTTCTGAATGTGCGCGAGGAGCTCGCCTCGCTTCCGCACGAGGTGGAGCCGCCGGCGAAGCAGGTCGCGGGTCGATCGCATCGTGGCGGGGTAGACGTACGCTTGCGGCAGCAGGCCGCCTCGCAGCAGGACGGCAATCTTGTGGGAATCGATCTTGTCGTTCTTGGCCTTGCCGCCGTGGATGGCCTTCATCGCCAGGGCGTGCCCCAGCACGAACGCGATGCCGTCGTCCGCACAGACATCGGCCAGCCAGTGCCACGTGAACATGCACTCGACCGCGACGACCAGGCCCTGGCGATAGGGCGCGACGACGTCGCGGAACGCCTCCGGCGTCGATGGCATGTTCCGGTGCACCAAGACCTTGCCGGCCGCATCGAGGATGCACACGTACATGGTCTTCACGTGGAGATCGATCCCGCAATAGTGCTCGTGTGTCTGGTTGTAGAATCGCATTTGGTCCTCCTTCTGCGCGCTCTGCGCATTCACCCTGCTACGAGCCTACCGTCACGGTGGAGCAGGAGGAGGGCTGTATGAGAATCATCGGCTTGCAGCCGCCGGCGGAGGGTGCGAGCATTCAATTCCGCCGCGGCTGAAGCCGGGCGCTGACCCAAGGAATACGATGGTTAAGCTGTCAATTCGCGACTTAATCGACCTTGTCGCCTCGGGCGTGCCGAATCCAGAGGCACGACTTGAGAAGGCGTACGAATGGTCTCATGCGCGGCGACTTGAACTAGTTAAGTGGATTCTGGCGGCAGCAATCGCTCTTTTCGTGCCTCTGGCAGTAGGGTACTTCCGCGAAGAATTTGGCAAGACGATTCCTGCCTGGTGGGCTCTTGGCGCAATGGTGGCAGCCGCTGCTTTGGCGGTGCTTGGAATCACCATGCTAATACTGACCGGCCGTGCGTATCGGTCCTACTTGGCGGCGCAGTCCCTGCTCGGCGAAATTCGAAAGATCGCACCCTTTCTTGACAAGTACCGGCAGGAACTGGAGCGGAAATGATCGACCTCATTGGTCTGCTGGCTGGAGCATTTACCAGTCTCTTCACAGTCGCGCTTAGGGAATTGTTCACTTGGTACCGAGCGAGGCAGAAGCTGCAGTCCGCCGAGGAGGCACAGTTCCTGCGTGTTCTGTCGTCCGACTCCCTGACGGATCTCGGTGACTACTTGGATAACGCAGTCGGCCAGTTCTCCGTCGCCGAATATGGACAGAACGACAAAGTGCGGCGTCGAGTGAATATGTTTCTCGCTTGCGTAGAGGAGTTTGTTGGCAAGGCGGATGGGGTTCGGATCGCTGTCGATCCCGCGCCGCCCCCCGTCAATCTTTTCCCGCGAGATGCCTCGCCCGACGCCGATCTCCTAGCGATCGAATATAAAGTTCTCGATGGGGCCGTTTGGGATGGACTCGCACACCTCAGGCGGGTAATCGAGCAGCGGTTACGACATTTGGCGATGCAGCGCAATTTAGCGGTGCCGGAACGCCCAGGGGCATCGAGGCTCATCGAACTGCTCCGGCGACACGAAGTTGGGACCGATGAGGCTTGGAAGTCCTTGCGGTACGTCATCGACGTCTGCAATCGCGCTGTGCATGGACTTGAGGTATCGACTTCCGAAGCACTAGAAGTTATTCGTTATTCCCGCGGCGCATTCAATGCTCTGAACTTGTCAAGCCCCGGTGGTAGTCGTGGCATAGGGGCCAGCTAACACGCCGTGCAGCCGGCGCCGACGCGTAAAATGTTTGGCGTCGGCGCGACTGACGGCTGGCGTCAGCCGGACGCAATATGTTGTCGCCCAATGATGTCGCTGCCGCATTGATGGTTCCCGTGGGGCTGTCGTCCGGCGAAACCGCGTTGCTGGCGACCCCGGGACTTCTGGACTCCAGGACCCCGACGCCTTCTACTTCCGCAGGTAGTTGACGATGTCGGGGAGCGCGGCGAGGAGCACGTCGCCCACGACCTGGAGCGACGCGGCAGAGACGTTTTCGAGCGTGTCGCTCGCCGTATGCCAGTGCCCGAGCGCGTTGAAGTTGTTCAGGTCAATCAGGTCGATCGACGGAATGCCGGCGCGCACGAAGTGCAGGTGGTCGTCTTCGATCGTGGTGTCCACGTCCACGAACTTCGACGAATGGCCCAGCCGCTTGGCGGTGGCCCAGACAATGGCGTTGAGCCAGCCGGCGGAGTAGCTGTCGCGCTCAATCTTCAGCGACTTGCTGCCGATCATGTCCACCAGGATGAGTGCCTTGATTTGCGAGAGGGTGCCGGCCTTCCGACCCTGCTGTGCGTAGAAGCGGCTGCCGTAGGTGGAGTCGGTGTTCGGGTCCCAGGCGGCCACGGCCTCTTCGCCGTCGAACCAGACGAACTCGTAGGTGAACTCGCGGGGCTGGTCTTTCAGTGACCTCAGCAGTTCGATAAGGAAAGCCCCGCTTGAGCCGCCGTCACTCGCGCCGACAAACCGGAAGTCCTTGAACAGCTTGGTGTCGTAGTGGCCGGTGAAGAGGATGCGGTCGGTCCGTTGACCCGGAAGGGTGACGATCAGGTTCGTCATTTCCACCGACCCGGCCGGGGTGGTGGCGGTAAATGTCTGTTCCTGGACCGTCAGGTTCATCGCCGCGACCTGGCGGGTGATGTAGGCCCGGGTCTGGCGCAGCGCGGCCGAGCCCGACGGCCGCGGGCCGAGGTCCACCATGGCCTTCAGATGCTCCCAGGAGCGCGCGGAGTCGAATGTTGGGCCCTTGGCCTGGTCAGGCACGCTCACGTGTCCTGCGGCCACGACAGCGGCCGCTGCCAGACTGATGACGCCGACCGACCCGAGAAGACGAAGCAGCATCCAGGCTCCTGTGCGATGGGCGGCAAGCGCCCCGGTTATCCGCGCGCCTCGCGCGGGACGTAGTCGCGACGGCTCGCGCCAATGTAGATTTGACGCGGGCGGGCGATCTTCTGGTCGGAATCCCGCAGCATTTCGTCCCACTGGGCCAGCCAGCCCGCGGTGCGCGGAATGGCAAACAGCACGGGGAACATGTCGAGCGGGAATCCCATCGCCTGGTAAATCAGACCCGAGTAGAAATCCACGTTCAGTGCAGCTTCCGGCTCACAACGTACTCGTCCTCGAGGGCGATACGTTCGAGCTCCAGGGCGATGTCGGTCAGCGGGTTGCGTCCGGTGACCTCAAAGACCAGGTCGGCGGTTTGCTTGATGATTCTGGCCCGGGGGTCGTAGGACTTGTAGACGCGGTGGCCGAAGCCCATCAGCCGGCCCTCGCCGCCCTTGACGCGTTTGATGAACGCCGGCACGTTGTTGACCGACCCGATTTCCTTGAGCATGTGCAGGACGGCTTCATTGGCGCCGCCGTGCAGCGGGCCATACAACGCGGCCGCGGCGCCCGCGAGCGAGGAGTAGGGGTCGGCCTGCGAGCTGCCGATGCCGCGCATCGCGCTGGTGCTGCAGTTCTGTTCGTGGTCGGCGTGCAGGATGAACAACACGTCCAGCGCGCGCTCCAGCACCGGGTGCGGACGGTAATTTCAGCTCGGTCATCTTGAACAGCATGTTCAGGAAGTTGCCGGTGAAGCTCAGGTCGTTGTCGGGGTAGACGTAGGGCCGCCCGATGGAGTGCCGGAAGGCATACGTCGCAATGCTGGGCACCTTGGCGATCAGGCGCAGGATCTGCAGCCGCCTTCCGTCCGCGTCGCCCACTTCCTTGGCGTCGGGATAAATGGTGGACAGCGCGCCGACCGTGGAGAGGAAGATGCCCATCGGGTGGGCGTCGTGCTGAAACCCGTCCATGAACTTCTTGATGTTCTCGTGCAGCATGGTGTGGAGCGTGATCTCATGGCTCCAGGCATCGAGCTGCGGGGTGGTGGGCAGTTCGCCAAACAGAATCAGGTACGCCGTCTCCAGGTAGGAGCTGTGCTCGGCGAGCTGGTCGATGGGGTAGCCGCGATATTCGAGGATGCCCTTGTCGCCGTCGATGAACGTGATGCTGCTGCGGCAGGACGCGGTGTTCTGGAACGCCGGGTCATATGTCATCAGCCCGAAGTCTTCGGGTGATGCCTTGATCTTCCTCAGGTCCATCGCGCGGATGGTGCCCTCAGCGATGGGAACTTCGCATCGCTTGCCGGTGCGGTTGTCGGTGATGGTGAGCGTGTCGGCCATAAAAACAATTCACGTGGACGGATCATTGTCGGGCGAGTCGGGGATGGAATCGATAGCCGGCCCAGGAACCCGGTAGTCGCCCTGCAGCCAGCGGTTCAAGTCCGCCAACTGACAACGTTCACTGCAAAAGGGCCGCCACCGGGGATCCGCAGGCTGCAGGCGGCATTGCACGCACACAGGCCGGGCCGACATCAGGGGGTATTATGCGCGAAATGCCGCCTGCTGCCGACTACTGGTGCCTGACGTCCTTCGCCGAGACCATGAAAATGACGTCCTCGGCGATGTTCGTGGCGTGGTCGCCAATCCGCTCGAGGTGACGCGAAATGAGGATCAGGTCCAGACTGGGTTCGATTGTGGCGGCGTCGCGCAGCATGCAGGCCAGCAGGTCGCGGAACACATGGGTCTTGAGTGCATCCAGCTCGTCATCCTGCCCCAGCACCTTCCGGGCCAGGCCAAGGTCGTGGCGGACGTAGGCGTCCAGCGAGTCGCGCAGCATCACCTGCGCCAGTTCGGCCATCTTCGGGATGTCGATCAGTTCCTTGACCGGCGGGTGCTGCAGGTAGCGACGCACCGCCTCGGCGATGTTGACCGCCAGGTCGCCCACGCGTTCAAGGTCGGTGTTGATCTTGACGGCGGCGACGATGGAGCGGAGGTCGCCCGCCATGGGTTGATGCAGCGCCAGCAGCTTGAAGCAGCGGTCGTCGATTTCGATGTGCAACTGGTTGATGGCGGCGTCGCCGGTGAGCACCGCCTCAACCATCCGGCCATCACGATCGACCAGGCTGCGCACAGCCAGGCGCAGCCGCTCTTCGGCCAGGCCACCCATCTCGAGCAGTCGTCCCTTGAGCTCGTCGAGCTCGTCCTGAAAGTGTCGTGCGTGCCGTTCCATAGCTGAATCCTGCCGGGTTAACCGAAGCGACCGGTGACGTAGTCTTCCGTCAACTTCTCGGTCGGACTGGTGAAAATCTGTTCCGTGGGGCCCGATTCCACGAGGCGGCCGAGCCAGAAAAACGCCGTCTGGTCGGACACGCGCGCCGCCTGCTGCATGTTGTGCGTCACGATCACAATCGTGTAAGACGTCTTGAGCTGGTAGATGAGTTCCTCGATGCGCTGGGTTGCAATCGGGTCGAGCGCCGACGCCGGCTCATCCATCAACAGGATCTCGGGTTGAATGGCCAGGGCACGGGCGATGCACAACCGCTGCTGCTGGCCGCCCGACAGCATCAGTGCCGATTCGGTCAGCCGGTCCTTGACCTCATCCCAGATCGCGGCGGCCTTCAGACTCTCCTCGACCCGGCCTTCCATCTCGCCGCGGTTCTTCGTCAGGCCATTGATCCGCAGGCCGTACGCGATGTTCTCGAAGATGGATTTCGGAAAGGGGTTGGACTTCTGGAAGACCATGCCCACGCGCCGGCGCAGTCCCACCACGTCAGTGGATGAGGCGTAGATGTCCTCGCCGTCGATCTGGACGCGGCCTTCAACCCGCGTGCCCGGGATGATGTCGTTCATCCGGTTGAGCGTACGCAGGAAGGTGCTCTTGCCGCAGCCCGACGGGCCGATGAACGCCGTGACCAGGTTCGCGTGGAGCGCGATGGTGATGTCGCTCAGGGCCTGCTTGGCGCCGTAGTAGAAATTCATCCCCTGCACGTCGATCTTCACGGGCGTGGTTGGGCGAGCGTTGCCCGTGGTCATCGTCGACAGCGGTCGAAGGAGGGTGGTCATGCGCGGGCTTTCTGGAAGCGGTCCCGCAGCACGATGGCCACGGCATTCATCGAGAGGAGCAGGACCAGCAGCACAATGATGCCGGCCGCGGCGTTTTCGGCGAACGCCACCTGCGGTTTGGAAACCCAGTTGTAGATCTGGATGGGCAGCACCGTGAAGGGCGACATGACGCCCGACGGCGTGAAGTCGATGTACGCGAGGGCGCCGATCGTGATGAGCGGCGCAGTTTCTCCGATGGCGCGAGACATGGCAAGGATCAGGCCCGTCAGGATACCCGGTAACGCGGTGGGAAGCACCTGATGCCAGATGGTCTGCCACTTGGTGGCGCCCAGGGCGTACGACCCTTCTCGCGCGGACATCGGCACGGTTCGCAGCGCTTCGCGCGTGGAGAGAATGACCACGGGCAGTGCGAGCAGGCCCAGCGTGGCGCCGCCCGAGAGAATCGACGGGCCCCACCCAAACGCCCGCACGAAGATCCCCAGCCCGAGCAGGCCGTAGATGATCGACGGCACGCCTGCGAGGTTGGCGATATTGATTTCGATGAGGCGGGCCATGCGGCCGCCTCCACCGTACTCCTCGAGGTACACCGCGGCGCCGATCCCCAGTGGCAGCGCAAACGCCGCCGTCACCATCAGGATGTAGAGGCTGCCGAGAATCGCGGGGTAGATGCCCGCCGACGATGCGCGGCGGGAGGGCATGCTGGTGAGGAACTCCCAGTCGAGGCGCGCCCAGCCGTCAGACCAGATGTCGTACAGCAGCGCCAGCAGCGCGACGAGCGAGAGCGTGAGCACGAGGATGCTCATGGTCTGCAGCAGGCGATCGCCGGCCATGCGGCGCGAGGCAGAGGTCACGAATACTGCTCCCGGAAACGGCGGCGCAGCCAGTCGCTGATGAGGTTGAGCACGAAGGTCATCAGGAACAGCAACATGCCCACGGCGAAGATGGTGCGGAAGGCAATCGATCCCGCCGGTGTATCGCCCATGCTGACCTGCACGATGTAGGCGGTCATCGTCTCCACCGGATTCATGGGGTTGGCGGTCAGGCGCGGCTGTTGTCCCGCCGCGATCGCCACAATCATCGTCTCGCCAATGGCGCGGGACATGGCGAGGATGAACGACGCGGAGATGCCGGAGAGCGCGGCGGGCACCACCACACGCAACGCCGCCTGCATCTTGGTGGCGCCCAAGGCGTACGCGCCTTCACGTAGCCCGTTAGGCACCGCGTGCAACGCGTCTTCCGACAGCGACGACACCAGCGGGAGGATCATGATGCCCATGACCAGACCGGGACTCAGCGCATTGAACAGCGCCAGGTCGGGGAAGACCTTTTGCAGCAGCGGAGTCACGAACAGCAGGGCGAAATAGCCGAAGACGACCGTGGGAATCCCGGCCAACACCTCCAGCACGGGCTTGACCACGCGCCGCACGCCTGGCGGGGCATACTCGCTCAGGTAGATGGCCGAGAGCAGGCCGGCAGGCATCGCCACGAGCATGGCGATGAGCGACACCAGAATGGTGCCGCCCACAAGGGGGAGTACGCCGAACTGCGGGTCGTAGAAGAGCGGCGTCCAGACGGTGCCGAACAGGAAGTCCGTGATCGGCACCTCACGGAAGAACTCGTACGTTTCGAAGACGAGCACGCCGATGATCCCGGCGGTGACGAGCACTGATCCGGCGGCGCAGGCAAACAGCGCGCGCTCGATCAGCCACTCGACTTTCCGCCGGGTCGCCAGCGTCATTACTGACGGCCCTGCAGCAGTTCTGTCAGGGATTTCGTTGACTGCGCCGCGTGGTCGGCAAACATGGTGCCGGGGGTGCGTGCCGCGAGGCGCGCCTTGACCAGCGCCAGTTCGGCGTCGGTCAGCGAGACATACCCGACTTCCTTCGAGAGCTTGCCGGTGTTGGCCAGGTAGAAGTCCGCGAACTTCTGCACTTCAGGGCGGGCCATCGCGGTGGTGCTCACGTAAATGAACAGGGGCCGTGACAGAGGGCGATAGGTGCCGTTGCGCACCACGTCAAACGACGGCTGAATGGGGCCCGCCCCGTTGGTGGGGTCCTCGTCGTCGATGCCCACGAGCTTGAGCTTGCCCTGGTTCTCTTCGTAGTAGGCGAGGCCCATGTACCCGAGGGCGTATTCGTCACCCGAAACGCCCTGCACCAGGATGTTGTCGTTTTCGCTCGACGTGTAGTCGCCGCGGCTCTGCTTGGCCTTGCCCACAATCGCCTCGGTGAAGTAGTCGAAGGTGCCCGAGTCGGTGCCGGCGCCGTAGAGGTTAATCGTCTTGTCGGGCCAGCCCGCGCGGACCTGGCTCCACTTCGTGATTTTGCCCTGCGCGTCGGGCGACCACAGCTTCTTGAGTTCGGCGACCGTCATCGAAGCGGCCCAGGTGTTCTTGGGATTCACGACCACAGCGAGGCCGTCGTAGGCGACAGGCAGTTCAACGAAGGCGATCGATGCCTGGGCGCAGGCTTCCAGTTCGGAGGTGCTGATGGGCCGCGAGGCGTCAGACACCGCGATTTCGCCGCGGCAGAATTTCTTGAAGCCACCGCCGGTTCCCGAAAACCCGACTGTGACTGGTGCGGAACCATCGGTCTTGCCGAAATCCTCCGCGACCGCTTCGGAGATCGGAAAGACCGTGCTGGAGCCGTCGATGGCGATGACGGCCGCAGGCGTGGACGAGGGCGCCGGCTCTGTGCCACCACCGCACGAAGCAGCGACAAGGGCGGGCAACGTGATGATGCTCAGGAGGCGGGCAGCGGACAGAAGGCGAATTCTCATAGGACCGAGCGTATGGGCCGAGAATATCGCGCCGGTTTCGGAGGTGTAAATTCTGTGTTACAAGCGGACCGGGGGCCGGGCGGCCCGTCGGCGACCCCGCCCAACCGCGACTTCGAAGCGGATCGGCCGGTCCAGCAGGTCCGAGAGGGGCTCGGCATGCCGCTGGGCCGCCCACAGCTCCAGTTCGGACGCTTCACCCGCCCGAAGGCGCACGAGAAGGCCCTCGGGTGTCTCAGTGAGCTCAATGCCGCCGATCGATTGTGCGTGGCCGCGGTCCAGACCTTCGGCCAGGCGCAGCATGGCGGCCAGCAGCCGCACGATACGGCGGCGCGGCGCTGGCAGGGCGCTGAAGTCCTCATGGCTTTTCCGTGGGGCGGTCTGGCGGTGGTATCGCGCCACCAGGGCCATCAGCACAATCTCGTCGGGCTCGAAGCCCCGAAGATCGCCATGCAGAATGAGATAGTGCGAGTGTTTGTGGTGCCGTTCGTAGCTGATGAGGCCGCCGATGTCGTGCAGGATCGCGGCGTACTCCAGCCACTCACGTTCGCGTGGCCCCAGTTCATGCAGGTGCTGCGTCGCGTCGAACAGCGCGAGCGACAGGCGTGCCACGTGGGTGGCATGCCGCGGAATGTAGTGACAGCGCTCGGCGAGTTCGATGACGCTGCGCCGACGGACATCGGGGCCCGTTCGACGGTGCGGATGTGCGCGCCGTTTTTCTTGATGTAGTCGAGCACCAGCCCTTCTCGCAGGGCGAAGTCGCAGAGCGTCAACTCGGTGGCGCCCAGGGCGCTGAGCAGGGTGTCGAGCAACACGGCGCCGGCCACCGCGAGGTCGGCGCGTCGCGGGTCCAGGCCGGGGAGCGCCAGACGATCTTCGAGTGTCGTGTCGGTGAGCGATCGCCTGACGCGGCGAAACGCCTTGGCGCTCACGCGCCGGTTGCGCAGGTCGCCGCCGTCGCGCACGGCCAGCGCGCCGAGCGCGGCGATCGTGCCTGACGTGCCGATGACACGGTGAAAGCCACGCGACTTGAGCGCGCGAATGTGTGTCGCCGTCTGCCGGCGGACGTATCGCTCCACCCGCTTTTCTTCGTCCGCCGTAATTGGGTCGCTCGTGACGAACCGCTCGGTCAGCCGGATGACGCCAATCTTGAAGCTGCCGCCCAGTTGCATGCGAGCCGCGGTGCCGAGCGTCAATTCCACGCTGCCGCCGCCGATGTCGATCACCACCGCAGCCTGGCCGCCGACGCCCGCCGCGTAGGCCGCCGCCAGGTGGATGAGGCGCGCTTCTTCAATGCCGGAAATCGTGCGGACACGAATGCCCACTTCCCGGCGAATCCGCGTGACAAAATCCCCGCCATTTTCGGCTTCACGCACCGCGCTGGTCGCCGACGCGATGATCTCATCCACCGCGTGCGACTCCGCGAGGCGCTTGAACTTGGTTAAGGTTTGTAACGCGTTTGTAACAGCCGTGTCCGACAGGCGCCGGCCGTCAAGTCCGCCCGCCCCGAGCCGCACCATGTCTTTCTCGCGATCCACGACTTCAAACGACAGGTCGGGCCGCACACGTACGACGATCATATGCACCGAATTCGTGCCGATATCGATCGCCGCGATCCGCATGCACTAAGCTACCACGGTGGGTGAGGTGCGACCGTGAGCACGCTTCGACTGACGCACGCGTTGGCTGAGCAGGTGCGCCGTTTTTCACGCGCCCTCGGACGGGCGCGGCGCGGGGATCCCACCGGCGTGCATCAGGGGCGCGTGGCGTCGAGACGCATTCGCGAAATGTTGCCGCTCGTGGCGGCCGCGGACGAAACGCGGGCCCGTCGCACACGCCGTGATGTGCGCCGTGTCGCCGCCGCACTCGGTGCGGTTCGGGAACTGGATGTCACCCTCGGCCTGCTGGCCGATCGCGCCACACGGCACGCGTGGCATCCGGTGGTGGTGACGCGCGTACATCAGCAACTGGAGGGCGCACGGCTGGAGCGGCAGAAAGACGTGGTGGATGCCCTCCGTCGCGTGGGCACCCCCGCGTTGCTGCGTGACCTGCGGCGGTCGGCTGCCGGCGCTGCGCGTGGGGGTGTGGCCGCCTGCCATCAGGCGCTGGCCGAGCGGCGACGGGAGCGCGCCGGCGCGCTGGCCGACGCCCTGCAGGCGCTCGGGACGTTGTACGTGCCCGATCGCCTGCATGAGGTGCGGCTGTGTGCCAAGAAACTTCGTTACAGCCTGGAGACCGAGCGCGCTGTACGGCTGGCCGCGGTGGCGCGCGACATCAAAACACTCTCCGGCATGCAGGAAGAACTGGGCGCGCTCCACGACGTCCAGATGCTGCAGGACTGGCTGCGGCGCCTGGGACGCGACATCGGCGGCGATCGCGCGACGCAGGCGCAACTGCGGCGGATGGGCGTGGAACTGGAGGGCGAGTGTCGCGCCATGCACGCGCAGGTGGTGGCAGACGCACCGGCCTGGTTGAAACTGGCACGACGACTGGAGCAGCGCTGAAATGCCCACACTGTTTTTGATCAGGCACGCCATTGCGGAGGAACGAGGCGAGGACTGGCCCGATGACACCCTGCGTCCGCTGACGGCAAAGGGCGCCGCGAGGATGAAGAAGATCGCCGAGCGGCTGGTGACCCTCGATGAAACGGCCGAAATCGTGCTGACGAGTCCGTTGACCCGTGCGGTTGAAACCGCACAGATTCTCAAGGCGGTGTGGACGCCGTCGCCGGCAGTTTCGATCGTGGACGCACTGGCGCCCGACCATACGCCCGCGGCAACGGCCGCCGCGCTCGGGAAATTCAAGGCCCCAGCGCGCGTGGCGGTGGTGGGCCACGAGCCCGACCTGGGCGCCTTCGCCGCGTGGGTGATTGGGACCCGCATCCCGTTGGTGTTCAAGAAGGGTGGCGTGGCCCGGATCGACCTTCCGGCCTGGCCCCCAACCCGCGCCGGCCAGCTCGTGTGGCTGGCCTCTCCAAAAATTCTCCTTGCCGGCCGATGATCTTATTCACCATGAAGGGCCATGAAGATCCATGAAGGCGCGGGGTTGAGTGCCGCCTGCGGCGGCATGCACGATCGAAGGGGAGTCACGCACGAACGCACCGCCTGAAGCTCTTCGGTGTGTTCGTGCGTGACTCCCCTTCGATCGCGCTGGCCCAGCGAAGCTGGGCCCTCAACCACGCGCTGTCAGACTTCGCGGCACGACTATTGGTGAATCTTCATGGAGCTTCATGGAGCTTCATGGTGAGAAATCTATTTACACCACGGTCCCGGGTTTGACGATCGCGCCCTTGGGCACGATGATGATGCCGTTGCGGATGTAGTAGCCGTCGCCGTCCACGTCTTGCAGGCCGCGGTCATTCACGAGTCGCGCGCCTTCGCCGATGCGGGCATTCTTGTCCACGATCACGCGGTCGAGCACCGCGCCCCGCCCGACACCCAGCGGCAAGTCGGTCTGCCGGTCGTCATAGAAGTCTGCGCCGAGCAGCACCGACCGGGTGACCTTGGCGCTGTGATGGATCGAGGTCCGGATGCCCACCACCGATTCCTTGACCTCGCAGTTGTCGAGGTAGCACCCCTCGGCCACGATCGCCTCGTCAATCGCGCACTGATGCAGGCGTGAGGCGGGCAGGAACCGCGGCCGCGTATAAATGGGCCGCGTGGGATGAAAAAAATTAAAGGGCGCGCCGCGCCGCGTGAGCATGAGGTTGACGTCGTAAAACGCCTCGACCGTGCCGACATCGGCCCAGAAGCCGCGCGAAAAATGCGCCTGCACTTTGTGCGTGGTGAGCGCGTGCGGAATGATCTCCTTGCCGAAGTCCACGGCGTGGTCCCGCGCCAGCACTTCATGCAGCACATCACGAGAGAACACGTAGATGCCCATCGAGGCGACAAAGGGTTTGTCAGGACCGAGCCCCGCCATGGCCAGGCCCGACGGCGACAGCGCGCGCAACTCTTCGAGGCGTGCAGGTCCCGGCTTTTCATCAAATCCGACAATCTGATTGCCGGAATCACATCGCAGGATGCCCATCTGGGTCGCTTCGTCTGCCGTCACCGGTTGCGCGGCAATCGTGATGTCGGCGCCGCGGTCGATGTGCGACTCGATGAGTTCGGTGAAGTCCATGCGGTAGACATGATCGCCCGCGAGGATGAGGTAGTACTCGGCGTCGATGTTCTGGAAGTGCCGCGCGGCCTGGCGCACGGCATCGGCCGTACCCTGGAACCAGCGCTCGCCTTCGGGGGTCTGTTCCGCGGCGATGACCTCAACGAACCCTTCAGAGAAGAGGTCGAGCCGATAGGTCTGTGAGATGTGCCGGTTGAGCGACGCCGAGTTGAACTGCGTCAGCACATAGATGCGCTTGAGCCCGGCGTGCAGGCAGTTGCTGATCGGAATATCGATCAACCGGTACTTGCCGCCCAGCGGAACCGCCGGCTTGGACCGGTGGTGGGTGAGCGGAAACAAACGGGTGCCACGGCCACCACCGAGAACAATCGTCAGGACATCCAGCATCGTCGGTCATTCTAGCCTTGGATGCGCGCCCGGTGCGAGTGTCACGCGCGGCAAGCGGTTTTCGATCGGCGTAACCGCCTCGTCATGCCGTCGTCACGACGGCTGCGGATGATCCCTTCCGATCCTGCCGGCAGTTGGCCGGGAGGAGAGGAGGATGAACCGCGATGATGAACATAGGTAGAGCCGCCGCGCTGGTCGCGGCGTTGGCTCTCGGGGCCGGAAGTGTATCGGCATCAGGAATGCTGGCGGCGCAGGCCGCGTCGACCGGAACGGTCACGGGACGAGTGGTGGACGCTGCGCGTGGGGAAGCACTTCCAGGCGCACGCGTGCAGTTGCAGGGGAGTGCGGTCTCAACGGCGACTGACCGTCAGGGTGCTTTTCGCCTGACCGGAGTGCCGCTGGGCAACCAGACCTTGCTTGTGACCTATCTGGGTCGCCGTGACGGCACCCAGGCCGTCACCGTCACGGCCACCGCCGCGGTGGTCATCGAAATCAAGCTCGAACAGGACTACGCGTACAGCGAGACGGTGACCGTGGCCGGCGAGTCGATCCAGGAGGGCCAGGCCCGCGCGCTCAATCAGCAGCGCACCGCGCTCAACATCACCAACGTCGTGGCGGCCGACCAGATTGGCAGCTTCCCCGACCCGAACGCGGCCGAAGCGGCCTCGCGCATTCCGGGCGTGTCCATTGCGCGTGACCAGGGTGAGGGCCGGTACGTGCTCGTGCGCGGCACCGAGGCGCGGCTGAATTCGATGCAGATCGACGGCGAGCGCATCCCGGCGCCCGAAGGCGGCGCCCGCCAGGTGGCGCTCGACGCGATTCCTGCCGACCAGTTGCAGTCCATCGAAGTGTCCAAGGCCGTGACGCCCGACATGGACGCCGATTCCATCGGCGGCGCGGTCAATCTGATTACGAGGCAGGCGGCAAACAAGCCCACGATGCTGGCGTCGATCGCCGGTGGTTATAACGCGCTTCAGCGTTCCGCAGGCCAGAAGTACGCGTCCGGCACGGTCGGGCGCCGCGTCAACGGCGGTCGTGTGGGCCTGCTGGCGGGATTCAGCGCGACGCAGCTCACCCGTGGGTCGGAGAACTTCGAAGTGGACTATGCCGGCAACACGATGGCCGACATGCAACTCCGCGACTATCAGATCGAGCGCAACCGTTACGGGTTCAACGGTTCAGGCGATCTCCGCCTCAGCGACACGAGCACCATCAACCTGCGCGCGATTGTGAACCGGTTTGAAGACTACGAAGTCAACAACCGCATCCGGTATCGCCCGGGGAACCGGCGGATCGAGCACGTGCTGAAGAACCGGAACCAGAACCAGAACATCCGGTCGTTTTCCGCCGGCGCGAATCATCTGCTGGGCACCGGTGCCTTCCTCGACTATCGGCTGGCGTACGCGTTCGCCGAAGAGATCCAGCCCGATCGGCTCGACACGATCTTCCGGCAGACCAACATCAACTTCTCGCCTGATATCAGCGACCCGGAGAACATCCAGCCGAATCCTTCAGCCGACGTCTCGGCCAACGCGCGACTGAACGCCTGGGAAACGGAGATCTTCGACACCCAGGACCGCGACTGGACGGGCTCGTTCAACCTGCGCGTCCCGATGGGCGCAAGCACCGACGGTGCCCGGTTCCTGAAGTTTGGCGCCAAGGTCAAGGACAAGCGCAAGACGCGCAACTTCGAGATAGGCGCAGCCTCACCGCTGACCACGGTGAACTTTCCGGCGTTGCAGGACACCGCGTACGACAACAGCCGCTTCCTTGATTTCTTTCCGGCCACGTACGCGAAGTTCCCCGGGATCAACGCGGACGCTTCACGCGCCATGTTCAATGCGCTGCCGGCGGGCCGCTACCAGGTGGACCCCGAAGGTGATGCAGAGAACTACGACGCGAAGGAGCGCGTCCTGGCGGGTTACGCGATGGCCGAGCTCTTCCTCGGGCCCAAGTTGACGCTGCTGCCGGGCGTGCGCGTGGAGTCCACCAAGGTGGACTACACGGGCTATGAAGTGTTGTATGACGATGGCGGCGACTATGTGTCGACGCGGGCTGTCACCGGTGGCGACACCTACACGCAGGTGCTGCCTGGCCTGCATCTGCGTTACGCGCTGAGCGGCGAGACGAACCTGCGCGCGGCCTACACCCGCACCATCGCGCGGCCGAACTACGTGGACCTGGTGCCCTACCAGCTGGTCTTCCAAGAGGATGCCGAAATTGCGCGTGGCAACTCCGCCCTGAAGCCAACCACGTCGGACAACCTCGATGTGCTGGCGGAACGGTACTTCAAGTCCATCGGCGTGGTCTCAGGCGGTGTGTTCTACAAGCGGATGAGCGACTACATCTTCAACTTCCGTTTCCAGGAACAGGCGTTCGGTGACCTCTACGCCATTTCGCAGCCGAAGAACGGCGACACCGCCACGCTCTGGGGCGTGGAGCTTGCCGTTCAGAACCAGTTGCGGTTCCTGCCCGCGCCCTTTGACGGTCTCGGCATCTATGCGAACTACACGTGGACGGACTCCAACGCGCGGTATCCGGACCGGACGACAGACTCCACGCTGCCGGGCCAGTCGAAGCACCTGGGCAACGTGGCCCTCTGGTACGAGAAGCACGGTTTTTCGGCCAAGACCTCATTGAACTTCCACGGCAAGTACATCGATGCCGTGGGTGGCGACGCCCTCGAGGACGTCTACTACGACAACCACACGCAGCTCGACATCAGCGTCAGCCAGCAGCTGATGAAACGCATCAAGATCTATGCTGACGCACTGAACCTGACAAACGCCCCACTGCGCTACTACATTGGCAACACGAATCGTCCGATTCAGCAGGAGTACTACCGCTGGTGGACGCAGTTCGGCGTCAAGATCAATTGGTAAACCGTTACAGCCTGATCGTGTGCCTCACCCTCGCCGCCTCGTGCGGCGGGGGGGAGGTCGTTTCAGAACCACCGCCGTCCGCGCCACTCGGTCCCACGCTCACCACGGCGTCGGTCCCCGACGACCCGGATGACCCTGCCATCTGGATTCATCCCACCGACCCGTCCAGGAGCCTGATTATCGGCACCAACAAGGTCGCCGCGCCGCATGGGGCCGTGGTCGTCTTCGGACTGGATGGCGCGATTCGCCAGGTCATTGCCGGCATTGACCGGCCGAACAACGTCGACATCGAGCAGGGCGTGCGTCTGGGCGACCGCACTCTCGACATCGCGGTGGTGGCTGAGCGCCTGCAGCACCGCCTGCGGGTCTTCTCGATTCAGGCCGACGGTAGTGGGCTGTCGGAGCTGGGCTCGGTACCCGTCCTCGCCGGCGAGACCGCCGACCGTTCCGAGCCGATGGGCATTGGCCTCTACAAACGGCCCTCAGACGGCGCAGTGTTTGCGATTGTCGCGCCGAAACTCGGCGGCGCCACGAACTACCTCTGGCAGTATCGCCTCGACGCCGACGGCGCGCGCGGCGTGAAGGGGACGCTCGTGCGCCGGTTCGGGAACTTCAGCGGCGTTGGAGCCGCGCCCGGCGAGGCCGGCGAGATCGAAGCCATCGTCGTGGACGATGAGTTGGGCTACGTCTATTACTCGGACGAGCGGTACGCGGTGCGCAAGTGGCACGCAAACCCCGACCATCCGGCCGCCGGGCAGGAACTGGCTGCGTTTGGTTTGACCGGCTACCAGGGTGATCGCGAAGGCCTGGCGATTTATTCGCGCCCCGGCGGCAGCGGTTTCCTTGTATCAACGGACCAGATTCAGGGCGGTTCGGTGTTTAAGCTGTACCGGCGGGAAGGGGAGCCAGGTGCGCCGCATACCCACACCGTACTTCAGGAAATCAGGACCTCGGCCGACGAAACAGACGGCATTGAGGTCTCTACGGCCTCTTTGCCTGGATTTCCTCAGGGGCTGCTGGTGGCGATGAATAGCGGGCCCAAAAACTTCGCGTTGTTTGACTGGGCCCGGATTGCGCCCAGATAACCGCCCCGTGTTACGAAGAGTTTACGTGCGCCGGGCCGCGAACCTGACATAACTAGCGTGAGTACAGAAGGACGCGACTACATGGAAACCCACACCCGCACGACAGACGGCCACACAGACCTCCTTGAGGTCAGAAGCAGCGCACAGGGATGGGAGGTGCGTGAGACCCGCGACAGCGCGGTCGTTCGCACCAAGCGCTATTCCGATTGGCACAGGGTTGAGCGCGCAGTGCTCGTGTTTGAACTCAGCGAGGCCATGGCCGTCGCGGGCTCAATTCCGTCAATCACGAAGCTGTAGAGCTTCGATCATCCGCCCCGCCTCCGTGGCGTGCCAGGGTTCGATCACGAGCCGCCCCGCATGGCGGGCCACTTCAGCGAGATGGGTCGCCTCCTGCCGGCGGCGCGCGCGCAGGACAGGGTCGGTGACCGACAGCGGGCTCAGGCACTGATTGACGACCCACGCGTACGGATGAATATCTGCGCGCGCCAGATCGCGTTCAAGTTGCATGGCCTCGTGGATCGGCGTCGCTTCCGGCAGTGTCACCAGCAACACGTGCGTGAACCGTGGATCGCGCAGCCGGGGGAGCAGGCGCTGCACCGCCTCAGGGGTGCCGCTGCTTTTCCTGAGTACCTCGCGGTGATAGGCCTCGGCCGCATCGAGCAGCAACAACGTGTGGCCGGTGGGCGCCGTGTCGATCACCACAAACTGCTCTTCACCGTGAGCCACGGCCTCGGCAAATGCGCGGAACACCGCAATCTCCTCAGTGCAGGGCGACCGCAGATCTTCTTCGAGCAATGCCCGCCCCTGGGCGTCGAGGCCGTCTCCCGCTGTGGCGAGCACCTCTTCCGTATAGCGCCGTGTCTCGACCGCCGGATCGATTCGCGTGACCTGAAGTGTGGCCGGCCGTTCCGTCGCGGCGGCCTCCACATGCGCCGCCGGGTCGGTCGTCGTCAGCAGCACTCGCGCACCGCCGCGCGCCAGTTGCGTCGCCACCCGGACCGCGATGGTCGTCTTGCCCACACCGCCCTTGCCCATCGTCATCACCACGCCCGAACCAAAGCGGGCGATGTCGGTGACCAGAGCGTCCAGACTTTCATCTTCCATCGGTTCGTTCAGGCCGTCGGCCCGCATGCGGCGCAGGGCGTCGATGCCGACAAGGCCGAACGGCAACAACGGAATCTCCGTACGTGGAAGCACACGCAGCCCTTCGGGCATCGAGTCCACTGCGTGCCGCGCACGGGCGTCCATCGACACCGCGATGGGATCTGATCGATCACTCGCGGTGAACAGGCCGTTGAGGATCAACTGCACGTGCTGCATGCCGAGGGTGGCGAGTTCTGCCCGCGTGCGCTCGGCTTCCCGCAGTGATGGTTCTTCCGGGCGCGCCACCAGCACCAGAGTGGTCGTATTGCCGTCACGCAACGCGGCGTGCGACGCGGCGTACAAGGCCTGTTGCGCCTGCAGGCCCGAGAGCGGCCCAAGGCATGACGTGCCGCCGACGTTCGCGTCGATGAATGTCGACCAGGCCGCCGGCAACTCAAGCAGCCGCAGGGTGTGACCCGTTGGCGCGGTATCGAAGATGACGTGATCAAAATCGCGCGTGGTACCCGGGTCGCCGAGCAGTTTCGAGAACTCGTCAAAGGCGGCAATCTCGACGGTGCATGCGCCCGACAACTGCTCCTCGATGCTCGCGACCGCCGCTTCGGGCAACACGCCACGATAGGGTCCCACGACGCGCTCGCGGTACGCCTCCGCCGCCCGCATCGGATCGATGTTCAACGCCGACAGCCCGGGCACTCCGGGCACGGCTGTTGGTGTGGACGAGAGCGTCACTCCCAGCACTTCGTCGAGGTTCGATGCCGGGTCGGTGCTGACCAAGAGGACGCGGCGGCCGGCGTCGGCCAGTTCTATCGCCGTCGCGCAGGCTGACGATGTCTTGCCGACACCGCCTTTGCCGGTGAAGAACAGGATGCGGGTCAACAGCAGCCAGAGGTGTTGGTGTTGGTGAGGATGATCGGCTTGCCGAGTGAGACCTTGGCTTCGACGCCGGCCCAACCCGCCAGGTCCACGCGCGTCGGATACACGCCGGTGCTCTTCACCTCACCGTTCACCATCACGATGGGCAGGCCTTGGGGACCCTTCGCCTGCAATACACCCTTCACCTGGTCATCGTCGGCAAACATCGCGGGCTGTTGGGCGAGGTTGAATCGTTCGACCGAGACGCCTTGCGACTTGAGCCAGTCGAGGTTCGCCGAGAACCTCGCCAGATCGGGGTCGACCGACGGACCGCACACACCAGTCGAACAACACATCGCTGGATCGAATACACGCACTACGGTCATAACGCCTCCATCAATATTCAAGCATGGCAAGCGCGGCCGGTTTTATGCTGTAAGAGACACGTGGGGCTTGAAAACCGAGGTCTAGTCAACCACGAAGCTATAAATCTTCCAGCGCCCGCCCGATTCCACGAGCGAGCCAAAGAGTCTCACCGTCACAGGGCCGGCCGGGCCACGCACGTCGAGCGTCGTCTTGCGATGCACCCGGAAGGCACCGTAGTCAGTGGTCTCACCGCCGAAGGTCACGGCAATCAACCGGTAGTCGCGACCGCCGTGCTCTGCCAGCAGTTGCGCCATGTAGTTCTCATTCTTTTGTGACGTGTCGGCCCACACGTAGTCGAGTGGCATACCGACCTTCGGGTCGCTGGCCGGCAGACCGGGCCAGATGTGTTTGCGGAACTCGCTCTCCGAGACGGCCAGGCTCGCCAGAGTGGAGCCGTCTCGGGCCGCAATCGCCCGGAGGGCGGCCTCCACGACGGCGTCCTTGCTGGTGAACGCCGGCTCGAAGGCGATCGGCGTGGAGGACTTCCCGCATCCGACAGGACCGGCGATGCCGATAGCCAGGACGACCAGCCCGCGAACCAGACCCCTGACAAAAAGGCCCGGGCCGGTCTGATGACCGGCCCGGGCGCATGAGTGGTGCATCGCGCTATCGTAGCGCCTGAAGGGTGAGATCACCGGCCGTAGTAGGTCCAGCCCTTGGTCCAATCCGTGGCCAGGTCCGGCCCCAGCGCGCCGCGGAACAGGGCGACTTCGAAAAACCCATCGTTGGGCGGCACCGCCGGCGTCAGCACGAGGGCCGGCGATCCCACCTTTGGGCGCCAATCCGGAGCCAGCCGATTGAACGGGTCTACCAGCATCGGATCCGTCTCGGCCACTCTGGTGCCCGCGGCCGTCCGCAAGGGAACCGTGGTGGCGTTCGTCGCCCAGTTCACGGTTGAGCCCGTGGCGTTCACCCCGCGGCCGTTCTGGAACAGGATACCCTCGGTGACTGACAGGGCTCCGCTCGCAATACCCGCGACAGTCGAAGCGTCGCGCACGTCGATGCCCTGTGCCTTGAAGCCCATGACAATGAAGTTGCGGATGATCCCGGCGGTACCGACCCGCAGTCGCATGCCGTTGGTGCTCTCGGGGCCGATGGTGGAGTTCGGGTCGCCGATGAGGGTGATGTTGTAAATCTGCGGCGCTGACCGCGGCAGCAGGTTCTGCTGGGTGCTGTGGTTGTCCGCTTCAATACCCTGGTCGGTGTCGTCGCCGCGCTGCTGCACCACCGCGAACTGCAGCTTGCCGGTCCATCCCCAGGTCCAGTCGATGTTGTCGTCGCCGATGTTGGTGAGCACCACGCGCTTGATGTTCACCGTGCCGCCGAACATCTCGATCCCGTCGTCCTTGTTGTAGTGGATCTGGATGTTCTCGACGATCGTGCCGTTACCCACGCCCTGGAAGGCGATGCCATTCAGCTCGTTGTCGGGGCTGAACTCGATGCCGGCGAACTCGACGCGCACGTAGCGGAGGATGCCCGAGTTGTCGGCAGGGTTGGTGCCGCCATACACGCCGGTTGACCCTTCGCCGATGGCGGTGCCGCCGGGGAGGTTCAGGGGCGCGCGTCCGTTGATGACCAAGCCACCCCAGTCGCCGCGGAATCGGGTGCCAACCGGTTGGTCCGATGTCATGACGATGGGCGCGAGGGCCGTGCCGTTTGCGATGATTTGTCCGCCGCGCTCGATCACGAGTGTGCCGCGCGTGGCCGTTTCCCCGATAATCCGCGTGCCGGCGGCGATGGTGAGACGGGCGGGTTCACCGATGAACACGGCGCCGCGCAACACCCAGTAGGTGTCGTTGGTCAGCGTCACGTCGCTGGTGAAGCGTCCTTTGATGACGCGCACCGGCTTGTCGATACCGGCGACAGTGACCGGGCTGCCGATGACGCCGGCCTGCTGCGTATACACCGGCGCCGGCGCCATCGTCCATGCGATGGCCACCGCCGCGGTGAGGGTTGTCAGAGTCTTGATGATGGTTCTCATAGGAATCGTCTCTTCACACACGACTGAGTTAGAAAGCGGAAATGCCGAACTGGACCGCCCAGGTGCGTCCAAGGCTGTAGACACGCTGCTTGTTGCCGGCGCCCTGGAGGAAGCGGACTTCGGTGTTGTTCAGGTTCTCGCCCGACACACGGATCCGCAGTCGCTTGATGTTGGCCGAGAGGGCCACGTCGACAGTGCTGCGGCCTTCCTCAAAGATGTCCGGCAGGCCAAATGAACCGACGTCGGCGATGCGGTCGCTGAAGCTGTTGTAGAGGACACGTGCTGTCACAAACGGCAGCCTCGCCTCCAACATGCCGTTGAAGATGTGCTTCGACGTCCCGGAGAGCGGACGCTCGAGCGAGGTCAACGTGGTGGTCTGCGTCGTGTTCAGCGAAATGCTCGAGTCCACGAACGTGTAGTTGACGCCCGCCAGGAATCGTGACGTCAACCGTTTGCGCATTTCCAGTTCCACGCCGGCGTTACGGGCCGACTTGGCGTTCAGGAACGACGTGCGCAGGGCAGATGTCGCTTCAACAATGCGCTCAATGGGCTTGTCGAACCGCTTGAAGTAGGCCGTGGCGGCGAGCACTTCTTCGGCGCCGCCGAACCACTCCCACCGCACGTCGAAGTTCTGAATGAGTGAACGCTCGAGTTCAGGGTTGCCCACCACCGCGCGTCCGCCAACGATGTCGGTGAACTCGAACGGCGCCACTTCCCGGAACTCGGGGCGGTTGACGGTCTGGCTGAAGCCCACGCGCAGGTTCTGGCTGGCCGAGAGGGCCTGGACGAAATTCACAGCCGGGAAGATATCGGTCTTCTTGATCTCGGCTCGGATGGACTCGGTGGTGCCATCCAGGTTGGTGTCGAACAGGTCGAACGTATCCACCGTCTGGCGGAAGTTCTCAATACGGGCGCCCAGGATGAGACGGCTGCGGTTGGTCAGCGACAGGTCCAGCATGCCGTAGCCGGCGACCACGCGCTGTTCCGCGTCATACGAGTCGGTCGTCCGGGTTTCTTCGCGCAGTTCGTATCGCGACCCGATGTTGGCTGCCGAGAAGAGGTTTTCGGGCGACTGGCTCAGGTCAAACGTCGGCACGCCTGGCACGTTCGGGATGCCGGCGAGCGGCACGAAACGGAAACGCCGGGAGTCGAAGTTACGGGTTCGCTCGGTGTAGGAAGGACCGAACTTGATCATGCCCGGCAGGCCCCTGGGCCCGCTGAAGGCCACGCTCCAGTTCGCACCAAGGTCGATCGAGTCTTCGTCGAGGTCGTTCCACATCCGCAGACCGCTCTGCGATTCATCGGAGATGGTGTAGACCGTGCCCGCCGGGAGCTTCTCGTAGAGCGTTTCGCGGATGTCCGGCTCGTCGCGGTTGCTGCGGCCGACCGTGGCGCGCCAGTCGAGCCGGCTGCTCGAAATCGTCGGAAAGAAGTGTTCGCCGGTCACCTGAACGGTCTGCAGGCTCTCTTCTTCCCACAGCAGCCGGGCGTTGCGGAAGTCTTTGCCCGAGTCGTCGTTGTAACCCTGGAATGTGCGCGTCTCGCGCTTGCCTTTGTTGGTGGAGAAGCCCTGCACCGACAGGCGATGGTTGTTGTTGAGCTGATAGGCCAGGTTCGCAAGGCCAGCCAACGATCCACGCGTGGCGCCCACCTGATAGTCATAGGTGGAGAATGGCGTCAGGGTGGTGCCGCCTTCAGCCGAGTAGAAGACGAGCGATTCTTCCTGGTAGTCCGACTTTTGCGACTGCGTGAGGCTGGCCGACACGCCGAGACGGCCGTATCGGTTGCCAAAGGCCACGCTGAAGCCCTGGTTCGGTGCGCCATCGACACGCTGCGGGCTCCACGCGTTTACGAGCGATTCGCCGAGCGTTTCGAGCGTCGCCGCGTCGACGCCGACTTCCGGAGTGTAGATGCCGCCGCGAATCACTCGACGGTTGGGGAATGCGGAAGGCAGAGCACGGCTCTTGTTGGTGAGGCCCAGCCAGTCGCGGTCGCCTGAGGTGTGATCAAGCACGCTCTTGCCCTGCACCAGACTGTTGGCGCCGTACGTGTACGACACGTCAAGCATCATCTTGTTGGGGAGCTTGGACATGTTGAGTTCCACGAGGCCGCCCGCAAACTCGGCAGAGCGGTCGGGTGTGAACGACTTGATGACAGACACGTTGTCGAGCATCCCGGCCGGGAACATATCGAGCGCAACGACTTTGCGATCGGGCTCGGTGGAGGGGAGGACCGCACCGCCCAGTGTGGTGTTCGAATACCGCTCACCAAGGCCGCGCACGAACACATAGGAGTTGTCCACAACCGAGAGGCCCGTGACGCGCTGCAAGGCCGAGGCGGCGTTGCTATCGGCGTTGGACTTCATTTCCTGGCTGCCCATGTTGTCGTTGATGGTGGTGGCGCGCCGGCGCTCAAGCAGCTGCACGGCCGTGCTGGTGGTCTCCGCGTCGGTAATCTGACCGACCACCGTCATCTGCTCAGAGAACCCGGCCAGCGCCAGTGTCACATCCACGGTGCGCGGGCTGGTCGCGGTCAGGTCGATCGACAGGACACGGTCCACAAATCCCGACAGGGTGACCTTGATCTGGTGTTTGCCGACAGGCAGGTCCAGCGAGTATTTGCCATCCAGGTCGGTGAATGTCGTCTGCGCGGTGCCGACCACCTCCACGGTGACGCCCGGCAGTGGCGACGCGTTAATGGCATCCAGCACACGGCCGGTGACCTTGCCCGTTCGAGCCTGCGCCGCTGCGCTTGCCGTCCCCAGGGCGAGGCAGGCCAGCGTCAGGCCCACCCGGTACAACATCTTCATCATGTGAATCCCTCCAAAACACGGCCGCGAGTGCGGAAGTGTGAACATGAGGGACAGCGTACGAACGGCCTGTGATGCAGGCACGACGGCTGCGTTACGGCGCCGTTAATTCCCCGGGGTCTCTTCGACGAATCGGTAGCCGAGACCCACGACGGTCTCGATCTGGCGCCCGACGGTGCGGAGTTTGGAGCGAAGCCGCCCCACATGCACGTCAACCGACCGCGTTTCCACGTAGTGGTCGTAGCCCCAGACGCGCTCCAGGAGGCGGTCGCGCGACAGCACCCGGTTGCGGTTCTCCACCAGGCATTTCAACAGTTCAAATTCACGCCGGGTCAGCCGCACGGGATCGCCGTCGACACTCACCATCACCGCGTCAAAGTCCGCAAACAATCTTCCCATCTGGTACACCTGTGGCGGCGGCTCGGCGCCGCCTTGTTTGCGCCGCAGAACGGCGCGCACCCGCGCGGCCAGTTCGCGCACACTGAAGGGCTTGGTGATGTAGTCGTCGGCACCCAAATCCAGACCCGACACACGGTCGGATTCTCCCGTGCGAGCCGTCAGCATGATGATGGGCAACTGGGCGGTGGCCGGCTTGGCGCGCAGCAACCGGCAGACTTCCGACCCGCTCAGCACCGGCAGGTTGAGGTCGAGAATCATCAGGTCCGGAGGGCTGTCGAATACCGATTTCAGGGCGGCATCGCCAGTACCCACGATTGTGACCTCCACGTCGCCCGACCGCTCAAGCGTGTGTTTGATGAGGCCGGCGATATCACTTTCGTCGTCCACCACGAGAATCCGGGTCGGCGCAGGGGCTGGCATCAACATCTCTGGGATTGAGGATAGGGAGATGCGATTTCCCTGACGTGTCAAGGCGGTTAATTCGGCGTTACGGTCTTGTGCCCATCGGCCGGCCGTTACATCGCTGTTACAATGCCGTTGCCTGAACGCCGCGCGTCCCGCGGATTCGGCAGTCCGGGGGGCTTGTGGGCTTTCGTTTCAGTCTGATTCCCAGGGAAGAGCAGTTCTTTACGCTGTATATGGCGACGACGGCCGAGATTAAGGCCGCCGCCGGGCATCTGAAACAGATGCTCGAGGCCGACCCGCCCGACGACGCCAAGGTTGATGTCATCAGGGACGCCGAACATCGCTGCGACACCCTGACGCACGACACCATCCAGCGTCTGCACCGCACGTTCATCACGCCATTCGATCGCGAAGATCTCTATGCCATGGCGACGTCGCTCGACAACGTGATGGACGCCATCGACCACTCGGCGTCACTGGTGCGCAACTACCACATCAAAATCATCCCCAAGGGGGCGCGCGAACTGGCGCACATCGTGACCCAGTCGGCCGAACGGCTGCACGCCGCCATGGAGGCGCTCTCCACCAAGGCGCCGATCCAGCCACACACCGTCGAGATCAACAGGCTCGAAAATGAGGCGGACCGCGCCTATCAGGTGGCGATCCAGAAGTTGTTCGAGACCGAAACGGATCCCATCAGCCTCATCAAGTCCAAGGACTTGCTGGATGTGCTCGAGCAGATCACCGACTGCTGCGAAGACGTGGCCAACGTCATCGAGAGCATCGTCGTGAAACACGGGTAGGGCCGTCATGGATGCGGCACTCGTAACGATCGTCGTGGTGGTGGTCGTTGCGCTGATTTTCGACTACATCAACGGTTTTCACGACGCGGCGAACTCCATCGCCACGGTGGTCTCCACACGCGTGTTGTCACCGGGCCAGGCGGTGGTGTGGGCGGCGTTTTTTAATTTCATCGCGGCCTTCTTCTTTGGCACGGCGGTGGCGAAGACGGTCGGCCAGGGCATGGTGGACCTCAATATCGTCACCTACGGTGTGATCCTGGCGGGCCTGACGGGGGCAATCGTCTGGAACCTGATCACCTGGTATTGGGGACTGCCCACCAGTTCTTCGCATGCGCTGTTCGGGGGATACGCCGGAGCCGCGGTCGCCAAGGCGGGGTTCTCGGCCATCATCGTGTCGGGCTGGACCAAGACGCTGATCTTCATTGTGGTGGCGCCGCTGATTGGGTTGGCGGTCGGCCTGATGTTGATGACGGCCATTTTCTGGACGTGCCGCAACACAACACCTACACGTGTGGACCGCTGGTTTCGACGCTTGCAGCTGACGTCGGCGGCGGCGTTCAGTCTCATGCACGGCGCCAATGACGCGCAGAAGACGATGGGCATCATTACCGGCGCGCTGGTTACCGGGGGATACCTCACGACGTTTGTGGTGCCGTTCTGGGTGGTGATGGCCGCACACGGCGCCATTGGCCTCGGCACGCTGACCGGGGGGTGGCGCATCATCAAGACGATGGGGTCCAAGATCACCAAGTTGCAGCCCGTCGGCGGGTTCGCGGCGGAGACGGGCGCGGCCGTGGCGATCTACACGGCCACGGCGCTGGGAGTGGGCATCAGCACGACGCACACCATCACGGGCGCCATCATCGGCGTTGGCGCGACACGCCGCCTGTCGGCCGTGCGGTGGGGCGTGGCGCGGCAAATCGTCTGGGCGTGGATCCTCACGATCCCAGCGTCGGCCTTCATCGGGGCGATCAGTTTCTACGTCCTTCACTACTTCGGGCCGGAACTCTAGAGTCCAGGGTCCAGGGTCCAGGGTCCACGGGCCTACCAGTTCGATGAGGCGAGTACGCGCGCGGCGAGGAGTAGCAGCGCGGCGGCGGTGAGGCCTTCGAGGGCCCGGCGCGCGGATGGTCTCACGAGCAGGTGGCGGAGTCGATCCAATCCAAACGCCCAGAGGCTGTGGCACACAAACGCCATGCCCACATGCGCCGCTGCAAGTTGCACGTAGTAGCCGCGCGGTGCGCCGGCCGGCAGGAACGACGGGACCACCGCGAGGTAAAACGTCGCGATGGCAGGGTTGAGGAGATTGACCGTGACGCCCTCTCGCACGGCGTGATGATGCTCAGTGGTGGCGTGAGCATCGAGGATCTCGCCTGAGATGGGCAAGGCCTCTCCGCGGATGAGTCGCCCCGCACTGGCGAACCCGAGCCACGCCAAGTAGAGCCCGCCGGCCAGTTGAATGGCCAGGAGCAGTGCCGGGTTCCGTGCGATGACGACGGCCAGCCCCAGGCCGGCGGCCGTGGCATGGGCCGCGTTGCCGGCGGCGGCTCCCAGTGCGGCAGCCAGTCCGCCACGCCATCCGGAGGCCAGCGTGTTGCGCACCACGACGGCGGTGGTGGCGCCCGGCGTGACGACCAGCGCCGCCGTCAGCGAGAGGTACGCAACAAACAGGGGATCCACGTCCGCCTCAGCCAGTTGGCGTGGAGGAGGGCGGTCGGTCAGGCAGGCGAACGTGCACGACAGCGCCGCCGCCCTCGCGGTTGAGTGCCCACACGCGACCGCCGTGAAGTTCCACCAGATGCCTGACGATCGACAGGCCCAATCCGGTGCCGCCAGGGTCGCGCGTGCGGGAGCGGTCCACCCGATAGAAGCGTTCAAAGATGCGATGCAGTTCGCCGGCAGGAATGCCGGGCCCCGAGTCGCTCACCGACACGTCGACCGATTCGCCCTCGCGTGTGGCGGCCACCTCGATCTCGCCACCCTGAGGGCTGTAGTTGATCGCATTCTCAAGCAGGTTGCGAAAGACGTCGTGCAGTTTGGCCGGGTCACCAAACACGGCGTCGGCATCGGCACTGACACGCGTGGTGACGCGCAGATCGCGCGCTTCAATCGCGCTGTCCATCTCGGCGACCACTGCGGCGAGGAGGGGACTTGTCTGGCACAACGTCTGGTCGAGCGTCTCTTGTCTCGCATCGAGCCGGGCCAACCGGAGCAGGTCGGTCACGAGCCGCTCCATACGTGCGGCGTGACGGGCAATGATGGCGAGGAACTTCTGCGTCTGATCGCGGTCCAGTGGAGAGTCGAGCAACGCCTCCACGTAGCCGCGAATGGCGGTGAGAGGCGTGCGCAACTCATGAGACACATTCGCCACGAAGTCGCGCCGCACTTGATCGGCCTGACGCAACTCCGTGACGTCGTGCAGCACGAGCACCGCGCCACCGCCGCGGTCGGCCTCCACCGGCACAGCTCGAGCCACAAAGGCGCGCCTTGATCCGTGGTCAAGCTGAACCTCGGCCGGCGTGGGGCGCGCGCCGGTGAGCGCGGCAGAGAGTTGGCCGGCCACTTCGGGATGGCGCACCACTTCGATGAAGTGGCGGCCCTCGGGGTCGTCTGGCAGGCGGAGCATCTCGCGAATCGCCGTGTTGCTGATGACGAGCCGGCCACCACGGTCCACGAGGACTGCGCCCTCGGCCATGCCTTGCAGGACGGCGTCCATGTGGGCCCGTTCGCGAGCCACATCGGTCAACCGGGCGCCCAGGTCGCGCGCGGTTTCGTCGAGCACCCGTGCCACGGTACCGATTTCGTCGCGTCCCAGGTCCGTGGCTGGTCTCGTGAAGTCGCCCTGGCGGTACCGCGCGGCGAGCGCCGCCGATGGCCTTGACCCGGCGGCTGAGCCACGCCGAGGTGGCCCAGGTGAGAATGAGTGCAGCCAGAAATCCCGCGCCAAGGCCCACCCAGGCATGCCGGCGGGTTTCCGCGAGCTGCTCGCGAACCGAGGTCAGCGGCAAGCCGACCCGGACGAAAGCCACAGCGCCCTGACGGACGGCGGCGGCCGCATACATGGTGTCTTCGCCGGTGGTGCGGCTCTGGCGCACCGCCGCGCCGACGCCATCCGCGAGGGCCTCCTGCACTTCTTCGCGCGCCAGGTGGTTGTCCACCTTGTCCAGATCGTTGGCTGCGACGTCCGAATCCCCAATGACCACGCCATCGGCGCGCATGAACGTCACACGCGAGCCGATGAGCCGTGCGATCACCGCGGCTTCGTCGTCGGGACTGGACAGACTGCCGCGGTCAGACAGTAACTCGGCCGCAAGCCTGACCTGTTTCACGAGGGACGCCTCGATATCGGCCAGCATCGCGCGGCGCAGGGAGGTGGTCACAAGCGCGGTCGAGGCCGCGAGCGCCAGCGAGCTGGCGACGAGGATGGCGGCAAACGTCCGTGTGCGAAACGTCACGATGCGGGCGCGGGGTCTTCGAGTTTGTACCCGAACTGTTTGATGGTGCTGATGGCGTTGCCGAGGAACGGCACCTTCTCTCGCAGTCGCCGGATGTGCACATCCACCGTACGCGTGCCGCCTGTGTATTGGTAACTCCACACGTCGGTCAGGAGCAGGTCGCGCGAAAGGACGCGACCGCGGTGTTCGATGAGGTAGCGCAGGAGCATAAACTCCTTGGCCGTCAGGCGCAGTTCCTCGCCCTGTACGCGGACGACGTGTTTGTCGATGTCGATCGTCAGGGGGCCGTAGGCCAACACTTTGCCGGCTGCCACCGGCCGCTGAATGCGGCGGAGGAGCGCGCCCACCCGCGCCACCAGTTCCTTGGGACTGAACGGCTTGGTGACGTAGTCGTCTGCGCCAAACTCCAGACCACGGACGCGATCGGATTCTTCACCACGCGCCGTCAGCATGATGATGGGAATGGCTGCGGTGGCCGGTTCGCCTCGCAGCGCCTGGCAGATGTGGAGCCCGTCCATGCCCGGCAGCATCAGGTCCAGAATGATCGCGTCTGGCGTTGTCGCGCGAGCGAGCTTCAACCCCTCGCTCCCGTTGGCTGCCATGGTCGTGGTGTAGCCCGCGCCCTGCAGGTAGTGCGCGATGAGGTCCGCAATGTCCTGGCTATCTTCAACGACAAGGATCCGGGCCACGGGCGTCATTGTAGCGTCCTAAATCGTTTTCAGGCTCGACGCCTTGCCGGAGAGCACCACGCCCAGGGTGATGAGCGAGAGGAGCGCGCCATTGACGATCATGACGGTTGGAGCGGAGTAGATGTCGGCGAAATAGCCCGAAACCAGCGCCCCGAGCGGACCGCCGCCGCGAAGCGCGACCATGTAGATGCTGACCACACGGCCGCGCAGTTCATCGGGGACGACGAGCTGGACGATGGAAAAGCTCATCGAGAACAGCGCCATGAACGCGATGCCGCCCAGGAAGATCAGGATGTAGCTGATGGCGGGCGTAGTGGAGAAGCCGAACGCCACAATGACGAGGCCCATCAGGAACTGGACGATGAGCAGCATGCGGCCCATATGCTGAAATCGCCCGCCTGCCGTGCCGATGAGCAACGCTCCAGTGACTGCCCCAAAACCCTGGCAGGCCATGAGGAAAAACAGTTGCGTCTCAGCGGAGCCACCAGTGGGTGCGAGCACCGTGCGCGCCACGGTGGGCAGAAAGGTCACGATCGGCATGGCCAGGAACATGCTGACCACCACAAGCGCGATGAGCGTCATGATGAGACGCTGGCTGCGAACATAGGACAGCCCGTGCCGGAGGTCGGTCATGATGCGCCGGCGCGGTCCCTCGTGCGGCACCGGCAGGGGGACCTTGATCAGCATCAACGCGACCACCACCAGGAAGAACGACAGGCCGTTGAGAAGGAAGCAGGCGGCCGTTCCCAGTGAGAGCAGGACCGCGGTTCCACCCATGGGGCCGAGGATCCGCGACAGGTTGAACTGCGTCGAGTTGAGCGCAATGGCGTTCGGCAGGTCGCGTCGCGGCACGAGCGAGGGCAGCAACGACTGGTAGGCCGGACCACCGAAGGCCTGGCCGAGCCCGGAAATGAACGAGAGCGTCAGCACATGCCAGATGGTGATCTGGTTCCAGAAGACCAGAGCCGCCAGTGCGAACGCCGAAAAGGCCTGTATCAGTTGCGACCCGGTCAGCAAGCGGCGCCGGTCATACCGATCGGCCACCACGCCGCCGATCAGGATGAAGAGCAGGATCGGGAGCTGCGACAGGAAGTCATCGAGCCCAAGGTAGAAGTTCGATCCCGTGAGGTCCAGCACCAACAGGCTCTGGGCGAACTTCTGCATCCAGGTGCCGATGGTGGACCCGAGCGCCGCGAACCAGACAAGCCGGAAGTCGCGGTGGGCGAGTGCGCCCGCGACGCGCCCAGCCCAACTGCGAGGCGGTTCCGGCGCCCCGTTGCCGGGCGTGGCGACTGCATTGGACAAGACGTCCCAATTCTAACAGCCGCGTCACGAAGGATCACAGGAGACGCAGAGACGCCGAGGATACTTTCAAAGGCAAAGGCAAAGGCAAAGGCAAAGGCAAAGGCAAAGGCAAAGGCAAAGGCAAAGGCAAAGGCAAAGGCAAAGGCAAAGGCAACAGGCGAAGGGCAAAGACCAAAGGGAGTCCTGCCGTCGGGTCTGGAGGCCCGGCTACGCCGGGCGTGATGGGCGAGCAGACTCTCACGGACGAACGAACGGGAGGGGCTCAGCCACGTTCGCTCGTCCGTGAGAGTCTGCCCGCTCATCCGGCCGCCGAAGGCGGCCGCCAGGCCCGACGGCCGTCTTCTCCGAGTCCTCGGATCCTCCGTGTCTCCTGTGATCCGGTCGTGATCTGATCGCGATCGGCTAACCTGGCGTCGCCGTCTACGTCATAATGTCCAATATGTCGTCATTCTCAGAAAAGGGACTCCTGGGCGAGTTGGAACAGCTGGTGCTGCTGGCGGTCATGAATCAGCCGACCGACGCGTACGCCGTGTCGATTCGCGACGAAATTGAGGCGCGCACCGGGATCGCCCTGGGACGGAGCAGCGTATATGTGACGCTCGACCGGCTGGACCGCAAGGGGTACGTCACCTCGTGGATGGGCGAGCCTACGGCTGAGCGGGGCGGGAAGGCCAAGCGGTGTTTCCGCATCACCTCCGCAGGCCGCCGTGCGCTGGCGGCTGCCGAGTCGGCCCTGGCGCGGATGCGCGACGCCAAGCCCGCGCGGAGCGTCCGATGAGGGCCGCGCGCTGGGTGCTGAACCGCCTTGCCCCCGCCGAGTGGCGCGAATCGCTCGAGGGGGATCTCCTTGAGGAGCGAGCCCGTCGGCGTGCCACTGGCCGGCCATCGGGCGCCCTGTGGTCGGTGGCTGCCGCGCTGACGTTGGTTATCGCCCTGCGCAAAGAAGCTCGCGCGTCGCATCCCACTCGTGGCCGGGGACATCTGGGTGATGGGATCTGGCAGGACGTTCGAATGTCGGTCCGCGCACTCCGCGCCGCCCCGGGCTTCACGGCGGTGGCGGTGTTTGTCCTGGCACTTGGCATCGGTGCCGGCACCGCGATCTTCTCGGTGGTTGACGCGGTTCTGCTGCGCGACCTGCCGTTTGAACGTGCCGATCGGTTGGTCGCGGTCGGCGAGAAAGACAGGAACCGCCCGGTGCCGGCCTGGTTTGTGGGCTCCGCGGCGTCACAGAACTACCGCGACTGGCTGGATATGCTGACGGTGTTCGAGTCGATCGCCGCGAGCGTGGGCGGGCGGGGCTTTACGGTGCGAGACAGCGGCGAACCCGAGGATCTGACGGCGATTCGTGCCACGGCCAGTCTGTTCGACGTCTTGCGGGTGCGACCGCAACGAGGGCAGGCCTTCACGGCAGACAACGAAACAGAGGGGCGCGATCGGGTCCTCCTGATCAGCGACAGCCTCTGGCGGCGCCGCTTTGATGCCGATCCCGGCATCGTCGGCAAGACCATGACGTTCGACAGCGGTGTGTGGCAAATCGTCGGCGTGCTGCCCGCACACTTCGCGTATCCCGTCGGCGCCCTCAAACCCACCGACATCGTCGCGCCCTACGCGCCAACCGCCAGGGAGCGCATTCGAAACCGAAACCAGACGGGGCGTACATACAGCTTGCGCGTGGTGGGGCGCCTTAAAGACGGCACGACGATGGAGCAGGTACGGGGTGAGATGGAGAGAATCACGTCTGCCCTCGAAGCGAAGTATCCAGACTGGTTTGAGGACAGGACCTGGGCCGCAGCGCCACTGCATGAGGCCACGGTCGGACGCACGCGGAACTGGATGGTGTTGCTCCTGGGTGCCGTGGGCTGCGTTCTCCTGATCGCCTGCGCCAACGTGGCCAACCTGATGCTGGTCAGAGCCGCGAATCGATCGAGGGAGATGTCGGTGCGTGCCGCCCTTGGGGCCAGCCGGTGGCGCATCGCTCGAAGTTTGTTGGTGGAGAGTCTGGTGTTGTCGATCGCCGGACTCGCGGTGGCACTGCTCATCGCGCTGTGGGGCGTGAGCGTGCTGCGCGCCTCGATACCGGACGACCTGCCCCGGCTCGCGACTGTTGGTCTGGATTTACGCGTCCTTCTCGTGGCCGCGATGGCGGCGGTCGTGACGGGCCTTCTTTGTGGGGTGATTCCCGCGCTGCAATTGTCGCGACCAAACCTGCAGGCATCGCTTCGGGATGGTGGACGGTCAGCCACCGGAGGCCGGATGAAACACCGCGTGCGCTCGGCCCTCGTGGTGGCCGAGGTGGCGCTCGCGGTCATGCTTGTCGTCGGTGCGGGACTCTTTGTCTCAAGTTTCATCCGGCTCGTGACCGTCGATCTCGGCATTGATCACCGTGATGTGTTGTCGACCAACGTGAATCCCCGCATCACCCAACTCGACGACGCCGGTTTGGCGGACGCGCGCGCACGCTCGACTACGGCGCTCGCCGACGTCATGGCCCGCGTGCAGGCGCTTCCCGGCGTTGAGGCCGCGGCGGCAGTGGCGGGTGGTTCTCCACTGTCGGGGAGTTATAAAACGAACTTGTTGGCCGTCGTCGGGGGCCGTGAGTTTACGCGCGAAGAGGATCAGGTACAGATTCAGGAAGTCTCACCAGGATACTTCGACGTTGTGCGGCAACCGCTCCGCCGGGGGCGTGTGATCGACGGGCGCGATGGTGCCGGAGCGCCTGCTGTGGCGGTGGTGAATGAGGAAGCGGCCGCTCGATACTTTGCCGGCGCTGACCCGGTAGGACAGCGGATTGCGATCGACAAAGTCGAACGCGTGGTCATTGGCGTGGTGGGTAACGTTCACCTGGTGGGCCCGGAAGAACCCATCAGTCCCGGTGTGTATTTTGCCCTGGCGCAAGAGCCGTCGATTGGTGCGAGCGTGCTCACGCGCACGCGCGACACATCGGGCGCCACCGCGTCCGCGATTCGAGCCGCGGTGCTGGCGTCGGTACCGGGGGTGCCGGTGCACCAGGAGTCCCTGGAAGAGTCCCTGCGCGCCCAAACGGAGCAGCGCCGATTCAACATGCTGCTCGTCGGGGCATTTGGTGCACTCGCGCTCGTCATCGCGAGTGCGGGCATCTACGGCGTCATGGCGTACGCAGTGGCCCAGCAGACTCAGGAGATTGGCGTGCGCATGGCGCTCGGCGCCATGCCACATCGGGTGATGGCGATGGTCCTCGGCCGGGCGTCTGTGGTGATGCTCGGAGGGCTGTTCCTGGGTCTCGCCGGGGCATGGGCGGCCGCGGGCCTGGTTCAGTCGTTCCTGTTTGGCGTCACGCCGCACGACCCTGTCGTGTTTGCTGCTGCCGGCGGGCTGTTGGTCTTCACCGGTCTTCTCGCCGCGCTGGTCCCGGCACTCCGGGCGGCGCGCGTTGATCCGATCGTCGCGCTCCGCCACGACGGATAACAGGAGCTGAGGAGATGGGGAGGGACGACGGATTACAGGAGAAAAGGAGGGCGGGAGTCCTCGGGTTACGCCGGATCATAGGATTCAAAGAAGCTCCCTGTCTCCGTGCGCTCCTGTGATCCGTCGTGACCGCAGAAGCCTCCTTGTCTCCGTGTCCTCCTGTGATTCGTCGTGACCGCAGAAGCCTCCTTATCTCCGTGTGCTCCTGTGATCCGTCGTAGGACGTCACTGCCGCAGGGCAGTGAGCGGATCCACTCGGGATGCCCGCCATGCGGGCACGAGTGACGCGGCGGCGGCCACGACGAGTAACACGCCGGCAACCGCCGCGAACGTGACCGTGTCGGTGGGCCCGACCTCGTGCAGCAGGGGCGCGAGGAACGGCGTGACCGCTGCGGCGAGCAGCAGTCCGAGCGCGACGCCGATCAGCGTGAGCCGCATTCCGCTGGCCAGCACCTGGCCGCGGACTTGCGAGGGCGCTGCGCCGATGGCGAGCCGAATGCCGATCTCCTGGCGCCGCAGGTTCACGACATAGGACAAGACGCTGTAGATGCCGATGCCGGCCAGGAGCAGCGCGAGCGCGGCAAAGAGCAGCAGCACGCGTCCCGTCAGTCGCGGCGTCGCGATCGAAGTCCCCACCACTTCGTCCATCGTGCGAATGGCCGCGACGGGCAACAGCGGATCGATACGACGAATGCGATCGCGCAGCGGACGCGCCAGGGCCATCGGCTCGCCCGCGGTCCTCACGATCAACGTCATGTTGCGCGCAGGCGATCCGCCGGGGACGGATTGGTGGAACTGTCCGACGGGTCGATAGAACTTGGGTTTGATGTTCGTGGTGATGCCGTTGTGCGTGACGTTGTCAACGATGCCGACGACGGTGATCCAGGGGGCGTGGGGATTGCCACCCATCTTGAATCGACCGCCGACCGCGTTGCGGCCCTCCCAGTACTTGCGCGCCATCGCGACGTTCACGAGCGCGACTTGCTCGGTGCCGATCGTGTCGCCCGGTGCCAGGTCGCGGCCCTCGACGAGCCGTTCGCCCAGCGCGGCAAGTGCGCCGTCCGAGGCCACCTGCCAGTCGCCGGGCGTGCCAACGCCGGGCTGAGGCGTATAGCCATCCACGCGCAGGCCCCAGTCGCCGATGAGAGCAGCCAGCGGCAGCACACGCATGAGGCCCGCCTCCGACACACCGGGTGTGGCGCGCGCCTCGCGCAGCAGCTGGTCGTAGAATCCGACGACCTTCTCCGGTGTGTCGTACACGCTCGCAGGCAACGACAGGCGCATCGTGAGCACGCCATTCGGGTTGAAGCCGAGGTCAATCTTCTGCAGTTGCCAGATGCTTCGGGTGAGGAGCAACGCGCCGACCAGCAGGATCACCGCCATCGCCGTTTCGCCAACCACCAGTGCGTGACGCATCCGCAGCCGCTGGCCGCCGGTCGTCGCACTTTGCGACCCGTCCTTGAGCGCATCCGTCAGGTCCACCCGTGCCGCGCGCAGCGCCGGCGCCAGGCTGAACACGAGCAGCGTCACCATGGTGAGTGCCACGGAAAATAGAAGAACCGGTGCATCCAGCGTGATCTCCTGGGCGCGGGGCACACCCGCGAGGCCCGAGAGGCCGATGACTTTGACCGCCGCGAACGCGATGCCGACACCGATCACTGCTGCGCCGACGGCGAGCCAAAGTCCTTCGCCCAGCAACTGGCGCACCAGACGGAACCGGTCCGCTCCCAGCGCGCTTCGCACGGCGAGTTCACGGGCTCGGGACTCGGCCCTGACCAGCAGGAGGTTGGCGACATTGGCGCAGGCGATGAGCAGGAGGCACCCGACGGCGCCGAATACCAGCCACAGCGGCTGCCGCACCGTGGCAAACGCTTCATCGGTGGTGCTGACAATGAACGCGGAGAAGTCGAAGCCGGCGGGGTACAGGCCTTCCTTCCTCAGCGCGGTGGTGATGTTGAGCAGGTCGGCATTCGCCTGGGCCATCGTGACGCCGGGCTTGAGGCGGGCGGCGGCGTGAAGGCCGTGGCTGCCGCGGTTGTCGTTCGCCAGCAGGTACGGCGTCCAGAGGACGGTGGGCTCTTCGGCATCCTGCACGTAGTCAGTTGGCAATCGGAACCGCTCTGGCATCACACCCACGACCGGCGTGGCTGTTCCGTTGATGAGGATGGTTCGGCCCAGAATGGCAGGGTCGCCGCCGTACCGGCTTTGCCACAGCGAATAACTGAGGACGACGGCTGCCGTGCCCGCATCGGTGACTTCGTCCGGCGTGAACGTCCGTCCCAGCAGGGGCTTCACGCCGAGCACGTCGAACAGGTTGGCTGTGACCGCCGCACCTCCCACGCGCGCAGGCTCCCCCTCGCCGTTCAGGTTCGCCTGGCCGACCGACCACGCGCCGACGGCCTCGAACACACTTGCGCGGGTCTGGTAGTCGCGCACTTCTGCGTCTGACACCCAGGTCTTGTCGTAGCCCGTCCACTTGCTCCAGATCACACCCACTCGATCGGGTTCGCTGTAGGGCAGTGGCGACAGCAGAACGTGCTGGATCACGCTGAACACCGCCGTGTTGGCGCCAATGCCGAGGGCGAGTGTGAGGATGGCGGCGGTGGTGAAGCCCGGCTGGCGCCGAAGTACTCGCGCGGCGTACCGAAGGTCGCGCCACAGGTCGCCGAACCACGCCCGGCGGGGCTCTCCAGGTACCATCGGAGTGGGAGAGGACGACTGCCGCAGGGGCCGCATGTATCGCGCCAGCAAATCGGGTTCCCGGAGGTCTGCCAGCGCGGTCATCCGGGCGTCTGCCGGGCTCAGGCCCTCGTTGACAAGCTCGCGATACCGTTCGTCGAGGTGGAGCGAAAGCTCTTCGACGATCTCGGCCTCGCGCTCGGGCGCCAAGGCCAGGGATAAGAGGCGCGCGCGGATATCGGCGGTCCAGGTCGGAGTGGCTTCAGGCATGTTCGCCTTCCGTGATGCGTGCGACGGATTCAACAAAGGCCTTCCAGGTGGCACGCTGAGCCACCAGGATCTTGCGCCCGATCGGCGTCAGCCGATAAAAGCGCCGGCGGCGCTCACCGGCTTTCTCAAGCCAGGTGCCGGTAATCCAGCCGCGCTCTTCGAGGCGGTAGAGGAGGGGATACAGGGACGCGATGTGGAACTTCAGCTGGCCCTGGGAGCGCGACTCGATCAGCTTGCTGATCTCGTACCCGTGCCGGGCTCGGGCCTCCACGAGCGAAAGAATCAGGAGTTCAGCCGAGCCCTTTTTCAGCTCGCGGTCGAGGATATCTGTCTGTGCCATAGGTGACAGAGACATAGACGGAAGACGCGCATGAAAGGTTGGCGCGGTACGGTCTCTGCGCGTAATGGCGAAATGGCCGAAATGTCACAAATGGCGAAATGTCTGCAATGCCCGAATGGCGGGAATGCCCGAATGTCATCGCTGCGCGAGGACCGCTTCAAACTCCTCATGCGGTCCTTTAAAGTCCTCGATCTCGCCGTTGGCGAAGTTCCAGACACGCGTGCCCACTTCTTCGAGCAGGTCCTGGTCATGGGTGACCAGCAGCACGGTGCCCTCAAACTTCTGCAAGCCCACGTTGAGGGCGTTGATGGACTCGAGGTCCAGGTGGTTGGTGGGTTCGTCGAAGACCAGAACGTTGGGCTTCTGCAGCATGATTCGGCAGAACAGGAGCCGCGCCGTCTCGCCGCCCGAGAGCGCTTCGGTGGGTTTGAGCCCTTCCTCGCCGCGGAACAGCATCTGGCCCAGTAGACCGTGGATGTCCTGTCGCGACAGATCGGGGTCGAATTGATGGAGCCACTCCACGGCAGTCATTCCCTTTTGGATGGCGCCGGTGTGGTCCTGTGAGAAGTACCCGATCGATGCCTCGTGCCCCCAGCGAACCATGCCGCTGTCAATGTCATCCGGTGACGCCGGCTGACCAGGCCCCTCCGCCAGAAGCGCCTTGAGCATGGTGGTTTTGCCCACGCCGTTACGGCCCACCAGCACAATCTTCTCGCCGCGCGTCACAACCGCGCTGAAGTCCTTGATGACCTTGAGTGAGCCGTGAGCCTTGCGCACATGCTCGAACTCCAGGGCGACGCGACCCGATGGCCGGTTCATGGTGAACTTGATGTACGGACGTTGGATGTTCGATCGCGCCAGGTCCGTTGTCTGGAGCCGTTCCACTTCCTTGCGTCGCGAGGCCACCTGCGACGCGCGGGTGCCGGCCGAAAATCGGGCGATGAAGTCGTTGAGCTGGTCGATCTTCTTTTCGCGTTGCGCGTTTTCGCTTTCAATGCGCGAGCGGATCTGCATCTTGGCCAGCACCATGTCGTCGTAGCCGCCGGTGTAGGTGATGATCGTCTGGTAGTCGATGTCCGCCGTGTGCGTACACACCGCGTTCAGGAAGTGGCGATCGTGCGAGATCACGATCAGCGTGCCGTCGTAACGCTCGAGGAAGGTTTCGAGCCAGTGGATCGAGTCGAGGTCCAGATGGTTCGTCGGTTCGTCGAGCAGCAGGGCCTGCGGGTTGCCGAACAGCGCCTGCGCCAGCAGCACACGCACCTTCTGGCCGCCTTGCAGCTCCGCCATGGTGCGTTCGTGCACCTCGTTGGGAATGTCGAGGCCCTGCAGCAGCACAGCTGCGTCGCTTTCGGCTGAATACCCGTCTTCTTCGCCGACGATGCCCTCGAGTTCGCCGAGGCGCATGCCCTGGGCGTCGGTCATCGACGGCAGGTTGTAGAGGCGCTCGCGTTCCTGGAGGGTGTCCCACAGGCGCTTGTTGCCCATGATGACCGTGTCCACCACGCGGAAGGCGTCGTAGGCGAACTGGTCCTGGGAGAGGACGCCGAGCTTGGGTGGCCGCGAGACCGACCCCTTCTGGGGTGTCAGCTCACCGGTCAGGAGCTTCATGAAGGTGGACTTGCCCGACCCGTTGGGGCCGGTCAGGCCGTACCGGCGGCCCGGCGAGAACGTGGTGGTCACGTCATCGAAGAGCACCTTCGAGCCATAACGCATGGAAACATTGGCGACAGAGATCATCAACCGGCCATTGTACCAGCGGGCCGGTCTTAATGGCGAAATGTCACAAATGACCGAAATGGCGAAATGTCTGCAATGGCCGAATGGCGGAATGGCTAGAATGTCAGGGATTATGAAATTTGCGAATGTTCTCTTGTTCTCCGGCCTGCTGCTTGCTGCGGGCTGTGGCGACGACAATCCGCTGGCCCCGAGCCTCGGCATTCCGTTTTCGGCGACCGACATCACGGTTGGGACCGGTTCGACGGCGGCCACGGGCAAGACCGTTCGGGTCTATTACACGGGGTGGCTGTATTCGACCACTGCCACCGATAACAAAGGCACTCAGTTCGACGCCAACATCGCCGGGCTCGGGTACGAGTTCACTATCGGCGTCACGTCCGTGATTCAGGGCTGGCATCAGGGCCTGCCGGGCATGAAGGTGGGCGGAAAGCGCCTCCTCATTATTCCGCCCGAGCTTGGGTACGGGGCCGCCGGTTCCGGAAACGTCATTCCAGGGAACGCGACGCTGATCTTTGAGATTCAACTGCTGGCTGTTGCCGGGTAGGACCTTGATGTAATCTGGGTGGCGCCAGCGTCCGGGTGAGGTGCCATGTTCAGAACGGCCGTTCGACTCGGTCTGGTGTCCATCGTGTGCGCGGCGGTCGTGCACGCTCCGCTGGCCCAACAGCGCCCCGTTTTTCGCTCCGACGCGCAGTTTGTCATCGTTGACGCGTATCCCTTGCGAGACGGGAAGGTCGTTGAAGGACTGACGGCCGCCGACTTCGCCATCACTGAAGAAGGCGTGGCACAGGCCATCGACACATTCGAGTTCGTCGCCGGCGGGGCGGCGGAACCCGAGAGTGCCAGGCGCGATCCGAATTCGCTGGCCGAGTCTCGTGCGCTGGTGGCCGACCCGCGCAACCGTGCCTTCATCGTAGACCTCGACATCGATCACGTCTCGGTGGCCGGGGCCCACCGCATACGGGTGCCTCTGGTCCAGATGCTGAACCAGATGCTGTCGCCCAACGATCTGTTCGGCGTCACCACCACCAAACACACGCCCGGCACGCTGACCTTCGGACGCAAGGTCGTCACGACCGACGACATGCTCAGCCGCTACTGGGCCTGGGGCACGCGCGACAGCGCATTGAAAGACGAAGACGAACGCGGCATCGTCGATTGCTTCGCGTACAAACTCACGCAGCAGGGGCCGGTGGAACGGGTGGTGCAGGACGGCGCCCGCATGCGCAAGCTGCCCGACGTGATCATCGAGCGCCACCGCGAGCTGAAAGTGCTGGATCACCTTGATGATCTGGTTGAGTATGCCGGCCATCTCCGCGAAGGGCAGACGTCCATTGTGATTGTCACGGAGGGCTGGCGCCTGCAACCTCCGGACCCGGCGCTGATCCGGGAAATCGAAGACACCCAGGGGATGCAGCCTCCTGCGCCCGCGAACGTCGGGGGGCGTCTGACAATGTTTGACACCGTGACGGAGGGTCATCGCGGCGCGTGCATCCTGATGGGGCAACGAATTGCCCGCGAAGACCCGCGCGCGCGGATGCGGGAGCTGATCCAGAGAGCGAACAGCCGCAACGTGTCCTTCTTTCCCGTGAATCCGGCTGGGTTGGTGGTGTTTGACAGTCCGGCGTCTGAGGTCGTGGTCCTGGCGCCGAATGCAAACTCATCGATGGGCGACGACTTCGAGCGCGTGACCACCAGGTCTGACGGCTTGCGCACACTCGCTGACAACACCGACGGTGTGGCCGTCGTGGGGAACAACGACCTGCGCGCCGGCCTGCGTCGCGTCACCGAGGAACTACGGTCGTTTTATCTGCTGGGTTACTACTCGACAAATCGCACGTTCGACGGTCGCGTGCGCCGCATCCGCGTGAAGGCGGGCGACCTCGAAGTGCGGGCGCGGCGCAGTTACCGGGCGCCGACCGAAGAGGAACGGATCGCGCGGGCCAACCCTGTTGCCGCGTCAGGGCCCTCGCCGGTTCAACTGGCGCTCGATGTGTTGTCGGGACTCCGTTCGGCCGATGACCGCACGTTCAATGTGAGCCGCTATCTGAAAGCCGATGCTGCGCCGGTGCTTGGTGTGCCGGCCGTGTTCCGGGCCACGCCGTCGCCGCGCTCGCCGATCGTGCCCGTCACGGCGCCTGCCTTTACCCGCCAGGAACGGCTGCACGTGGAGTGGCCGGTGCATGAGCCGTTGACCGAACGATCTGCCCGTCTACTCGGGCGCAACGGTCAGCCGCTGGCTGTGGCGGTGACGCTCACCGAACGCGCCGGTGCGTCCGGCCCGTTGATCGTCGCCGATGCGGCGCTCGGCCCCCTCGCGCCGGGCGACTACGTGGTGGAGTTGCGGGTATCGTCTGCGTCCGGTTCAAAGGTCGCGCTCGTGGCATTCCGGGTGGTACCGTAGGCCATGCTTCGCCAAGGTCTGTTAGTTGCCGTGTTGCTTGCAGCGGCACTCGGTCTGCTTGTGCCAGTGGCCGCGCAGCAGCCCACACAGCAACTCCCGGTATTTCGGTCGGATGCGCATTTTGTGACCGTTGACGCGTATCCGCTGCGCGACGGCAAAGTGGTTGAGGGGCTGACGGCCGCGGACTTTACCGTGGAAGAAGACGGGCAGCCGCAAGCGATCGAAAACTTCGAGTTCATCACCGGCACCGAGGTGCCGGCCGAAGCCGCCAGACGCGACCCGAACACGGTGCGGGAGTCGATGCTGATCGCGGCCGATGCCCGCACACGTGCCTTTGTCGTGTATCTCGATGTGCCCCATGTGTCGATCGAAGGCGCGCGCGCCACGCGCGGGCCGCTGGTGACGATGCTGAACGCGCTGATTGGTGAGAACGACCTCTTTGCGGTCACCACGCCGAACCAGCCGCCGCACACTATGGCGTTTGCCCGCAAGCTGGTGTCGGCTGAAGGCATGCTGACGCGCCACTGGGCCTGGGGCACCCGGAACTCGCTGGTCCGGACGCCGGCTGAGCAGGAGATCGAGCAGTGTTTCCCTGCCGATAACCAGGGGCGGGAGGGATGGATTCGTGATGGCTCGTCGATGCGTCCCGCGGCTGACGTGATCATCGACAGAGCGCGCGAAGAGCAGACGCTCCAGCATCTCGAGGACTTCGTCATCTACCTCGGTCAGATTCGCGAAGGCCGCACGTCCGTCATCCTTTTCACCGAAGGGTGGCGGCTTTTTAACGACGACGGCGGATTGATGGGGTTGACAGGCCGGCAGCGGCCGCCGGTGTGTGATCAGTATCTGGTGCGGTACGCCAACATCAATCTGCAGTCACGCTTCCGCGAAATCATGGCGAGAGCCAACCGATCGAACGTGACGTTTTACCCTGTGAACCCCGCGGGACTCGCGACGTTTGATGTGCCTATCTCACAGCGGCTGATGGGGACCGGAAATATCGGCGACTCCGTGCTCCGTCAGAACAGCGAGAACATCAGCAACCGAAGTTCGTCGATGCAGACGCTGGCGGAGAACACCGACGGACTGGCCGTGGTGAACACCAACGACTTGAAGGCGGGGTTGTTGCGCGTCAGCGATCAGCTCAAGGCGTATTACTTGTTGGGTTACTACTCGTCGAACCGCAAGTTTGATGGCAAGGCGCGCCGGATTTCGGTGAAGGTGAAGCAGCCGGGCATCGACGTGAAGGCGCGTCGCGGCTACACGGCGCCCACCGAAGCCGAGCGCTCGGCCCGATCTGCGGCGGCGTCTGCTCCTGCTGGGCCCACAGGCCCGTCGCCGGTTGAGGCGGCGCTTGATGCGCTCTCGCGCATTCGTCCATCGTCGGAGCTATTTGTCCATGCGACGCTGGGAGCAGGGCCGACGGGGAAGCTGACGGTGGTGGCCGAGGTCAGTGGCCCGCAACTGGAGCGCGGGGCGTTGCAGCGTGGCGGCACGCTTGATGTGACGGTCACCGGCGCCGGTGGAGCGGAACTGGCCAAGGGGCAGGTCGGAGTAATGGCCACGTCACGCGGTGGGGTCGTCGTCATGGACGTGCCGCCAGGGACCACCCAGGCCAATGTCTCGGTGATGCTCCGCGCGGTGCCGCTGACGTTTCTCGCGCGGACGGATGTGACGCGCGATACCGGCGCCGTGATCGGCGGCCCACTGATCTATCGCGCCACCCCCTCGTCGCGCTCTCCGCTGCTGCCGGTGGCGGGTTTCGATTTCCGCCGGACGGAACGCGTGCATGTGGACTGGCCCATCACCGGGCCACTGGATCGGCGAGAAGCGCGCCTGCTTGGCCGCAACGGCCAGCCGATCGCGGTCAATATCACGCTGACCGAGCGTGAGGTGGACGGGCGTCTGATGCTGGGACTCGACGCGCTGCTCGCGCCGCTGGCGCCAGGCGACTACGTGATCGAAGTCACTGCCACCATTGGCACCACGACCGAGACCCGGCTCGTCGGTATCCGCGTCGGGAGTTAGGCCCAGAACGTCGCGGCCTGCAGCCCTCAACGCGGCCTGTCGGCTTGCCGGTAAAGGGCTACGATGACGCCTGCAATGCGGATACTGCGAACTCTCTCCCTCCTCGTACTGACCGCGAGCGTCGCTCATGCACAGCCGAACCCTGATCAGGGACCGGGCGGTCCCGTGCTCGTTGTCACCTCGCCGGCGAACCCGTTCACGCGCTACTACGCCGAGATTCTCCGTGCCGAGGGGCTGAACGCCTTCGCCGTCGCGGAGATCGGCTCGCTCAACGCCGCGACGCTGGCGGCATACGACGTCGCCGTGCTTGGCGAGATGGCGCTGACCGGGGCGCAGGTGGCGATGCTCACGAGCTGGGTGAACGCCGGCGGGAACCTCATCGCGATGCGGCCAGATCCGCAGCTCTCGAGGCTCCTTGGGCTCAAGGACACACCGGGTGTGCTGGCGGAGGGCTATCTCCTGGTGAACACAGGGGCTGGCCCCGGGGTCGGTATCGTCGGGCAGACGATCCAGTTCCACGGCACGGCCGACCTCTACTCACCGAACGGGGCCACGGCCGTGGCTATGCTTCACAGTAATGCGACCACGCCCACCCAGCACCCGGCGGTGACGCTGGTGAGCGTCGGCTCGAAGGGTGGCCAGGCGGCTGCCTTCGCCTACGACCTCGCCCGCTCCGTCGTCTACACGCGCCAGGGGAATCCGGCCTGGGCGGGCCAGGAGCGTGACGGCGAGGTGGGGATTCGTGCCAGCGACATGTACTTCCCCGACTGGATCAACCTGGACAAGGTGGCGATCCCCCAGGCGGACGAACAGCAGCGGCTGCTGGCGAATCTGATCGTGCACATGGGACTCGACCGCATCCCGATCCCGCGCTTCTGGTATTTCCCGCGCATGGAGCGCGCCGTGGTCATCATGACCGGCGACCACCACGGCTGCTGCGGCTCGACCGTTGGGCGCTTCACCACGTACGTCAGCCAGAGCCCGCCCGGCTGCTCCGTCGCCGACTGGGAGTGCGTGCGAGCCACCTCCTACATTTACCCCGGCGGCGGTCTCACAGACGCGCTGGCCCTTTCGTGGCACAACCAGGGCTTCGAGCTCGGCGTCCACGTCGAGAGCGGCTGCACGCTCGCCTGGCCGGGTGGCACGCCGCTCACGTTGTTCAACAGCCAGCTGGCCACGTTCGCGGCCCAGTTCCCGAGCCTTCCGGCGCCGACGACTCAGCGCATGCACTGCATCGGGTGGCAGGACTGGTCGACGCACGCGAGCGTCGAGCTGGCCAAAGGGATTAGGCTCGACACCAACTACTACTATTGGCCGCCGCGCTGGATCCTCGACCGGCCCGGCATGTTTACCGGCTCCGGCATGCCGATGCGCTTCGCGGCTCTCGACGGCTCAATGATCGACGTCTACCAGGCGGCGACGCAGCTGACCGACGAGTCGGGACAGTCGCACCCCTTCAACCCGAACGTGCTCCTGGATAACGCCATCGGCGCGCTCGGCTACTACGGGGCGTTCACCACCAACCACCACACCGACCGCTCGCCGTCGTCGCAGTCCGACGCCACCGTGGCGTCCGCTCTGGCGCGCAGCGTGCCGGTCGTGTCGGCGCGGCAGATGCTCGTCTGGCTCGACGGCCGCAACTCCTCCGTGTTCGGCGCGCTCGCGTGGGCGACCGACCGGCTCACCTTTACGATCGCGGGCGGCGCGGGCTCGAACGGGCTGCGTGCGCTCCTGCCGCGTTTCTCGGCACGTGGCGACGCGCTCGCGAGCCTCACGCGCAACGGCGGCCCGGTCGCGTTCACGACGGAGACCATCAAGGGCATCCAGTACGCCGTCTTCGAGGCGAGCGACGGGTCGTACGAGGCCGTGTACCCGCCTAGCTATGGCGGGGCAGGATCTCAAGGCCGCGGTTTCACCGATTAAAATCGTAGCTCTCGATCGAGCCGTCGTCAGGTGAGAACCTGACCACCAGGCGGCATTTCCCCTTCGGCTTGGTCGTCGGAAGCGTGTTCTGGTACTGACATTGAAGGGCGTAGTTGTAGAGCTCTTCAAGCCGAGCCAGCGTGGTGAGCCGATCCCTGATCGGGTCTCTCTCTAGTTCCCTCAGGTCCCGCGAGAGGCGCCGGCCGCCTGCGTCGGTGTCCACGCCACCGGTGTAATTGTCCCCGCCTATGACGAGCGAACAACCGATGGCCCGGAACTTTCCCACGGCGTCCGGGATGTTCTCGAGGGTCTGGTACTCGGGCGGATCCGGGAGTGTGCTCATGAGTGAGACTACAACGGGATTCGGGCCGGGGGTTAGGCCCGCCGTCGCCGAATAGTCGCTACGCCCCTCGGCCTTCACGTGTATTCATGAGCTTGTGCGTTTAGGTACAGACGGCGGTCCTGATCACGCGCCAAGCTTGTTGTTGGGCACGTTGCTGCTCTATTTCTGCAGGAGCTACTCGTGAAACGTGTCCTCGCAATTTTCATACTGGTAGCGCCGCTGCCGCGCGGTGAGGAGTAGACATGGCCATGTCACGGAAGACGTTTCTTGCTGCAAGCGCACTCGTTGTCGGGCTTGGATTGACCACTGCGTGCGGCGATGACAACCCCACGTCGCCGAGCAATCCCAGCAATCCCAACGCGCCGCGCATCGTGTCGCTGTCGCCAGGCTCGCCGACCGCGAGCGGCACCGCGCAAACAATTACCGTGACCGGCGAACGCTTCGCCAGCGGCCTCAGCATTCTGCTGGACGCGCCCAACGGCGTGTGGACGACGTATCAGGGCAGCGCAATCACAGTCCAGTCGCCGACCACGTTCACGGCGACAGTGATGCTGGGCAGTGCAGGCGTGTGGGACCTTACCGTGACCAGCGCGGGGTTGGAATCCAACGAAATACAATTCGCTGTTCGATAGTGCCCGCCGTCGCCGGACAGTCGCTACGCTCCTGGCTATGGCGGGGCAGCCTTCGCAGTGTGCTCTCTGGGCTCGCCTAGCCGTAGCCGCTCGCGAAGCGAGCGATTGGCGAAGGCTGGAGCGGGCTACGGGAATCGAACCCGTCTGACTGGCTTGGGAAGCCAGGACATTACCACTATGCTAAGCCCGCGCTCAGGGTGAGATTTACGATATCACGCACGGATAATCGCGAGCACCTCGTCGCGCCGTGACTCCATGATCTCGGGCGTCAGCCCTTCCAGATTCAAGCGCAGCAGCGGCTCCGTGTTTGACGCACGCACGTTGAAGTGCCAGTCCGGGTATTCGGCCGAGAAGCCATCTACGGTGTAGGTGTGGGCGTCGGCGTATTTGTCTGCAAGGGCCTTCAGCCGTCCGTCGATCAGGTCCATGCTCGCGACCTTGGTGTTGATCTCGCCCGAGATGAAGTACTTCGCGCGCAGGGGGGCCAGGAGTTCCGCCAGGGTCTGCCCTTTGCGTGACATCAACTCGAGGATCAGCAGCGCCGGGATGAAGCCGTTGTCGGCGAAGAAATAGTCGCGGAAGTAGTAGTGGCCCGTGACTTCGCCGCCGAACACGGCATTTTCGGCACGCATGCGTCCCTTGATGAAGGCATGGCCCACGCGGTTCATGAGCGCCGTGCCGCCGTACTTCGCCACAGTGTCCTTGACCGCGTAACTGGCACGCACGTCATAGACGATAGGCTCACCCGGCGTCTTCATGAGAAAACTCTCGGCCAGAAGTGCCGTCACAAAATCGCCCGCGATGAACTCGCCGGTACCGTCGATGAAGAAACACCGATCGGCGTCGCCGTCCCACGCGATGCCGATGTCCGCCTTGTCCGCGATCACGCGTTCGACGATGTCGCGGCGGTTTTCCTCGATGAGGGGATTGGCTTCGTGGTTGGGGAACGTGCCGTCCACGGTGAAACAGAGGCGGGTGGTCTGGCAGGGGAGCCGGTCAAAGAGTCTGGGGGCGACAAGGCCCGCCATGCCGCTGCCGGCATCGAGGACTACCTTGAATGGCCGGATAACCGCGGGGTCGATGAAGCCCATGACGCGCTCCACGTACGCGTCGAGCATCTCGTCCGTCTCGTAGCGGCCCTTCGGGCGTGAGGCCGTGGGAATGGTTCCGCCGACGACCATCTCCCGGATCTCGCCGATGCCGGCATCGCCCGACAGCGGCACCGCATCGCGCCGCACCATCTTCATGCCGTTGTATTGCTTCGGGTTGTGCGACGCGGTGACCTGCACGCCGCCGTCAAAGCCCTTGCTCGCGACGGCGAAGTACATCATGTCGGTGGCGGCCATACCGAAGTCGGTGATGTCGGCGCCCTGGTCGCGTGCGCCGTCGATGAACGACTGCGTGAGCGACGGCGACGACAGCCGCATGTCTCTGCACACGGCAATACGCAGCGGCGCGGCCGCAGGGCCGGCCTGCGACTCGAGGTACGCCACATACGCGCGGCCGATGAGGTATGCCGCCGGTTCGTTCAGTTCGGACGGGTAGAGCGCACGCACGTCGTACGCCTTGAAGATGGATGGGTCAATAGTCATAGGCGTGAGAAGTCTGTCACCACTGAATTGTCGCCGAGCAGCGCTGCGCCGCTGACTTCGACGTTGCGGCCAAACTGGCAATGCCGGCCGGCCACAAGCGGACCAAGCGTGGCATGCCGGTCTACCCAGGTATGCGGCCACAGGATGCTGCCGGAAATACGGGCGCCTTCGCCGACGTGACAGTTGGCGCCGATGACGCTGAGCGGGCCGACATGAGCGCCCTCCTTGACAACCGCACCGGCATCAATGAAACACGGACCTTCAATGACGGCGCCCGGTTCGATGCGCGCGTCCGGTGAAATGACGGCCGTTCCAGGCGCCGTGTCGAACGGCGGCGCCACAAACGTGCCGTTCATGATGTCGGTATGGACCTGCTGGTACTTTTCGCGCGTGCCGATGTCGATCCAGTAGCCGCGATAGGTGTGTGCCACGAACGTCTCATGGCGCTCGATGAGTGAAGGGAAGTAGCCCCGTTCGATCGAGTAGTTCGTGTCTTCGGGAATTCTGTCGAGCGTCTCGCCTTCGATCACGTAGATGCCGGCATTGATGGTGTCGCATGTGATCTGATCGGCAGACGGCTTTTCGAGGAACGCCTTGATGTTGCCGTTGTTGTCAGTCTCGACCAGTCCGTAGGCCGACGGGTTGGGCACTGGCGTTAGGACAATCGTCGCGCGCGCCTTCCGTTCCCGGTGCAACGCAAGCACCGCCTGAAGGTCCACCGATGTCAGGACGTCGCCGTTGAACACCACCACCGGGCCGGATGGCTTCGGGCCGGCGGCAAACTTGATGGCGCCACCTGTGCCCAGCGGTTGGGGCTCCACCACATACCGAATCTGCACGCCAAGACTGCTGCCATCACCGAAGACCTCTTCGATGCGCTTTGGCTGGTAGTTGAGGCTCAGCACGATTTCATCGATCTCGGGCACCTGCTTGAGCAGCTCAATCTGGTACCTGAGGAACGGCCGGTCGAAGATGGGGACGATGGGTTTGGGGGTATTGAGGGTCAGGGGCCGTAGTCGCGAACCCTGGCCGCCCGCAAGGAGGATGGCCTTCATATCAACCACCCACTGTACAAGATCTGCGTAATGGCCAAATGGCCGAAATGCCACAAATGGCGAAATGTCCTAAAATGGGGCCGCCAGTGAACCTGCCCAACGCCCTCACGATTGGCCGGATCTTCCTCGTGCCGATCCTTGTCGTGGTCCTGCTTGCGGACCAGTCGCCTAACAGATCGACCTCATGGGATGCATGGCAGTTCTTTGGCGTCAGCAAGGAAATTCTCGGCGCCGCGATCTTCGGTATTGCCTCGTTGACCGACTGGCTCGATGGCTTCATCGCCAGGCGGCGCGGCCAGGTCACCGAATTCGGCCAGTGGATGGACCCGCTTGCAGACAAACTGCTGGTCACCGCCGCGCTGGTCTCGCTGGTGCAGATGGGGTTGGCGCCGGCCTGGATGGTGGCCGTGATCCTCGGGCGCGAATTCGCCGTGACGATCCTCCGCACCATCGTCCACGCACGCGGCCAGGCGCTGCCGGCATCACCCCTGGGGAAGATCAAACTGGTCGCGCAGGTGGTGGCCATCCTGGTGCTGATTCTGGGCCAGGGGCACATGCGCGAATTTTATGTGTTGGGCCAGATCGCCCTGTGGGTGGCCACCATCGCCGCGCTGGTGTCTGGCATTGACTACTACCGCCGGTTCCCACCGGCCCGCGCGTCCACCGGCAGCTGAACAATGTCGCCGGACCTGAAGGTCCGGCCTCCATCCGGAAGGAGGCCGGGTCTTTAGACCCGGCGACACGCTAGCGCGTGACGCTGCCCTTGATCTCGGCCACGCGCTTCTTGGCGCGCTCGATGAAGAGGCTCTTCTCGAATTCCACCATCAGGCGCTCGTACCACGGCAGGGCTTCGGCCGGGGTGCCCATCTTGAGCAGGCACTCGCCCATGTGGAAGTAGACGCCGTCGCGCCCTGAGAACGCCGGGTCGGCGACGAGCACGGCGCGGAAGCGATCCACGGCGCCGGCGCAGAGGTTGTAGCGGGCGTAGAAATAGCCGATTTCGTATTCCGACTGTGACAGCCGGTCGCGCGCGGCGCGCTCCAGGGTTTCCACGTCCGGCTTGTACTTGCTGCCCGGGTACCGCTGGAGAAAGACTTCAAGTTCGCGAAGCGCTTCTTTGGTGGCCGTCTGGTCGCGCTGCGGCGACAGCATCTGGCGCGAGTACGCCAGCCCGATGCGGTACTGGGCGTAATCGGCCCTCGGGGAGACTGGGAAAAACGTCAGGAACTCGCGGAATTCATTAATCGCGAGGATGTTTGATTCGATCGAGTTTTCGCCGATGTACGTGTCGCCGACGCCGAGTTTGGCGGCTTCACGATGTTCGCTCTGGGGATACCCGTCAACCAGCCGGCGGAAATATTCGCGTGAGGCGAACCACTTCCGGTCGGTGAGGGCCTCGGTGGCACGCTCAAACAACCACTGGTCGGCCGACATGAGGCCAGCCGGGGGCAGCACCTGTGACGTGCCGCAGGCGGTTGAAGACACCGCGACTGCCAGAAGCAGGACTACGGCCGGGGAAACAAGACGGGCAACAGCGGCGCGGATGAACATGCAGGAAATCAATCTTACCTGAGCGGCGTGCCCAGCAGGGCCGAGAGCCACTCGGCCTCGGCCTGGAGACCTCGCTCCAGAGTTGTAGACGGCACAAAGCCCAATTCAGCCTTAGCTCTGGACGTATCGGCGAAGGTGTCGCGCATGTCGCCCTTCTGGCTGGCCTCGCGCCGGATATCGAGCTGCCGTCCGGTAATGGTCTGGATCAGTGACAAAACCTGGTTGATGGACACCCGGCTGCCGCCGCCGATGTTGTAGACACTGCCCGGCAGTCCACGCTCGCCGGCGGCAATCAGCGCCGTCACAATGTCGTCCACAAACGTAAAATCGCGTGTCTGCTCGCCGTCGCCGTATAACGTGATGGGCTGGCCGGTGAGCGCGGCCCGAATGAAGCGGTGGAACCCCATGTCGGGGCGTTGTTTCGGCCCGTACACCGTGAAGAAACGCAGCGACGAGGTAGGCACCCCGTAGTTCGCCGTGTAGAGCAGGCACAAGTGCTCGGCGGCGAGTTTGGTCACGCCATACGGCGAGACGGGCTGCACCATGGCGTCTTCGCGCATCGGAATGGGGGCCTTGTCGCCGTAGACCGATGAACTCGACGCATACACGAATTTTTCGAGGCGCCGGTCCTTCACCGCCTCAAGCAGCCGCTGCGTGGCGTCCACATTGTTCGTCGTGTACGTCAGGAAGTCGCGGCCCCAGCTTTTGCGCACCCCGGCTTGTGCCGCCAGGTGGAACACGTGGGTCACACCGTCGAGGAGCGGATCGAGCGGAACGGTCTGTAGTGTGTCCTCGACAAACTCGAAGTTCGGCCGCGCGCGCAGAGGCGCGAGATTCCCCTCCTTGATGTCGCGGGCGTAATAGTCGGTGAAACAGTCCAGGCCCAGCACGTCCACTCCGCGCGTGGTGAGCGCGTCGGCGAGCGTCGATCCAATAAACCCGGCGGCGCCGGTCACAAGTGCCTTCACAAAAACGCCTCTCGAATACGTTCGGGCAGGCGACACGGCCGGCCATCCAAATTCACCGCCGCATGCCGGGTCACGCCCACGGCCGAGGAAATGCCCCCAGGCGTCACCACCGCTTCGTACGTGAATTCCACGCGCACACCGGACAACAGCCGTCCCGTGGTGCGCACCTCAATCTCATCATCGTAACGCGCCGGGCTGCGGTACGTGCACTCGACCTCAATCACGGGCAGCCGTACGCCCGTCTTTTCCATCTCCCGGTAGGTCCATCCCAGCTGCCGCAGCAGGTCTGTCCGCCCTACCTCGAACCACACCAGATAGTTGGCGTGATAGACCACGCCCATCTGATCCGTTTCAGCGTAGCGGACGCGCAGTGTGGTCGTGGACGTGCGCATCAGGCGGAGGCAACTCCGGCCCGGGCCGCTTTCAGCAGCGCCTGCGTCGCGATGGCCGGGTCCGGAGTGCCGAAGACGGAAGCTCCCGCCACCAGAATCGTCGCGCCCGCTTGCGCCAGCACCGCAGCGTTTGTCAGGTCCACGCCGCCGTCCACCTCAATATCCACCACGTGCCCGGCGCCGGCCACAAGGTCACGCACCGCGCGCACTTTGTCGAGGCTTCCCGGAATGAAGGCCTGCCCTCCGAACCCCGGATGCACGGACATCACGATGACGTGATCGAGTACGTCCACCACGCCGCTGAGTGTGTGGACCGGCGTGTCGGGATTGATGGCCGCACCTGCCCGTATGCCGAGTTCCCGAATGCGCGCCAGCGTCTTGCGCAGATCGGGCGCGGCTTCCACATGCACCGTGATGGTCGTGGCGCCGGCGCGCGCAAACGCATCGAGATACCGATCGGGGTCGGTGATCATCAGGTGCACATCGAGCGGCAGGGGAGTGACCCGCTTGACCGCCGCCACCACGAGCGGACCCATGGTGATGTTCGGCACAAAGTGGCCATCCATCACGTCGATATGAATGAGCCCGGCGCCGCCACTGATCGCCGACAACACCTGTTCGCCCAGACGCGCGAAGTCCGCCGCCAGAATTGACGGGGCAATACGGACACTCATCGACTGATCTCGAGCGTGATCGGGTCGCCCGGCGCGAGTTGAAATCCGGCTTGCGGCGACTGTCGCACGACCGTGCCCGACGGCAGGTCCGGGTACGGCACCTCGCCGACGATGGTCACGCGAAAGAGGCGGCGTCTGAGGATCTCGGCCACGCGGGCGCCGGACGTCCCAATCAGGTCCGGCATCACGTACGTCAGGCCATCTTCGCCCCGGTTCACCAGCAGTGCCACCCCGGGCGCCTGGCTCTTGGCCGGCGGGTCCTGGGCCACGACCACGCCCGGAGCGTAGTCGGCACTATTGATGTCTGATGTCTGCGTCAGGCTAATGCGATCCTGCGCGAGCAGGATCTGCGCCGACCGTTCGGATTCTCCAATCACGGCCGGCACCGCCGCGGCTTGCATGCCGTCGCTCACACGAATCCGCACCGGGCGTTGGCGCCTGATGACAGTGCCCGCCACCGGATCCTGCGCCCAGATATGGTCGGCCGGCACCACCGCATCGGGACGCCGCAGGGGATCGAGCACCACGGTCAGGCCCAGATCCTCCAGCGTCTGCGACGCCGTGTCCACAGCCTGCCCACGGACGTCTGGCACCGTCACTTCGCGCACTTTGATGGCGATGCGCATGGAAGTGAGCAGGAACACTCCGTAGGTTGCGGCCAGCCCCGCCAGCAGCAACGCCCATCGTCCGGCAGTCCAGACGCGCGATCGCAGGGAACCGTGAGGCGATGGCAGGGGGCGCGGGGCAGTGGGCACGAGAAAAAAGTGTACTACGCGCCTTCGTGCCGGACCAACCGCGCCGCGAAAAATGCGTCGAGGCCATGGCGGGTCGGCGTGGTGCGCAGCCGGCCGCGGTCGTCGGCCAGTTCACCGGTGAGCGCCTGCTCGTGGAAAGTCGGGCTCGACGCCAGAAATTCGTCCACCACATCGTCGTTTTCTTCGGGCTCGCTAGAGCACGTGGCGTACACCAGCGTGCCCCCGGGACGCACCGCTGCGGCGGCATGTGCCAGGATCCGGCGCTGGGTCGCGGCGAGGCCGGGCAGAGACTCGAGGGTGACCGCCCATTTCACATCCGGGTCGCGACGCAACGTGCCGAGACCGGAGCAGGGGACGTCCACAAACACGCGGTCAAACACATCTCCGAACGGCAGCGGATTTGTGGCGTCCACCACGGCGATCCGCTCCGGCACCGCGGCGTCCTGCAGCACCTGCCGCAGCACCTGCACCCGCGGCGCACGCGCGTCGGTGGCGATCAGGCAGCCCTGATGCGCCATGTCGTTCCAAAGAATCACCGTTTTGCCGCCGGGCGCTGAACACACGTCGAGCACCCGTTCACCGGGTCTCGCTCCAACCGCGTGGGCCACCGCGATCGAGCCCTCATCCTGCACCACCAGATCCTTGCGCAGGTCAGGTGCGAGTGAGCCGAGCAGTCCTGGTGCGAGGCGCGCCACCTCAGCGGCATAGTGTCCTCGGGTGGCGGCGACGCCGGCATCCTGCACCAATGTCAGTGCATCCAAGTCGGCCAGGCGCGCGCGAACCGTCACCTCCGGTGCGGAATTGTTGAACTGGCACCAACGCTCGGTGTCATCGAACCCGTAGCGATCGAGCCATCGTGCCACCAGCCACCGAGGGTGCGAAAGCGTGGTGCTCAGATAGGCCAGGTGTTGCCGGCGTGTGGACTCGGCCTGGGGCCGCGGAGGCAACGCGACGGTGTCGGCCGCGCGCAGGTACGCGCGGAGAATGCCGTTGACGAAGCCCGCCGCCCGCGGATTGCCCAGGGTGCGGGCCGCTTCGACGGATTCGTGGACCACGGCGTGTGCCGGCACGCGATCGAGGTGCCGAAGTTGATACATCGCCACGCGGAGTGTGGCCAGGAGCGGCGGGTCGATCTCGTCGAGCGGGCGCTGGCTGAACGGCTCAAGGCACGCGTCCAGTTCGGCGCGCCAGCGGCACACGCCTGCCGTCAGTTCAAGGAGGAGGCCGCGGTCGCGTTCATCCGTCAGGCTGCGCCGTGCCCGGTCGATCTCGGTCGCCAATGTGGAGCGACCGTGGTGTACACCAAGCAACACGCGTGCTGCGAGCACGCGGACGTTGGTCACCGCGTGCCGTCCTGGACCGGCCGCTCCGGAAGGGCCGCGACCACGGTCCCGACTTTCACCGGCGTGCCTCGGAGGAACGCAGAAGCCGGCATGGCGCGGCGTCCTTCAGGAAGCACTTCGGTGATGCGAACGGCGCCAGTGCCGCAGGCGATCACAAGGCCGTTGTCACCGGCTTCCAGAATTTGGCCGGGCGTGGTGGCGGGCGAGTCGGCATCCACAACAGAGGACTTCAGGAACGCGACGCGCCGGCCTTCCACGATCGCCGCTGCCAGGGGCCACGGTTGTAACCCCCGAATCTGCCGGTCGATCTCCACGGCAGGCCTGGTCCAGTCGATCTGGCTCTCGCTCCGCTCGAGCCGTGCGGCGTAGGTCACCCCTGACTCATCCTGCGGTATTTCAGCGACCGCACCGCTTGCCATGTTGGCGATGGTCGCCACCAGCAGCTCGGCACCCAGAGTGGCCAGCCGTGTTTCGAGCAGGTCGCTGGTATCGGTCGGACCAATCGGTGTTGAGGCTGAAGCGAAAGCCGGCCCGGCATCGAGTGCGAGAACCACCCGCATGATCGTGACACCGGTCTGGGCATCACCTGCGAGCACGGCGCGGTGGATGGGCGCGGCGCCGCGCCACCGTGGCAGCAGCGATGCATGCACGTTGATGAATCCGAGTCGCGGCATATCGAGCAGGCGCTGCGGCAGCAACCGACCGTAGGCCACCACCACCGCGAGGTCTGCGCCCAGCGCTTCGATCTGCGCCAACCAGTCCGGGTCGTCGAGCCGCGTCGGCTGCAAGACGGGGATGCCGCGCGCGGCAGCCAGCGCCTTGACAGGATTGGGACTGACCTTCTGGCCACGCCCGTGTGGTCGATCGGGGCGCGTGACCACCGCCGCCACGTCATGTGCATCGAGCAGGGCAGCCAGTGAAGGAACCGCGAACTGAGGAGTACCGAAAAACACCACACGCATCGGGCTCACCACTTTCCGACGCGCCGCAACTTGCGAATCTTCTTGACGATGAGATCGCGCTGGAGGGCGCGGAGGCGATCGAGGAAGAGGCGCCCATCGAGATGATCGAGTTCGTGCTGAAGCGCGCGGGCCAGCAGGCCGGTGCCTTCCACCACAACCTCCTTGCCGTGGATGTCCTGCCCCTTGACGACCACGCGCGAGGGCCGCGGCACGGTGGCCTGGAATCCGGGAACGCTCAGGCAACCCTCTTCTTCCAGCTGCATGCCGTCGCGCTCGACGAAGACGGGATTAACCAGCGTGATCACCTCGCCGCCACGTTTGCCCACGGTGAGATCGATCACGCACACCCGCAGAGGCACGTCGATCTGCGGCGCGGCCAGGCCGATGCCGGGTGCGGCGTACATGGTCTGCAACATGTCGTCCACGAGGGTGTGCAGCGATTCGTCAAACTGTGTCACCGGCAGCGCAGGCGTCTGGAGCACGCGCTCGCCGTGTTTCACGATCGGGCGCAACATCAGCGAGGCGCCTTCGAAAGGCGCGCCGCGATCACCCGCTCCCAGTCGCGCGCCGCGCGGATGATCTCGTCCATGGTGTCGCCGCCGAACTTCTCGACCACGGCATTGGCGAGCACCAGACACACCATGGCTTCGCCGACCACTGCGGCCGCCGGCACCGCGCACACATCGCTGCGTTCAATCGTGGCCGGCTCTTCCTGCATCGAGGTGAGGTCCACCGACCGCAGCGGCTCCATCAGGGTGGAGATGGGTTTCATCCAGGCCGAGACCCGCAGGTCTTCGCCGTTGGTGATGCCGCCCTCGAGTCCCCCGGCGCGGTTGGTGGGCCGTCGCAAGGTGGGCAATGTCCCGGAGGGGACGCCGTCCGCGAGAAGGATTTCGTCGTGAACCTCCGAGCCGGGCAGGTGCGCGGCATCCGGGCCTCGGCCAATCCCCACGCCCTTGATGGCCTGGATGGACATGAGCGACTGGGCCAGCAGACCGTCGAGCTTGCGATCCCACTGGGCGTGACTCCCCAGGCCTGCGGGAACGCCGTGCGCGATCACTTCGAATGCGCCTCCAACGGTGTCGCCCTTTTCCCGCGCGGCATCCACGCGGCCGCGCATCTCAGCTCCCACCGCCGTGTCCGCACACCGCACCCCGTCGTCGTCTGTGAGGGCGGCGATGAGGGCGAAGTCGTAGGCCAGCGGATCGGCGACCGCTGCGCCACCAATGGCGGTGACGTGGCTGGCCACCTGGATGCCCGTGGCGGCCAGGAGGGCACGGGCCACGGCGCCGGCGGCCACGCGCGCGGCGGTTTCACGGGCGCTTGCGCGTTCGAGAATGTCGCGCATGTCGGCGCGCTGGTACTTCAGTCCACCCGCAAGGTCGGCATGACCGGGGCGGGGCCGCGTGACCGCCGCGCGTCGCGCACCAGGTAACGCGGGATCGGGTTCGAGGGCCGGGCTCATCGTGAACTGCCAGTTGACCCAGTCGCGATTGCGAATCTGCAGTGCGATGGGGCTGCCGATGGTGAATCCGCCACGCACCCCTGAAAGGATCTCCACCTGATCCTGTTCGATGACCATGCGGCGGCCCCGGCCGTAGCCGAGTTGGCGGCGAGCCAGGTCGACGTTGATCGTGGACTCCGACAGCGCGAGACCGGCGGGTACGCCGTCGAGCACCACGACCAGCACCTGGCCGTGTGATTCACCTGCTGTCAAAAAACGAATCATCGCCGCGTCATTCTATCGAAATTCCTGCAATGTCCCGTGCTCGAGGCCTCATACATGGCCCAGTTTCGACCGGGCCTGCTTCTTGCACACCCAACTGGCCCATGGCGATTCCCGAGATTGATTCGCTCAACTGGTACGCGGCGATCGAGCACGCAAGCGGCGCCGGAATTCGGATCGTGGCGCAGGCGCCGGCCGATGTGGCCGACGAGGTGCTGGAGGACGTCGCCGCTCGCGCTGTACGCCTTGGGTACATCGTCGTCGACGCCAAGGCGGATCTTCCGCCAGAGCAGCGGCGAACGTTCTGGCATCGACATGTGGTGTTGATTCACCGGGGTGAGGTGACGCCCGTCAGCGCGCGCTGGATTCGCGAACTGGCGCACGCGAGTCCACGCGCACACGCGGTTGTTGCGGTGGCCGGTCAGCCGGACCGCGCGCGTGAGGGCACAGCCGCATACGTGCGGGCGTTCGGCACGCTGCCGCCCGTTGCTGCCGGCGTGCTGGCCCAACGCGCGCTGCGGTTTCAGCGTCGTGGCCGCCAGCTGGCGGCGCAACGATGGACGTGTGCCGAGGTGGAGCGGGCGCGCCGTTCAGCGGACGAGGTTGGAGCGGCCGCCGCCTTGGTACAACTCGGGGCGCTGTCCACGGCGGCGCAGGCCGACGCGCTGATCGCGCGAGGCCGCCGCCTGCTGGCAGACCTTCAAGACCTGGAACCCAGGAGCCACGTGGTGTCCGTTCTTGCCGATGCATGGCTGGAAATTGGTGAGTTGGAGGCAGCGGCAGCCGCTCTTTCAGCGGTGGATGTGGAATGCACCCTTGCGGGGATTGAAATACCACCCTGGATTCGCGCCGCCCAGAGCGAGCTGGCGTGCTGGCAGGGGCGGTGGGGAGATGCGGACCGTTGGGCGCGTGCTGCGGCGCATCCCGGGTGGCGTGCGGTCGCCGCGCTGGGGCGGCGCGATTGGCCCACGGTTCATCTGGCCGCGTCGGCGGTCGGGGACTCACACCCCGAGTGGGGTGCCGTGCTGGGTTTGCTGTCTCGCGCCATCGCCGGCGACCGCGCCGGTGCGGTTGACGCCTTGAAGCGCCTCGGCGCGGGTGGGGGGCCACAGCGTTGGCGCGACACGCTTGTCCTTGAAGGACTGAGGATGGCGGGCGCAGACGAGGACGCGCGGCGCTGGGTGGAAACCGTGCAGGTCCGTCCGCGTGGACCAACCGAGCAGCTTCTGTGGCGGTGGGCGAGTGGAAAGGCCGGTGCAATGCGGATGCAGCCGGTGCTCGCGGAGATTCGCAGGTGTGGGGCTGAGGGCATTCGGCGGTGGGGGATGGGGAGGCAGGACATGCAGGCATGGGCGGGGGTGTCGTCGCTGTTGGAGCAAGTGCATGAGGCCGACGACCCGGCCACCGCGTTGCGGCGCGGTTGCCGGTGGGCGCGGGAGTACACGGGGCTCGACGTGGTCGCGATCGTGACTCACGACCACGCCACAGTGATCGCGTGTGATCCCGACGACCGCCGCAGCACGATGCCGCTCACAGACGGCACCAGGGTGACGGCCATCCGATACGGTGGCGTCCGTATCGGCAGCGTCGTGCTGCGGGGCCACGCGCGGGATGAGGGCGAAGTCCAGGCGATCGCGAACGCGCTGGCCACCGCGTGTGCACCGGCGCTGCGGGCGCGGCTCGACGACCTGTTGCTCTCGGGTGCAGGGGAGGCCTTGGCCGCCGACCTGCTCGGTGTGAGTCCGGTCATGCGCGCGCTTCGGGATGCGGTGGCTCGCGCTGCGGGCTCCTCGTTCCCCGTGCTGATCGAAGGCGAGAGCGGCACCGGCAAGGAACTGGTGGCACGCGCCGTTCACCGTTTGAGCCCGCGGCGCGACCGGCGCTGGGCGGCCATCAATTGCGCCGCGCTCACTGATGAACTGCTCGAAGCCGAATTGTTCGGTCATGTGCGCGGCGCGTTCACCGGTGCGATGGGGCCGCGCGTGGGCCTGCTCGAGGATGCGCATGAGGGCACGTTGTTCCTGGACGAAGTGGCGGAGTTGTCCCCTCGCGCTCAGGCCAAGCTCCTGCGAGTGCTTCAGGAGGGCGAGATTCGGCGCGTCGGCGAAAACGCGTCGAGGCGGGTGGACGTGAGACTAGTGACGGCCACCAATCGTCCGCTCGCCGAGGCCGCCCGGCAGGGAAGCTACCGCGAAGATCTGGTCTTTCGCCTTGCCGTCATACGCCTGAAAGTGCCACCGCTCCGCGATCGCATCGAAGACATTCCTCTGTTGGCGCATTCCTTCTGGCGCGCCGCCGCCGCGCGGGTCTCTACGGGCGCGATGCTTGCGCCTGATGCCCTTGCCGCACTGTGCCGGTACGGGTGGCCTGGCAATGTCCGGGAACTGCAGAACGTCATTGCCATGCTTGCGGTGTCAGGGCCGACCCGCGGACGTATCGGCGCACGGCAAGTGGCGGCGGTGCTGGCGGACCGTGCGGTGGACGGCCCTCTGGATCCTCCGCTGTCGCTCGCCGCCGCGCGTGGGCTCAGCGATCGCCGGGTGGTGGCTTCCTCGCTCGCACGCCACGCAGGCCACTGTGCGGCGGCAGCCCGAGAGCTAGGTGTGTCCCGACAAGGACTCGCCAAGCTCATTGCGCGGCTCGACGTCTCGAAAGGAGCCTAGGCGCGCGCGCCGCTTCGCCATTATCATCGGCAGCAGTGCTGCGTTTCACGATCCGTCGTCTGCTGCTGACCCTGCCGGTCCTGTTCGGTGTCGCGACGCTCGTGTTCTCCTTGTTGCACCTTGTGCCAGGCGACCCGGCGCTGGCGATGCTCGGCGAGTCGGCGTCAGCGAGTGATGTGGGTGAGCTGCGCGAGCGCCTGGGGTTGGACCGGCCGTTGCCCGTCCAGTACGGCGCGTTTGTCGCCGGCCTTGCGCGCGGCGACCTGGGCACCTCATTCCGCTACGGCACGCCGGTGGCGAAGGAAATCGGACAGCGGCTGCCGCGCACGATGGAGTTGGCCGCCGCGGCCATCGTCGTTGCCGTCTGCCTGGCCATTCCGCTCGGGGTCATTGGTGCGTTGTTCCGGGGCACGGCCATCGACCAGGCCGCCATGACCGTTTCGTTGATGGGCATCTCCATGCCCAATTTCTGGCTCGGCCCGGTCCTGGCCATCGTCTTCGCGGTCTCGCTGGGCTGGTTGCCGGTGTCCGGCACCGGCACATGGAAGCACCTCGTCCTGCCGGCGGTCACGCTGGGTGCGGCGCTGGCGGCGGTGTTGGCGCGCATGACACGCGCGAGCCTCATTGAAGAACTGCGCGAACTCTACGTCCTCGCCGCTCGCGCGCGTGGCATTTCGAAGACGCGGGCTGTCATCGCACATGCATTGCGCAACAGCCTGATTCCGGTCGTGACTATTCTCGGATTGCAGTGTGGCGCCGTACTCACCGGCACCATCATCACCGAGACCATCTTCGCGTGGCCTGGCGTCGGCCGACTGCTGATCCAGGCGATTAACTTTCGCGACTACCCCCTGGTGCAGGGGTGCATTCTTTTTATTGCGTTGACGTATGTGATCGTCAACCTGCTGGTGGATCTCGCCTATGGCTGGCTTGATCCGAGGATCCGGTACGAATGACTCGTCGCCTCGGTCTCTGGATCATCGGCCTGACGGCGTTTGGCGCAATCGCAGGCCCGTGGCTCGTGCCGCACGATCCCAACGTGCAGTTGCTGGCGCAGCGGCTGGCCGGCCCCTCGTGGACCCATCCACTTGGCCTCGATGAGCTGGGCCGCGACGTGTTTGCCCGCCTGCTCATGGGTGCGCGCATCTCTCTGTTCGTCGGCCTGTCGGTTGTGACGGTGTCCGCCGCACTCGGCATCGCGATTGGTGCGACGGCCGGGTACGCCGGTGGGCGCGTGGACAACATCGTGGGCCGCGTGATGGACGTCCTCATGGCATTCCCGGGCATCCTGCTGGCCATTGCGCTGGTGGCGGTGCTTGGCCCAAGCCTGACGAATGTGGTACTCGCGCTGACGGTCATTGGATGGGTGGGGTACGCCCGGCTCGTGCGCGGACAAGTGCTGAAGATCCGCGAGCTGGAGTACGTGCAGGCCGCCCGCGCGCTCGGCGCACCGGTGTGGCGCGTGTTGTGGCGCCACGTCATTCCAGCCACACTGCCGGCCGTGACGGTTCAGGCCACCATCGGCATGGCCGGGTCAATCATCGCGGAAGCGTCGCTGAGTTTTCTCGGTCTCGGCGTCCAGCCGCCGTCCCCGAGTTGGGGGACGATGCTGGATGCGGGGAGGGCGCATTTGTACGATGCGCCCCATCTGACACTGTTCCCGGGCATCGCGATTGCGTTGCTCGTACTGGGCTTCAACTTCGTCGGCGACGGCCTGCGCGATCGCATCGACCAGCGCGCTACCTGATCGACTGCCGGAGTCGCCGCAACTGCGGGTCGTTGGGTGTCAGCGCCAACGCCTGGGCGAGCGCGTCCTTTGCGCCAGCCGCATTGCCGGTCTTCCAACGCGCCTCCGCAAGCCACCCGAGCATGGTCGCATCGCGCAGCCCGCGCTTGTAGGCGTCTTCAAGCGCGGCGAGTGCGCCGGGGGCGTCGCCACCGGCGAGCGCGAGCCCGCCCAGCCTTCGCAGGCGTGCCGTGCGCACGGCGGGTGTGGCCGTGTCGCCCTCAAGTGCGTCGAAGCGTGACAGCCAGTCACGCGCGTCAGCGTAGTGACCCGACTGTTCGGCGGCGTCGGCCAGGTACGCAAACGCAGCGCGATCGAACGGCGTGGTGGCCACGGCTTCCTTGAGCAGGCGTTCCGCCTCACCCGCGTTGCCTGTGAGGTAGACGGCGCGGCCGTACAGCGTCAGACCCTCGCTCCGGCGGGCACTGCCACCCAGGGCCGCTTCAAGGGACGCCAGGGCGAGTCGTGCCGAAGCGACGCGCCGGGCAGGCTCTGTGGCGGCTTCAGCCTGCATCAGATACACGCGGCCGCGCGCCAGCGCGACGGTCGAATCGCCCGGGTCGAGCGCCTGGGCCTTGGTCAACGTGGCGAGTGCGCTCTCGAAATTTCCCTGACGGGCCTCGGCGAGCGCGATGGCGACGGCACGGACGCCACGGTTGTCGGCGGCCGCGATCGCCGTGAGCTGGCCCATCTCGTCGGCAAATCGTCGCCGGGCGCGATAGACCTCGGCCAGTTCCTCGCGCGCGGCGGTGAAGGCGGGGCTCCCCGCGATCGCGCGTTCAAGCGACGCCGTCGCGCCGTCAAGGTCGCGTGCATCATGCAGCAGGACCCCGAGCAGGTAGTGGGCTTCGTCGAAGCCGGGGTCGAGGGCGATGGCACGGCGCACGGGGTCAATGGCCGTGGCTCCCTGGCCCCCACGATAACGAGCCAGAGCGAGTTGGTAGAGCAGCGCGGGGTTTTGCGGGTCGACGATTGCCGCCCGGCCATACCACTCCGCGGCGTGAGCCATGTCGCCTTGTGCGGCGTAGAGGCCGGCCAGGGACAGGAGCGGGTCGGCGGCCCCGGGCTGCAAACGGGCGGCTTCAAGGTAATCGCGGACGGCTTCCTCCTGCCGCCGTTGCGCTTCGTACGCCTTGCCGCGCCGCAGGTGCGAGACCATGGAACCGGACCGCAGCGCCATGGCTCCGCTGTAGGCGGCCACGGCCGCGTAACTGTTCCCGGCCGCTAGCGCTTCGTCGCCCGAGGCCATCAGGACATGGAACTGCTCACCACGGTTCAGCTGCTGAACCGCGAAGGCCGACATCACCGCCAGGCCGACAAGGCCGGTCACGGCCAGCGCCAGTTTCATCGCGTCAATATTACCGAGGAAGCCGGCCACTGCCGACGGAACGTTCGCGCGGGCGCGGGGTCTAAGACGGATACACGCCGGTGCTACGATAGAGGGGAGTCGATTGTGAAACCCATCCGAGCCGTCGCATGGTCGCAGCCGTCCCCGGCCGCCGAGGGGCAAGCCGAGTGGGCCTCGGACTGGGCCCGCGTCCAGGAGTGTGTGACCGGCGACGAGGCCGCGTGCACCCGCTTGGTCACCGACCACCAGCGCATGGTCTACCAACTCTCGCTGCACCTGCTGGGTGATCAGCAGGAGGCGCTCGACCTATCCCAGGAAGTGTTCCTGCGGGTGTTCCGCACCCTCGGTCAGTTCCGCGGCCAGTCGGCCCTGCGCACCTGGATTTACCGCGTGGTTGTGACCCAGGCGTCCAATCGACGCCGCTGGTGGCGCCGGCGCCATCAGTCACAGCAGGTCGCACTTGACCAGCATGTCGCCCAGCATGGCGACCTGGCCGACGCACGGCCGTTCGCAAAACCTGACCAGGTGGCAGAGCAACGGGAAACGGCCCAGCACGTGTGGACCGCCCTCGATCGCCTGCCGTTCGACCAGCGGACCATCCTGGTACTGCGCGAAATCGATGGCCTCAGCTACGACGAAATTGCGGGCTCGTTGAATGTGGCGGTGGGCACGGTCAAATCGCGCCTGGCGCGGGCGCGCGAGCACCTGCGTGAAGAACTGAGGGCCTCGTCATGATGGCCGGCACGTGCAGAGACGTTGTGCGTGCCCTTGGGCCGTACGCCGATGACGAGCTCCCTGGCGCCGCGCGTCTGGTGATCTCGGAGCATCTGGAAGGCTGTCGCGAGTGCGCGTCAGAACTCAACAGCCTGCGCGGGTTCGGAGAGGCCCTGCGGTTCGGATCAAGCCGCGCGCTCAATCCGGCCCTGGCCGGTCTCGCCAGCGGCGTCACGAGCCGCATTCGCGCGGAGCAGGCTCAGTCGTGGCGTGCCCTGTGGAATCGGATGTTTGAAGACTGGCACTGGGTGGCGGTGGGTTTGGGCTCGATGGCCGGCGCCCTCATCACACTCGTGCTCGCGTCGACCATGGTGGTGTCGTCGATCACGCAACTCACGCAGATGAACGCGCGGGCCGGCACGCTGTACATCATTGCGCTGCCCGAGAGCGGCCGGGGCGGGGCGATCATGCTGGAGTTCGAGCAGAGCCTGGGGTCGGCGCGGACGGATGCGCGACGGGCGGTGCCTGCGTCAATTGGCTGGCAGGCCGAACGCGCCCTGGTGTCGGCGCTTGATGAAGCGCTGGTGCGCAATGGACGGCCGGCCAGTCTGGTCGGGTTGTCCAGCGCGGATCAGAAGGAGATTCTGGCGCTCCTGCAGGAGATCGCCGAGTTCCGCAATGTGGAACCCGTACGGCGTCCTGGCGGGTTGACGAACGTCACCGGCATTCACCTGGACGTCCGGACGTCGGTCACGGCTTCAGGGATCTGACGTCAGCGGCCCGCAACGGCCGACGTCACGTTCTGCATCACATCACTCGCACGCAACACCAGCCGTGCGGCGTCCGCTGCGGTTGGCAGCGTCACTTCAAACTGTTCTTCGCGCGAATCCGCAAGGCCGTCCAGTGGCCGCAGCAGTTGCCACGTCTGACCACCAAGCGAATAGTCCACGCGGTGCACGCCGCTGTGCGCGTCCGTCACGCGGATCGCCACGCGCGTGCCCGTGACGGTCACCGAGATGACCGGCGGCGTATTGTCGATGTCGATTGCCGTGCTTTCCCGGTCGCCGGTCAATACACGCTCCGGTGTATTGGACAACGCGTCGGAAGCCGTGACGCGCATGAGGTACCGGCCGTCGGGCACCGACGTGGTATCCCACACGAAGAGTGGATCGGCCAGGCCCTCGCGCAGCAATGACCACGCCGTTTCGCCCTCGCGTCGATAGTGCAACGCGAACAGCAACCGGTCGGTATCCGGGTCGTCAGCCTTCCACCCGAGTGTCTGCAGCCCCCGGCTGAACATGCGCCGCCCCGCGACCGATGTCCCCGGCGCCGCGGGATCGCTGCCTGGTGGGCGCCGCGCATCAGCCACGGCTTCGTCAAGGCCGGCGATGGCGCCTTCTTCGCTTGAAAACGGTCGCTGAAAGACCACGCCGGGTGGATGCACCGTGATTTCGCTCACGACCGGACGCAGATTGCGTGGAAGGTACGCCACCGTCACCGAGGTCACCACTGGTGCGACCGTGCCTGGCGTGAGCGTGGCGCGCCACTGCAGGAAGCGCGCGGACGGGCTGGTAATGGCGAAGCCACTCGCCTGGGGCGTGGGTGTGGCCCACGGGCTCCAGGAATCGTCCGGCAGCAACGTGTTTCCTGAACGGGTCTGCAGGGCAACCGAGCCCAGGCCCTCCCAGCGGATGGAACCCCACTGCGCTGTGGTCTTCGCATCCCGCACGGCCGAGGCGTAAGACGACGCCTGGGCGGGGGCCGTGGCGATCGCGACCACACGGCCGGGATTGGCGGTCACCGCCAGAGTCCGCGCGCCGTCAGTGGCCAGTCGTGTGATTTGTTTCGCATCGACGGTGTTGACGAGCGTGGCAGCGCCCCATGTGGCGGCGGCCGTTGACAGTTGGTAGAGCCGGCCTTCCGGGCCGGTGGCCACGAGCAGCGAGTTGGCGTCACGCACCGCGAGGTCGTACACCGCATCCGCGGTGTCCCACAATGCGTCCCATGTGCCATCCGATGTCACGCGATAGATGGTCGATCGGCGGCCGGGCGTCGCTGGTGTGGTGGTGGACGCCGTGCCGGTATTGGTGCCGCCCACGGTGATGGTGACGCTACCCGTCACACTGGCGTCGGGCGCGGCGTCAGCACCCGCGGTGAGGGCCGCGACATACAACGTGCCGTTTGCAGCCGGCACGATTGCGCGCAGCTCCGACAACCCGGGCTCAAAGACGACAAACGGCCGGTCGGCATCGCCGAATCGATACAGCCTCGCCGGCGTATCGGTGCCGGCATACATGCGGCCCGTTGTGTCCATCGCCAGACTCACCACGTGGCGCGCAGCCGGCCGGTAGACCACCTGCGATGTGCCCGCCGCGTCCACGCGATAAACCACAGCCGGATGTCCGGCGCCAACCCAGAGCCGGCCCTGCTGGTCTGCGGCCAGCGCCCAGATGTACGACTCCGCCGGGTCGAAGAACACCCGCGACGACCCATCGGGCTCGATGACATGCACGCGGCCGTCGGGGGAGCTGGCGGCGAAGACGCGCCCGTTGACGACAGCCAGCGCGTGAATGGCCGACGGTTCCACGTTGAGGATGGTGTCCACCTGCGCACCCCGGCCCCGCAGCACGCGGCCCGTGCCGCCGGTGCCGGCGAACCAGGTGCCGTCGGTCGCGCGCGCCAGGCTCCATGCCTGCGGCGCCGAGAGGTCGGCGACCACACTCACGAGCGGCGCAACCACCACACGACCCGCATCGTCAATCGAGACACCCGTCGGAGTGCCTTCGAGAAACCCCGCCTGTGATGCGACGGTCCAAAACATCGGGCCCGCCGCCTGGATGGGGGCACGTCCACCAGAGAGCAGGACAACAGCGGCCAGCAGTGACAGGGCTGACGTCCGGGATCGAATGGTCATGGGTGTGAAGGTGGCAGAGGTGGACGCAAGGTCAGCGTCAGTTCGCGGGAGCCGCGAATGACATTGGGCAGCCGGCGGTCCCACGCGCCAACGACGGCGCGCGTGAGTTCAGCCGAGCCGATGGACTTGTCGGTGTCGAGAGCGGCGAGCACCGACGCAGGTAGTGAGGGCAACGCTTCGCCCGCAACCGCAGTACCCGTCGACGTCGTCAGCAGCCGAACGTAGAGACGGTTGCCCGTTGGTGCCTCCTGCAATCGGGCGAACAGGGCCTCGAGCGTGCGAGGCGGCGTCGGGCGCAGGTCTTTCTGCTCCAGGGCCGCCAATGTTGCGCCGTCGGTCACCATCAGGGTCACAGGACCAGTCGCTTGGGCGGGCATGGTGACGGGCAGCGACACTACTTCCGAGGTGCCGCGGTAGTGCCTCAGCATCACGTGCAGCATGTGAGTGCCGGCAAGGGTCGGTCGAGTGGTGTCAAGCCAGATCCGTTCAATCGTCGAGTACGCCTCGACCTCGGACACGCGCACGGTCAAGTCCAGTGCGCTGGGGAGCGTGGGGCGGAACGTGTTGCCGGCGATTGCGCCGATGGGGTTCATCGCGGCTGCGCCGGCCTGCGCAATCGCCTGTTCCCCCGAGAACGCCTCGTCAATCTGCAGCGTGCCGAGTCCATCGAACGTCACTGAACCCTGAGCCGTGACGGCGGTGGCGCCGGCCTGGCGCACGTAGGTCGTCAGGGAGTTGAGGATGGCCACGTACGCAAAAAGGGGAGTGAGGCTCTGATCATGGAGCACGTTGAACTTGAGCCGGCGCGCGGGGGCACGTCCCGATTCGATGTTCAACGTCACGGCGAGTTCGTCGGGCCCTGGGCCGAGCAGGCCACCGACTGCCGTGGTCCGATCCTGAGTCATGCGGCCGATGACCGGCCCCATGGCCGCAATTTTCATCGACGAGTCGAGGCTGGGCAACACCGTCAGCACCTGCGCCCGGGTCATCGCCATCGATGTTGGGCCGAGGTTCAGAAACGAGTGGCCAAAGGCATACACGCGCGGGCCGTCGATGTGGGTGACGGTGCCGGTGGCGCCCATCTCCATGTCGCCCCGCAGCATGCTCATGCCCACCGGGTCTCCCGGCCTGAGTGGAGAAGCGTCCGGCAGTGGTGCCTGCGACAGGTCCATGCCGCCCAGCGACGAGCCACCTGCAGCGAACGCCTCTCGCAGCCGCGATTCGACGTCGGGTGCCAGCCCCGATGCCACCATCGCGGCGCCGATGGGACGCAGGCGCGGCGCCCAGTCTGCAATGGACGGCGCGCCGACGATGTCGGAAGCGAGGAGGGATGAGCGAAGGGGAGCCGATGCGCGTTGTGCCACGCGGGCGAGCGAGGCGAACACCCGCTCAGGAGTGGCGGGCCACGTCATGTCGAATTCGCCAAGCGCCGGGCGAGGCTCGCCACCGTCGACCGCCGTCAGCATCTCGGCAATCGGCGTGATTCCGGCGATGGGCTCACGCGGGAAGGTGCCCAGGGAGTACGAGACGGCGCCGATGAGCCGGCCGTCCACGTACACCGGACTGCCGCTCATGCCCTGCATCACCCCCGTGGTGGCCAGGGGACCACCTTCGAGTTTTGCGAGGATCAGATCCCGCCCTGGCGCCACCACGTTCTTGAGCACGCCGATGATGTGCGCGCGGAATTCCTCGAGTTGGGTCCCCGCATACACCGTTCGGCCGATGCCGACCATGCCGGGCCGGATGTCGGACACCGGCATGAACGAGGTCTGCGCACCGGGCGCAGCCAGGGCCAGTACCGCCAGGGCCGGGAGCACAAGGGCGCGAATCAGGCGGCGTAATGAAGGTTGTTGCACGGGTGTCTTGATTGGTTATAACACGCGCCAAGTTGACGCATTGGACGGTCGTTTGGTACGCTCTGGCCCTTACGAGTCATGGCGCACCTGTCAGTCTCCTTCATCGGCTCCTCGCCCGCGACCGTCCGGTCGTATTGGTGGTGGCACGCCTCAGGAGCTGTGGAGGGCGACGCGCGCCGATAGTTGTAAGACTCGACGCGATTCCGGAAGGCCTCTTCAGTGAAGTTTCCTGAAGAGGTTTTTTTTTGCCTGTGAGGCCCAGTTGATGCAGACCCAGATCGTCCAGACCGTGACCGCCCGCGATATGCGGACGCTGCGCCTGGGCCGCGATGCGGCCACCGACGCCGATCTGGTCGAACTGCGCCTGGACGGGGTCGTCGACCTGGATGTAGCCGGGGCCCTGCGCGATCGGGCGCAAAAGGTGATCGTCACGTGCCGGCCGGTGTGGGAAGGCGGGGCGTTTGACGGAGATGAGGCCACCAGGCACCGCATCATCAACGAGGCGGTGGCGCTCGGTGCGGAGTTTGTGGACGTGGAACGGCGGGCGGAGTGGCGGCCGGCCCGGAGTGGCACGGCGACCCGGTTGGTGTTGTCGGACCATGACTTCGCGGCGGTGCCCACTGATGTCGCCGCGCGCGTCGCCGCCATGCGCCACGAGCGCGCCGACGTCGTCAAGATTGCCGGCACCCCGCAGTCGGCTGCCGAGTGCCTGACGATGCGAGATGCCGCGGGCGGCCATCCGGCAACGGTCGTGATCGGTATGGGCGGGTTCGGCCGCATCACACGCGCACTGCCCGCGCATTTCGGTTCATGTTGGACCTATGGCGGGACTGCGGCTCCGGGGCAGTACTCGGTCTCTGATCTGGTCCGGCAGTTTCGAGTCAGGCAACTGACCGGCGCCACGGAGATCTATGCCGTGACGGGGCGGCCCCTCGAACATTCCGCGTCGCCTGCGATGCACAACTCGGCGTTCCAGGCCATGGGGCGAGATGCGGTCTACGTTCCGTTGCAGGCCGCAAGCGTCGAGGACGCGGCCGTGGTGGCAAACGCGCTGGGCATCCGAGGCATGAGCGTCACGGCGCCGTTCAAGCGCGGCTGGGACGTGACACTTGATGACGAGGCGTCTCGCGCCCTGGGTGCCGTGAATACACTGAAAGCCCATGAAAGGCACTGGTTGGGCCGCAACGTTGATGGCGAGGGTTTTCTTGACGCGTGCGATCGCCGTCGCATCGATCTGAACGGCGGGCGCGCGCTGGTGATCGGCGCCGGCGGAGCGGCCCGCGCGGTGGGGCGCGCGCTGATCGGGCGCGGGAGTGTGGTGGCCATCTGCGCGCGCCGCGCTGGTGCGGCGGCGGAGTTGGCGTCCGCGATCGGCGCGACGCCCCTCCCCTGGCCGGCAGAGGGAGACTGGGACCTGATCGTGAATGCCACACCCGTGGGCACGTGGCCTGACCTGGCAGCCAATCCGCTCGCCGGCGCGACGGCACGGGCGGCGGTGGTGTACGACCTGGTCTACAACCCCGAAGACACGGCCCTCCTGCAGGCATCGCGCGCGGCGGGCGCCCAGGTCATTGGTGGACTCGAAATGCTGGCCGGCCAGGCGGCCCGTCAGTGCGCGTGGTGGACGGGGCAGGCCCCGCCCGTGACGCTGATGGCCGACGCGGCCCGGGCGTGGATTGCGGCTGACAACCCTTCAAGGTGAGTGATGAAACAGACATCGTTTGAGGCATTTGTGGAGTTGGCGCAGCGCGGCACGTTTGTGCCCGTGTGGCGCGAGATTATGGCCGACCTGCTCACGCCGGTTTCGGCCTTTCTGAAAATCGCCGAGCACTCGGACTATGCGTTCCTGCTTGAAAGCGTGGAAGGCGGAGAACACGTCGGACGGTATTCGTTTCTCGGCAAAGACCCTTTCCTGGTGGTGCGCGGCCGAGCGGGGCAGACAACGATCGAACAGGCGGGTGCCACCGTCACACGCGACGAGCCGCTTGTGGCGACGCTGCGGGAGTTGATGGCGGAGTTTTCGTCGCCAAAGGTGGCCGACCTGCCGCGTTTTACGGGCGGAGCGGTGGGCTACTTCGACTACGACACCGCAGAGTGGTTCGAGCCGAGCGTGGCACGGCCCGCACAGGCCGAAGACCCCGACCGCGACGCGGCAGGGTTCATGGTGTTCGACACGGTGCTGGCCTTCGACCACGTGAAACACCGCATCCTGGCAATCTCGAATGCCCGGGTGCGGCCGGGCGAAGACCTGCGGTCGCTCTACGACTTCGCGGTCGCGAAGATCGACTTTCTCGAACGTGAACTCGATCGCAACCTCTCGCGTGGCGCGCGGCGCGAGGGGGCACCGCTCGCGCTCGAAGCCAACCAGACACAGGCGGCCTTCGAAGCGTCCGTGCGGACGATTCAGGAGCACATCGCTGCCGGCGACGTGTACCAGGCGGTGATCTCGCAGCGCTTTGACGCGCGCACAAGCGCGTCACCGTTTGACGTGTATCGTGCGCTGCGGCACGTCAACCCGTCGCCCTACATGTTCTTCATTCGCATGGGCGGGCAGTCGATCATCGGCGCCTCACCCGAGATGTTGGTGCGCGTGGAAGGTACCCACGTCGAGACTCACCCGATCGCGGGCACGCGGCGCCGCGGGGCGACGCCGGAAGAAGACCAGTTGCTCGCCGAGGAACTGCGCCGCAGTGAGAAGGAGCGCGCCGAGCATGTGATGCTCGTGGACCTGGGCCGCAACGACCTGGGGCGCGTCTGTCAGGTCGGCAGTGTCCGGGTGCCGCAGTACATGGCGCTTGAGCGCTACTCACACGTGATGCACCTGGTGTCGCGCGTGGATGGCCAACTGGATGCCGGGTGCGATCGGCTCGACGCGTTGGTCGCGACGTTCCCGGCCGGCACGGTGACCGGCGCACCCAAAATCCGCGCGATGCAGATTCTGGGTGGTCTCGAACCGACGCGGCGCGGACTATACGGCGGCGCCGTGGGATATCTGGATTTCGCGGGCAACCTGGACTTTTGCATCGCCATTCGCACCATCGGGATGAGTGATGGCGTGGCGCACGTCCAGGCCGGCGCGGGCATCGTGGCCGATTCGGATCCGGCGGCCGAATATCAGGAGACGCGCGACAAAGCCCGCGCGCTCATCCAGGCCCTGGAAATGGCCGACACAGGTCTGTAGGTCACCCACATGGTGTTGCTGCTCGACAACTACGACTCGTTCACGTGGAACCTCGCTCACCGCCTGGGGGAACTCGGCGCCGAAGTGGAGGTGGTGCGCAATGACGCCATGACCGTCGATGAGATTGCTGCGCGCCGGCCCACACACCTCGTGATCTCGCCGGGGCCGGGGCGGCCCGAGGCCGCAGGTATCTCGGTGGACGCGTTGCGACGATTCGCGGGACAGATGCCGGTGCTGGGCGTGTGCCTTGGGCACCAGGCGCTCTCCACGGCCTTTGGTGGCCGCGTGGAGCGCGCCGGTGCGCCGATGCACGGCAAGACGTCCATGGTGCAACACGATGGCCACGGTGTGTTTGCCGGCATGGCGTCGCCGTTCGAAGCGGGCCGTTATCACTCGCTCGTGGTGCCAAAAGACGGTGTGCCGCCTGGGTTCGTCGTGTCGGCGTGGGTGGAGGGCGAAGACACCGTGATGGGGTTGCGACACGCCTCGTGGCCGGTGCACGGCGTGCAGTTTCACCCCGAGTCGGTGCTCACGCCGGCCGGGCATCAGCTGCTCCGAAACTTCCTGGAGGATCGCTAATGTTTGTGGACCTGCTCGAAAAGTTGCGCCGGCATGAAGACCTGACGCCCGATGAGGCCGCGCGTGCGATGGACGTGATCATGTCCGGGCAGGCGCAGCCGGCGCACATCGCGGGACTTCTGATGGCGCTGGCGCTCAAGGGCGAACGGCCGGCCGAAATGGTGGGGTTCGCCCGCGTCATGCGCGACCGTGCGGTGGCGCTGCCTGCGCCGGTGGGTGCCGTGTTTGACACCTGCGGCACCGGTGGAGACGGTGCGCACACGTTCAACGTCTCGACGGCCGCGGCCGTGGTGCTGGCGTCATGCGGCGTGCGCGTCGCGAAACACGGAAACCGCGCGGTGTCGAGCCGCTGCGGCTCCGCCGATGTCTTCGAAGCGCTTGGCGTCTCTCTCGAAGCCTCGCCCGATCGTGTGGTTGAAACGCTCGTCACTGTCGGGCTCGCGTTCTTCTTTGCACCGGCCTGGCATCCGTCGATGAAACACGCCGGACCCACTCGGCGGGAGTTGGGCGTTCGTACGGCGTTCAACCTGCTGGGGCCGCTGACCAATCCCGCCGGTGCCCAGCGTCAGTTGGTGGGTGTCTCGCGTCCCGAACACACCGAACTGATGGCCCGAACGCTCGGACACCTCGGGGCCGAGCGCGCCTGGGTGGTGCATGGAGCCGACGGGCTGGACGAACTCTCCACCACCGGCTTCACGAAGGTGTCGGAATATCGTCGCGGCATGGTCCACACGTTCTACCTGCACCCGGCTGACGTCGGCCTGCCTGTGGCTGACAAGGCCGCGCTCGCCGGGGGAACCGCGGCAGAAAGCGCGACGATGATCGAAGACCTGTGTGCGGGTGCCACCGGGCCGCGTCGAGACATCGTGTGCCTGAATGCCGGGGCCGGGCTGCTGATTGCGGGCATCGCGTCCTCTGTGCAGGAGGGCATCGCCATTGCCGGCGAGGCGCTCAGCTCGGGGCAGTCGGCCCGCACACTCGTCGCGCTGCGAGAGGCGTACGCGCGATGAGCCAGGAGATCAGTGGCGTGCTTGGCGCGATCACTGCCGCGGCGAGGCGCGCGGCCGACGTGCGCGAGCGCAGTGGCGGCCAGGCCGTCGAGGCGGCTGCGGCCACGTGCCACCCCCGCGGCGCCGAGTTTCGCGCGCGCCTTCAGTCACCGCGGGTCTGCGTGATTGCCGAATGCAAACGCCGGTCGCCCTCGCGCGGCATCCTTCGTGATCCGTATGCTCCGGCGTCGATTGCCCATGGCTACGCCGCCGCCGGCGCCGCGGCGATCTCCGTGATTACCGAGAACACCTTCTTCGACGGATCGCTTGAACATCTGTCCGAGGTGCGGCAACGTGTGGAGATTCCCGTGCTCCGCAAGGACTTCATCTCAACGCCGTTTCAGATTCTCGAGGCGCGTGCGGCCGGCGCCGACGCCATCCTCCTCATCGTCGCCGCGCTCGACCGGGCGAGCCTGAATGCGCTGCTGACCGAGGCGACGCGGCAGGGGCTGGCGGCGCTGGTCGAAGTGCATTCGATACCGGAGGTGGCGGACGCGCTGGCGGCTGGTGCGACCCTGATCGGCGTCAACAGTCGCAATCTCAAGACCCTGAACGTCGATGTGCGAGTCTTCGACGAGGTGCGCCGCGAGATTCCCGATGGCGTGGTGGCTGTGGCTGAAAGTGGGCTGCGGTCGGCGGAAGACGTGCGGCGCCTGAGGGCATCGGGGTACGACGCGTTTCTTATCGGAGAGCACTTCATGACCGCGCCAGATCCTGGCCAGGCCCTCGCCGCGCTGATCGCTGCGTCTGAAGGGGTGGCGTGATGGCTGGCGAGATCCGCGTGAAGATCTGCGGCCTCACCCGCGAGGCTGACGTCGCCGCTGCCGTCGCCGCCGGCGTGTGGGCTGTCGGATTCGTCTGCTGGCCGGCGAGTCCCCGTGCGGTGACACGCGAACAGTTGCGCACGCTGACGGCAGGAGTTCCCAGCAGTGTTCGCCGGGTCGCGGTGGTTGTTGATCCGTCGGTGGAAGACGTTGTGCTGTTGCGCGATGAGGCCAGCCTCAGCACCGTACAACTGCATGGCGATGAGGACCCGCTCCGATTCCTGTCGCTGGGGCTCGATGTGATCAAGGCCGTGTCGCTCGACAGCGACGCAGCAGTCGAGCACGCGGCGGCGTTGCCGGAGGAAGTCATCGTCCTCGTGGACGCGTACGATCCCGCGCGTCGCGGCGGCACGGGCGAACGCGCCAACTGGGAGCGGGCTGCTGAGCTTGCCGCGCGCCGCCCGATCATTCTTGCGGGCGGTGTGCGGCCCGACAACATCAGGCAGGCGATCGCGCAGGTCAGCCCGTGGGCCGTCGACGTGTCGTCAGGTGTGGAATCCTCGCCTGGTATCAAAGACGTGGCACTGATCCGGGCATTGGTTGCCAGTGCCGACTGAAAGAGCCTTCATGCCTTCAAGCCTTCATGTGATCCCATCCCCATCGTTCGGCAAACGCGATCCCGATAGCCGGGGATACTTCGGCGAGTTCGGCGGCCGTTTCATCCCAGAGACGTTGGTAGCCCCGGTCGAGTCACTGACGTCGGCCTACTTCGAGGCCCGCCGTGATCCGGAGTTCGTCGCCGAGCTCGAGCATCTGCTGGCGACGTTCGTCGGCAGGCCGACGCCGCTCTATGAGGCGCGGAACGCGACGGCCGGCACTGGTGTGCGCCTGTTCCTGAAGCGCGAAGATCTGGCGCATACCGGCGCGCACAAGATCAACAACGCCATCGGACAGGCCCTGCTGGCCCGGCGGATGGGCAAGACGCGCGTGGTCGCCGAAACCGGCGCGGGCCAACACGGTGTGGCAACGGCCACCGCGTGCGCGCTCCTCGGCCTGGAGTGTGTCGTCTACATGGGCGCACAGGATATGGCGCGACAGGCGCTGAACGTGTTCCGGATGCAGATGCTGGGCGCCACGGTGACGTCTGTGGACGCCGGGAGCCAGACGCTCAAGGACGCGATCAACGAAGCCATGCGCGATTGGGTGGCCAACGTGGCCAACACCTCGTACGTGCTGGGCTCCGTGCTGGGGCCGCACCCGTATCCGCTGATGGTCCGGGAGTTCCAGTCCGTGATTGGCGCGGAAGCGCGCGCACAGATACTTGACGCCGCCGGACGGCTGCCTGACATGGTGGTGGCATGTGTCGGCGGTGGCAGCAACGCGATGGGCATCTTCGACGCATTCATCGGTGACCCGGGCGTGCAGTTGCTCGGCGTCGAGGCCGGAGGCCGTGCGATTGCCGATGGCGAACATGCGGCACGGTTTGCCGGCGGGGCACCCGGCGTACTGCACGGCACGCGCAGCCTGCTCCTGCAGGATGCACACGGCAACGTGCTGCCCACGCACTCGATTTCCGCCGGACTCGACTACCCCTCAGTGGGGCCCGAGCACGCCTGGCTCGCGTCCACCGGCCGCACGCGTTACGACTGGATCGACGATGACGCGGCGCTTGACGGGTTTGGATGGCTCGCGCGCCTGGAAGGCATCCTGCCGGCGCTGGAGTCCTCACATGCGATCGCCTGGATACAGAGGAACCTGCACACATTCAAGGCGGGCGACGTCGTGTTGGTGAACTTATCAGGCCGTGGAGACAAGGATGTGGACTCCATCCGCGCGCGTCTTGCGTCGGCCGCCACCGGGAGGCTGGCATGAGCCGACTTGAAGCCGCATTCGCCCGTCTTCGGGACCCACTCGCGAAGAACGGGGAACCCGGACTTGTGGCCTACATCACGGCCGGTGACCCGGACTTCGACACCTCGTGCGACATCGTGCGCGCGATCGCGCGAGGGGGCGCGGACGTCATCGAAATTGGAGTGCCGTTTTCCGATCCCATCGCGGACGGGCCGGTGATTCAGCGGGCGTCGGAGCGCGCGCTCGCGGCAGGCGGGTCGCTTGCGTCGGCCCTCGAACTGGTGCGGTGCGTCAGGGCCGACATCGACACGCCCATCGTCCTTTTCACCTACGTCAATCCGGTGCTTCGCATGGGCACCGGCGCGTTTGTGGCCGCAGCAGCTGAGGCTGGAGTGGACGGCGCCTTGATGCTGGACTTGCCGATCGAGGAGTCTGATGAGATGCACGACGCGCTCAATCGTGCCGGGCTGGACCAGATATTCCTTATCAGTCCGACCACTGCCGAGCCCCGGCTGCGCCGTGCCGCAGAGCTCGGGCGCGGCTTTTTGTATGCCATCTCGCGGCTGGGAGTCACAGGCACCAGTGACGCGGTGTCGCATACGGCGCGGCCGGTCGTGGACGCGATTCGAGCCGTCACGGACATGCCGGTGGCGCTGGGGTTCGGAATCGGCCGGCCCGAACACGTGCGCGAGGCGTGTGAGTATGCCGATGCCGCAGTGGTGGGCAGCGCACTGGTGCAGATCATTGCCGACGCGGGTGCCGGCCAGGCGCCGGCCGACGCCGAACGGTTCGTGGGCTGGCTCAAGGGTAGAATGCCATGAAGGTTGTGGTGCCAAAGGCAGAGGTAGAGGACATGGTTGTTGTCATGAAGGAAGGGGCCACCGAAGCGCAGGTGGAAGCCGTCGTGGCGCAGCTGCATGAAATGGGCTTTGACGTTCACCGCGCGGCAGGTGCCAACCGCACCGTGATTGGCGCCGTGGGCGCGGGACACGGGGACCCGGCGCTCATCGGTGTGCGCGACGGCGTGCACGAAGTGTTGCGCATCAGCGAGCCGTACAAATTGGCGAGCCGGTCGTTCCAGCGCGAGAACACGGTGATCACGATCGGTGACGTCCGCATTGGCGGCGACGAAGTGGTGGTCATGGCCGGTCCCTGCTCGGCGGAATCGCCCGAGCAGGTGGAGGCCACGGCGGTGGCCGTCAAACGCGCCGGCGCGAAGGTGTTCCGCGGTGGCGCGTTCAAGCCACGCAGTTCGCCCTACAGTTTCCAGGGCCTGGGCGAGACGGGCCTGCGCATGCTCCGCGAAGCGGCCGATCGGCACGACCTCAAGCTCATCACCGAGGTGATGGAGATTGCGCAAATCCCGCTGGTTGAGCAGTTCGCGCACATCCTGCAGGTGGGCGCGCGCAACATGCAGAACTACTCGCTGCTGCGCGAGTTGGGTCGGGTGCGCACACCGGTGCTGCTCAAACGTGGCATGTCGGCCACGATCGAAGAGTGGCTGATGTCGGCTGAGTACATCCTCTCGGGCGGCAACATGAACGTGATGCTGTGTGAGCGGGGCATTCGTACGTTCGAAAGCTACACGCGCAACACGCTGGATATTTCCGCGATTCCGGTGGTGCAGCAGTTGAGCCACCTGCCCGTGATTTCAGATCCGAGCCATGGCACTGGTCGTCGCGACAAGGTGGCGGCGATGGCGCGGGCATCAGTGGCGGCCGGCGCCGATGGCCTCCTCGTGGAGGTCCACTGCGATCCCGATCACGCGGTCTCCGACGGCGCTCAGTCACTGTTCCCCAAACAGTTCGAGCAGTTGATGGGCGAACTGCGCATCATCGCCCCGGCGATCGGCCGCAGCATCTGCGTGGAACCCGTGGCCCGCAGGGGCTGGGGGCGTTAGCACCGCGTGGATCTTTCTCCCTTCGAGCGGGTCGGGATCATCGGCCTTGGCGCGATTGGCGGTTCGGTAGCGCTGGCGGCCAAGCGGCGCTGGCCATCCGTGAGAATCACCGCGTGTGACCCCGCGCCAATCAGCCACGAAGCGGTCGCGCAGGGACTGGTCGCGGCACTGGTCACGACGCCGGCGGAACTTGCGGCGTGCGACCTCATCATCATTGCGACTCCCATCCCGGCCGTCCCCGGAGTAATCGGCCAGGTGTCTCACGCGTCCCTTGGCGCCCTTGTGGTGGACGCGGCCAGCACCAAACGAATCGTCATGGACGCCGCTGGTGCGTCGCGGCTCGCTTTTGTCGGGGGGCATCCCGTGGTCGCGACCAATGGTGTGGGCCTGGGCGCTGCGCGGGCTGATCTCTTTGACGGCCGCCCCTGGTTGCTGGTGTCGTCAGGTCGCGCCGACGAGGCGCGCGAAGCGATGCTCGCCACGTTTATTGTGGGGCTCGGCGCCAGGCCCGAATGGACCGATGCCGTGACACACGATCGCGTGATGGCGCATGTGAGCCACGCGCCGCACGTGGTGTCGGTGGCTCTCAAGTCCGCGAGAGGTTCATCGCAGCCCGAGTCAACCCCCGAGTTAACCAATGACTGGGACGGGATTGTCGAAACCAATGCCGACTGTATTGCGGATGCGCTCACGGCCCTTGCGGCAAAACTCCCGGAGTCTGCAGAGACACTGATGGGCACTCCGATGGTGCGCGACATTTTGTACCGCGCTGCCACACTCAAGGCACGGAAGTGACGATGGGCCCTTCATGGAGTCCCTCGGCCGAGCGGGTCGCTGGGTCGAACCTCACGGCGTTTGTGAAGTGGCTTGAACCGCGCGAAGGGCGCGAGTTCGGGGACTATGCCTCGCTCCATGCGTGGTCGGTGACCGAACGCGGTGCATTCTGGTCCGCGGTCTGGGATTACTGCCGGGTGGTGGGTTCCAAGGGAAAGACGTGGGTCGCCGACGCGGAAAAAATGCCGGGCGCTCAGTTCTTTCCGGACGCGCGCCTGAACTTTGCTGAAAACCTGTTGCGTCGGCGTGATGACCACCTCGCCCTGGTCGCGGTGACCGAGCCCGGCACCGAGCGGCGCATCACGACCCGTGAGTTGTACGAAGACGTGTCGCGATGTGCCCAGGCGTTGAGGCAGGCCGGTGTGACGAAGGGCGACCGCGTGGCGGCGGTCGTGGCGAACGTGCCCGAGGCCATGGTGGCTGCGCTCGCAGCAGCGTCCATTGGCGCTGTCTGGTCCTCGTGTTCGCCGGACTTTGGTGTGCAGGGTGTGATCGATCGATTCGGCCAGATCGAGCCCAAGGTTCTCATTGCTGTCGGTGAATACCACTACGGCGGCAAACTTCACGACATTCGCTCGCGCCTGAAGGAGATCGTCACCAGGCTGCCGAGCGTGACCACCGTGGTGCAGATCGACGACGGGTGGGAGGCATTTCTCGCGCCCTTCGAGGCGTCGGACATTGCGTTCGAGCAGGTGCCGTTCAACCACCCGCTGTATGTTCTGTATTCATCTGGAACCACCGGCGTGCCCAAGTGCATCGTGCATGGGCACGGTGGCACGTTGTTGCAGCACCTGAAAGAGCATCAGCTGCAGACCGACATCAAGCCTGGTGACCGCGTGTTTTATTTCACCACCTGCGGTTGGATGATGTGGAACTGGCTGATCACGGCGCTCGCGTCGGAGGCCACGCTCGTGCTCTACGACGGGTCGCCGTTTTATCCCGACAGCCGCCGGTTGTTCGACCTGGCTGATGCCACAGGCATCACGTTGTTTGGGACGTCAGCCAAGTTCATCGATGCGGTGCGAAAGAGCGGACTGCGTCCGATCGAGACGCACGAACTCGCGACGGTGCGGACGATCACGTCAACCGGATCGCCGTTGTCGGCTGAGAGTTTCGACTTCGTCTATTCGTCGATCAAGCGGGATGTGCATCTGGCCTCGATCTCCGGGGGCACCGACATCGTCAGCTGCTTTGTGGGCGGCGAGCCGAACGCGCCGGTGTGGCGCGGAGAGATTCAGGTGGCGGCGCTTGGCATGGCGGTGGATGTCTGGAACACAGACGGGCAGCCGCTGCGAAGTGAACCCGGCGAACTCGTGTGCCTGGCCAGTTTTCCGTCGATGCCCGTTGGCTTCTGGAATGACGCCGACGGCGCGAAGTACCACGCCGCCTATTTCGATCGCTTTCCTGGCGTGTGGTGCCATGGTGACTGGGCCGAGCGCACCGTCCACGATGGGTTCATCATCCACGGCCGGTCGGACGCCACGCTGAACCCCGGAGGCGTGCGCATTGGCACGGCCGAAATTTATCGACAGGTGGAGGGCATGCCCGAGGTGGTCGAAAGCCTTGCGGTGGGCCAACACTGGGACGGCGACGAGCGCATCGTCCTCTTCGTGCGCCTGCGGGAAGGGGCGGTGCTGGATGAGGCGCTGCAGAAGCGGATTGCGCTACAGATTCGCGCGAACACCTCGCCGCGCCACGTGCCCGCAAAGATTGTGCAGGTCACGGACCTTCCGCGCACCAAGAGCGGCAAACTGGTGGAACTCGCCGTCAGACACGTGATCCACGGCCGCGAGGTCACCAACCGCGAGGCCCTCGCCAACCCCGAAGCGCTGGAGTTGTTCAGAAACCTGCCGGAGCTGTTGACTTAAGAGCCGCGGCCTTGAGACCCAGGCCGCGCTACGAGGACAGTTCCCCAGTTCCCCAGTTCCTAATTACCTTGAACTTTGATCGTCTGCCTAAGGCTCAGCACGACCTTGGAGCCTTGTTTCATCCGGAAGATGACCTCGAAGCTGCCGCCCCCGCCTGACATGGGGTCGTTCCTGAAGTTGTGGTCGGCCGTGTAGCGGCGGCGGATTTCGCTCTTGCCGGCTTCGTAGGGCTCACAGTCTTCTCCCGATTCCGACTGCGTACCGTCGCCCCAGATCCACTCGATTTTCGGACAGTAGTAGTCCTGGTAGTCGTTGGCGCCCTCGGTCAGTTCGGCCGTGGCCACGATGCGGGCCGGAGGGAAGACGAGGGTAGGGTTTACCCGGAGGGCGGCCTTGGGCCGGCCTTTGCCCTGTTCCGCCCACATGCCGGGCTGGATCAGGAGGATCGATGTACAAACCAGCGCCAGGGCGCCCGTCCGACGGGATATCATGCTCAATCTTCCTCTCACAGTAAGGCTCCAGTCTAGAGCAGTTTTTGGGTGCAGGGATAGCAGAGAGGCGCGGGGAGGCACGTGAACGGAACGCCAGAGTTTGTCGGTGCAGTGACCACGCCGGGTGCGGTTGAGGTCGACATGTTGTTTGTCCCTGTCTTCGACGGCGAGGACAGGCTTGAGGACTTGCCAGGCCTGGATGAGGCGACGCTGGGCGATATCGGACGCGCCCGCGCCGGCGGAGAATTCCGAGGCGGCGCGTACGAGTGCTTCATGACTCGTGTGATGGCGGACGCCTCGTATCGGGCCACCCGAGTGGTACTCGTGGGCGCAGGCCGGCGCAGTGACGTGGATGCCGAACGGTTGCGGCGCGTGGCGGCGGCGTGCAGTTACACCGCGCGATTGCGCTCGGTTCGAAGCGCGGGGTTGGTGGTGCGGGCGGGACTCGATGTGCTTGCGGCCGCCCAGTTCAGCGCCGACGGGTTTTCTGCCTCCGAGTTTGATGGCGGCACCAGAAAGACGGCCGATCGATCGGCCGGCGCGTTTCCGGAACGCGTGGTGATCGTGGCGCCTGGAGCGGACCCGGCTGCGCTCGCTGACGCGGTGTTTCGGGGCCGCACCATCGGGCACTCGGCAAACCTGGCGCGCGCATTGGGGAATGAGCCGGCCAATGTGCTGACGCCGACCGAGTTTGCGAACCGTGTGGCCGAGATGTCGAGTGGCGTTGGGCTGTCGGTTGACGTGCTCGACGAGCATCGCATCCGTGAACTCAAGATGGGCTTGCTGCTGGGCGTGGCGCAGGGGAGTGCCGAGCCACCTCGTCTGGTGGTCATCCGTCACGACCCGCCTGGCGCGCCCGAGACGCCCGTGCTGGGGTTCGTCGGCAAGGGCGTGACGTTTGATACCGGTGGCGTCTCGATCAAGCCGGCCGACGGCATGGAACGGATGAAGCTTGACATGTCTGGTGGTGCGGCGGTGGCCGCGGCCATGCGCGCGTTGGCCGTGCTGAAGGCGCCGCGGCGTGTCGTCGCGGTGATCCCAATGGCCGAAAATGCCGTGGGCGGACGCGCCATCAGGCCCGGTGACGTGCTCGTGGCCGCAAGCGGCACGACGGTGGAAATCATCAACACGGATGCCGAAGGACGGCTGATTCTCGGCGACGCGTTGTGGTACGCGCAGCAACTGGGGGCCACACACCTTGTGGATGCCGCGACACTGACCGGCGCCTGCGTGGTGGCGTTGGGCCGGGCCGCGTCGGGCCTCTTCGGAACGCCTGCGGCATGGACCGATCACGTCAGGAGCGCGGGCCAGCGCGCCGGCGATCGTCTGTGGCCGATGCCCCTGTATGACGACTACCGCGAGATGCTGCGCAGCGATATTGCCGACATCGCGAATTCGGCCGGTCGATGGGCGGGGGCGAACACGGCGGCGATGTTCCTGCAGGAGTTCGTTAAGGATGTGCCGTGGGCGCACATCGACATTGCCGGCACCGCGTGGCTGGACGAGCGGCGTCCCTATCAGCCCAAAGGAGCCACGGGCGCGGCCGTCCGCACGTTCATCGAGCTGGGCCTGACCCCGGTGGGGTAGGGGTGTCGTTCTGGAGCGACGGACTGATGTGCGGCATGTGGCTTGATTCAGGCCGTCGCCTGCGGTTCCACTGAATCAACAGGTAGCCTGCGACGATCCCCAGCGGCACCGCGGCGATGGCAAACACGCCGGCCAGGCTCAACGCGCCGACCAGGACATCCACAACCGTCAGTTCTTCCGTCGCCGGACGGATGATTTCGACGATGAACGGCTTGGGGTCCTGGGGAAGAAACACGGTGATCCCAGTCTAGATCAACGGCCGGTGGCGGCCGCCGTCGTGGTGACCTTCTTCAGCGACGCCTGGTATTTCATGACCGCGTCGGCCAGAGCCTGCGCGATGCGCTGCTTGTACGCGTCGCTCTTGAGCAACGACGCCTCAGGCTTGTTCGTGAGGAAGGAAATTTCCGCGAGCACGCTGGGCATCTGGGCGCCAATCAGCACCACAAACGGCGCCTGCTTCACCCCCAGATCCACGACCGCCTTGTTCTGGGCGCGCATGGCCCGCACCATGTTCGTCTGCACAATCTGCGCGAGCTCGCGCGACTCTTTCATCTTGTTGTGGAGCGTGATCTGCTGCACCAACTGGGGCAGCCGGCCCATCGATGTGCTGCTGCCGGCGTTCTCGCGGGCGGCCACCTCTTCGGCGTCAGCGTTTGTCGCGAAGTTGAGGAAGTAGGTTTCGACGCCCTTCGCCGCCACGCGCCTGGCGGCGTTTGCGTGAATCGAGAGGAAGAGGTCCGCGCCCTCACGATTGGCAATTTCTGTGCGCTCCTCGAGCGGAATGAAGTGATTCGTACGCCGTGTCAGGACGACGTCGATGCCAGGCTGCTTCTTGAGCAGTTTCTCCACTCGCAGCGCGATGTCGAGCACCAGGGCCGATTCCACCAGTCCGTTGGCCTGCGCCCCCGGGTCGTGTCCGCCATGGCCCGGGTCGATGACGATTCGTGAAATGCCAAGCCCGAGCTGCCGCGCGAGCGAATAGTCACCGCCCGACGTGGCTGACGGTGGCGCGGGCGGCAGAATGGGCACCGGCACTGGCACGTTGTTGACCGCGGTGGGTGGCGGCGGTGCAGGCTTTGCGGGTGACACGGTGGGCCCGGCTGCGTTGATCACTGGTGGGTTAGACACCGGCGCGGCCGCAGCAGGTGCGGGCCTCGTCACCAGCGTGCCGCCCTCACCCTCCAGGTCGATCACGATGCGGTACGGGTGGTAGACCCAGAACACGCTGTGCCGCGGCGCGCCGGACAGTTCCATGACCACGCGAACGGTGCGGGCATCCTGGCGTCCCACCCGGGCCGAGGCGACGACCGAACCCGCCAGACCTTCGAGCTGCTGTGCCAGGCCGGCGTCAAACTGGGTGTCGCGCAGGTCGAAGAACAGGCGCTCTGGTCCGGCGATGCGTTCGGGGGCTACCAGCACCTCTCGATCAAATTCAAACGTCAGTCGAGTGCCGTTCGGCAGGGCGCTGCGCGTGACACTCCGAAGCGTTGCGGGCGTTGATGGTGGCGGCGTCGCCACCGGAGGCGCGGTGGCAACCCCCGGCGCTGCTGCGCGGCCTGCGGCCGTTGCGGCCGGTTGTGACAGTGCGCCCAATTGAGCCTGAACCTGCGCAGTCCACTTGCTGGTGGGATACTCGCGGCGTAGCGTGTTGAGGAGTCGTGTGGCCGTGGCCTGGTCCGCCGGCTGCCGAAACCGTTCCCAGGCAAATCGGGCCGTCAGCGCGCCGTTCCACAACGCATCGTCGCTGAAACCGCTGCGAGGGTAACGCAACACCACCTGCTCGTACGCGCTCGTGGCCGCGCGCAAACCGACGACGGTCGGCGACTTGCGAGCGGTGGCTTCGCGGGTCTGGGCGCGCTCGTACAGCACACCAGCCGTCTGGGCATCGGCGGCTGCCGGCGCGCCAAGGCCCACCCACGCAGCCAGCATCAATCCCATCACGCGAGGCGCGAGGGCTGTCACGATGCGGCGTCGGGGCAGTGTGTTCATACTTCTTTCAGCTGCGCGTCCACTTCCTCAAAGTAGTTGGACTCGACGAGGACTTCACGCTTGCCGTTGACGGCGGGCGACACCACGCCGTCCATCTCCATCATGTCCACGAGGCGCGCCGCGCGGCTGAATCCGATGCGCAGACGCCGCTGCAGGTACGAAATCGACGCCTGTCCACTCGAGACGATGATGCGGGCCGCCTCGTCGTACAGATCGTCCTTCTCGAACTCCAGGTGCTGGCTCGTCTTTTCCTCGGCGGTAATCGACGTGTCGTACACGGGCTTGCCCTGTTTGCGCAGGAAGCTGCACACGCGTGCGGTTTCCTGCTCGGAGATGTAGGGGCCGTGCACGCGCACAAACCGCGAGGATGCGGGCGCGAGATACAACATGTCGCCCTTGCCCAGCAGTTGCTCGGCGCCATTGCCGTCCAGAATGGTGCGAGAGTCAATCTTCGACGCCACGCGGAATGCGATGCGCGCCGGCAGGTTGGCTTTGATGAGGCCGGTAATGACGTCTACCGACGGCCGCTGCGTGGCCAGAATCAAGTGGATGCCGACGGCGCGCGCCATCTGCGCCAATCGCGCGATCGACTCTTCCACTTCCTTGCTGGCCACCATCATCAGGTCTGCCAGTTCGTCGATGATGACAACGATGAAGGGGAGGATCTTGAGGGGTTCGCCCGCTTCCTGCTCAGCCTGATCCTTCTGCGACTCCTTCAACTCGGCCAGCATGGCCTTGATGTTCCGGTTGTACTGCTCGATGTTGCGCACACCCGATTTGGCGAGCGTCTTGTATCGCTCTTCCATTTCGCGCACGGCCCAGCGCAGGGCATTGGCGGCCTGTTTCGGATCCACCACCACCGGGGTCATCAGGTGGGGGATGTCCTCATACATGCCCAGCTCAAGTCGCTTGGGGTCGATCATGATGAGGCGCACCTCGTCGGGCGTTGCGCGATACAGGATGCTGGTGAGCATCGCGTTCACGCTGACCGACTTGCCGGCGCCGGTGGAGCCGGCAATCAGCAGGTGCGGCATCGATGCCAGGTCGGTCATCATCGGTTCGCCGTGAATCGTCTTGCCCATCGCCATCGTCAGGCGCGAGGCGGAGCGGGTGTAGCCGTCTGATTCGAGCAACTCACGCAGGGAGATCGGTTCACGCGTGGTGTTCGGGATCTGGATGCCGACGGTGGACTTGCCGGGGATGCGATCGATGAGGATCGACTCGGCGCGCATTGCCAGACACAGGTCTTCGGCAAGACTGGTGATGCGGTTGTACTTGACGCCCGCGTCGGGCTTGAATTCAAAGGTGGTCACCACCGGGCCGGGGTGAATCTGCACGACGGTGCCTTCCACAGAAAATTCCCGGCACTTGTCTTCGAGCAGCCGCGCCGATTCCATCAGCTCTCGCTCGTCGAACTTCTGCGCCGCCTTCGCGCTATCGAGCAGCGTCAGCGGCGGCATCACGTATTCGCCCTTGCGTCGCTCGGGCAGCGGCCGCACTTCGCGGTTCTCAAGCGGCAGGCTGGGCGTAGTCGGCTGAGCCCGCTTGATCGCGGGCGGCTTCGCGGCTGGACGACCGCCAAGACCCGGTGCGACGAGGAGTTCCTCTTCATCCTCGGCCGCGCCACGGGACGTTTGCCGCGCGGCCTTCAGCACCGCCGCTGATTCAGCCGCTTTGATGGCAATCTCGGGCGCCTTGTCACGCCCGGCCTGCTTCACGTGTTTGTCGACAATCTGCTGCCGTTCCTTCACGCGACGACGTTCGGCTTGCCGAGCCTGAAAGCCGGCCCAGAGTCCCGTGGAGCGTTCGCGCACGGCACCGGCCGCGGCTTCAGACGCGCGACCAAACGAAAACTGCGTGGCGAGGATGACTGACAGCGCCATGAGCGCCATCAGCAACACGACGGCTCCGGTGCGCGCAAGATACGCGACCAGGGTTGACGACAGAAGTTCTCCGACGACGCCGCCGCCGGCGAAGGGGCGGGGCGTAGCCCCGAACACATCGAACGCGAGTGAGAGAAGGGCCGCGGTGCACAGGAAGAAGAGGCCGCCACCCACGAGCTTCGTGTACGCGGCGTCGATCTTGTGACACCAGAACGCGCGCCAGCCCACGATGCACAGCGCCGCGGGAATCAGGTACGCCGCGTAGCCGAGCAGCTGGAATGAGAGTTCCGCGACGAACGCGCCGATGCGGCCGGCGAAGTTCACCGCATCGGTGCCCGTGCCGTTGTTGAAGAACCAGGTCGGGTCGGTGGGGGTGTAACTCATCAAGGCGATGAGCCAGATGATCATCACCGCGAAGAGGGCCACCCCCGTGATTTCGCTTACGCGTCGAGAACCTGCAGTATCAGCCAAGAGTAGCGCTCCTCACATCTCCATCACGACCGGCAGCACCATGGGGCGCCGGCCGGCTCGCCTGCGGAACATCCGCTGCACTTCGAGCCGAATGCGTTCTTTCACCAGACCCGGGTCGGTGCGTTCGTCACGTGGCGCTTCGCCCAGAGCCGACGTGAGCAGTGCCGGAGCGTCCCGCAGCAGGTCGTCCAACCGGGGATCGGTGGCCATGCCACGCGCAATGACCTCGGGGGCGCGTTCAAGCGCCCCGGTCTGGCCGTTGATGGCAACCACCGCCACAATCAATCCGTCGCCGGCGAGGTGGCGACGGTCGCGCAGCACCTCGTCGCCCACTTCGCCCATCCGGGTGCCATCCACAAGGACCCGCCCGGTCTGAATCCGCCCCACGACTTTCGCTTCGGTCCCATCAAAGCGCAGGACATCGCCGTCCTCCAGCATCTGCACCGAGGTCGCCGGGCACACCGCCCTGGCCAGGCGGGCGTGCTGGGCGAGTTGCCGGTACTCTCCATGTATCGGCACGAAAACCCGGGGCTGCACCAGGGAAAGCACCAGTTTCAGCTCTTCGGCGGACCCGTGGCCGGAAACGTGCACGTGTTTCATGCCGTCGGTGATGATTTCGGCGCCGCGCTTCGCCAGGTGGTTCATCACCCGGCCGATGGCTTTTTCGTTGCCCGGAATGGCCCTGGCCGAAAACACCACCACGTCATCGTCTTCAATTTTGACGTGACGATGGTCGTCGATGGCGATGCGGGGCAGCGCGGCCATGGGTTCGCCCTGTGACCCCGTGCAGAGGCAGAGGATGTCCTGCGGATGGTAGTCGCGGACGTCGCTGTCGGCGATTTGAAGCCCGCCCGGCATGCGGAGGGCGCCCAGACGCAGGGCCGTCTCAGAGTTGCGCACCATCCCGCGGCCGACAAACGCCACCTTGCGTTCAAACTGATCGGCCATGTCCACCAGGACCTGCATCCGGAAGATGGACGTGGAGAACGACGCCACGATGATCTTGCCCGGCGCGCTGCTGAAAATTTCCTCGAACCCGGGGATGACATCGCGATCGGAGCCGGTGACGCCCGGGGTGTCGGCGTTGGTGCTGTCGCCAAACAAGGCGAGCACGCCCTGCGCGCCAAGCTCGGCGAGCCGGTGAAGATCGAAGCGCTGTCCATCCAGGGGCGTCTGATCGATCTTGAAGTCGCCCGTGTGGATGATCACGCCCTGTGGCGTGTGGATGGCGAGCGCCATCGCGTCGGGAATGCTGTGGGTGACGCGCAGGAACTCGATCGTGAATGGCCCGATCTCGATGCGCTGTCGTGGCGCGACCGGAATCAGACGGCCCTCGTAGTCCACGCCATGTTCGTCGAGCTTGGGCGTGACCATGGCGAGTGTGAACGGCGACCCGTAGACCGGGCCGTCGAAGTGGGGCATCACATACGGCACGGCGCCGATGTGGTCCTCGTGACCGTGCGTGAGAATGAGGGCCGCGATGCGGCCTTTGTACATGTCGAGCGTTGCAACATCCGGGATCACCAAATCGACCCCGAAGAGTTCAGGCTCTGGAAACATGACACCGGCGTCCACCAGCAGGGCCGTATCCCCGCAGGAGACGAGCATCATGTTCATGCCGAACTCACCGAGGCCCCCGATTGGGATGACCTCGACGGCAGGCGCGCCGACAGCAGTACTCTGAGCCGTCATCATCGACAGCGACCTTCAATCTCTCGCTCGGACACCAGCCCTTTGACGAGCGGAAGCTCGCGCAGAAAAAGGCAGGACCACGACGCGGGTGCGTCGTTCAATCAGTCAATGTGCCCGACCTGTGGGTCGCTGGGAAGACCCGGAAAACAGGCAGGAATACAGGCGGAACTATAACACAGGGGCTCTGCGCGTACAAGGCCGGTTCAGCGCGACGAGCGCACTGAAACAAACAACTCAGTCAGCTTGGCGAACTCCGCCAGTGTCAGCGTTTCGGGCCGGCGCTTACCGTCAATGCCGGCGAGCGCCAGCACGGCCGGTGCGGTCGCGTCGAAGTGCTTGAGGGCATTCGACAGCATCTTTCGCCGTTGCATGAACGCCGTCTTGACCACCTGCTGGAACACGAGTTCGTCGACGATGCGCACGGGACTACGCCGGAAGGTGAGCCGCACGACGCTGGAGCGAACCTTCGGCGGCGGCGAGAACGCCGTTGGGGGCAGGTCGAGTTTGCGTTCAATGTCTGCGTAGATTTGCGCGAAGACACTCAGGACGCCGTAGGCCTTGGTGCTGGGCTTGGCCACCAGCCGATCGGCCACTTCACGCTGCACCATGAGCGTGGCGTCCGTGAAGATGGCGTGCGCCCGCGACAGTTCGATGAGCCGGAACAGGATCGGTGACGAAATGTTGTAGGGCAGATTGCCGACGACACGAAAGCGGCGAGGCGCGACAGGCTCCGTGCCCGTGGAGGGAGGGCGGCTGGGCTGAAGGGCGGTGAGGTACGACACGACGTCGGTCCGCAGGAAGTCGGCGGTGATCAGACTGACGTTCGGCGGCACGCGACCTGCGAGATCGCCCGCCAGGTCACGGTCAATTTCCACGGCCAGGATCGGTGCGCCGGTGGCTGCAAGCGGCATGGTGATCGCGCCCGCCCCTGGGCCGATCTCAAGGAGCACATCCTGTGGCTGGACGTCGATCGTCTTGACCACCTTCGCCGCCCACGCATCCGCCAGGAAGTGCTGGCCAAAACGTTTGCGGGGACGATGGCCGGTGTGGGGACGGATGGGCGCGCGGGTGTTCACTGAGACAGAGTGTACAGCCCGCCGAGTGTCCGCGTTCATGGCGTGCCGATGCGGCTGGCCCCCGGCCTGAACGGATTCATCACGCCGCGCGGCAGGGCCGGGACAGTGGGGCTATCCTGTGCCCCATGTCCCAGATCACCCGGCGGTCAGTGTGCGTGGCCATCGCGACGATGGCCAGTGTTGGGGCGCTGTGGGCCGGTCCCAACTGGCCCGGCTGGCGCGGCGCGGACTCGAGCGGCGTCTCTGATGAGAGCGCACTGCCGGTGGCCTGGACACCCACGTCGGGCATTGCGTGGAAGACGCCGATTCCCGGGCGCGCCCACTCGTCGCCGATCGTCTGGGGTGACCGCATATTTCTGACCACGGCCATCGAAGGCGACGTGATTCCCGATCACACCCCGCTTAAACACGTGATTGAAGGATCCGAGTGGAGAAGCCCCGACGCGACGGGCGGAAACAAACGCCATACGTTCCAGGTGCTTGCCCTGGACGCCAAGACGGGGAAGATCCTGTGGACGCGAACTTCGTACGAGGGGCCCGTGTATGACGACCGGCACTCCAGGGGGTCGTATGCCGCGCCCACACCCGTCACCGACGGCGCTCGGGTGTACGCCTACTTCGGGAGCGAAGGCCTGTACGCCTACAGGTTTGACGGCACGCCCGTGTGGAACCGGAAGCTCGGCAATGTGGCGGGCCTGAGCGTCGGCGTGAGCACGTCACCGGTGCTGTTCGGAAATCTCGTGATCATTCAGGCCGATGAGGATAACGGTGACACGTCGTTCATCGCGGCCATCGATGGCACCACGGGTCGCGACGTGTGGCGCGTGGCGCGGCCGAAGATGCCGATCAGTTGGGCCACACCGTTGCTGACGTCGGCGGGGGGGCGACCCGAACTGGTCACCACCACCGACACGCGCATCGTGGCGTACGATCCCAGGACCGGCCGTGAATTATGGAGTGAGCCCGGCCTGGAGAGTTACGCCGTGCCGTCGCCGGTGGCCGCCGGGACCATGGTGATCATTGCGACCGGCAATCCGAAGAAGATCACGATCGGGCTCCGTCTCGGTGCTGTGCCCGAGGGGCAAGCCAGACGGGTGTGGGAATATCGGAAGGGGTCGGCCTACGTGGTGTCGCCGACTGCGTACGGCGACCAGGTCTACATTACGTCCGACGGCGGAATCACGACGGCGCTGGACGCAAAGACTGGCGCGCTGATCTACGAAGGCGGCCGCCCGCCGGTGGCCTCGACGTTCATGTCGTCACCAGTGGCGTACGCCGGGCACCTCTTCATGACCAACGAAGAGGGCGATACGTTTGTGATCACGGCCGGCCCCACGCATGCGGTGGTCCGCACCAACAGCGTTGGTGAGCCGGTGTTTGCGTCCCCCGCGTTGGCCAACGGCACGGTCTACATCCGTGGCCTCAAGCACCTCTTCGCGATTCGTTGAAGAATGAAGCCGGGTCTGAAGACCCGGCCTCCATCCGGAAGGAGGCCGGGTCTTCAGACCCGGCTGCGCGATCAGGCGCCTTCGTCTTCGCCGCGCCAGTACTTTTCTTCGATCTCCATGATCTCTTCTTCGTTGAGACCGAAGTAGTGGCCCACTTCGTGAATCAGCGTCTCGCCGATACCAACCACCACGTCGTCTTCATCGAGACTGTCTTCGAGGATGGGCAGGCGGAAGAGCGAGATCTTGTCGGGCAGGACGTTGCCGTGGGCCCACTGGCGCTCGGGGAGCGGCGTGCCTTCGTACAGCCCGTAGATGGTGTCGGGCGGTTCCACTTCCACTTCGCGGAGTTGATCGAGGGTGGGCTCGTCCTCCACCACGATGGCCATGTTCACCATCGCATCGCGGAAGCGTTGGGGGAGCGAGGCAATCGCTTCGTCAACAAGGCGCTGGAACTGGGCGGGAGGGAAGTCTTCGGAGGTCATTGCCTTCGATAGTACGCGCAAGACGCCCGAATCGCGCAACGCTCGCACAGCGGCTTCGGCTTGCAGATGCGCCGGCCGTGCAGGATGAGCGTGTCCGACGCGCGTGTCCATCGGTCTGGCGGCAGCAGGGTCATCAGGCGCTTCTCCGCCTTGACCGCGTCTTCACCGGCCTTGGCGGAGATGAGTCCAATGCGGGTGGCCACCCGGAGCACGTGCCGGTCAACGGGCAGCCCCGGGAGGTTAAAGGCGTGACCCCGCACGACGTTGGCGGTCTTTCGTCCCACGCCAGGCAGGGCGACCAGCGCGTCCATGTCCGACGGAATCTCGCCGCCATGTGCGTCCACCACGGCACTGGCCATGCCGATGAGGCTCCTCGTCTTCATGCGAAAGAACCCGGTGGGCTGGATCATGGTCTCGAGCTCGGCCACATCCGCTTTCGCCAGTCTCGCCGGTGTCGGATATTTCTTGAAGAGGGCAGGCGTGACCTGATTCACCCGCGCGTCAGTGCACTGCGCAGACAGAATCGTGGCGGCCAGCAACTCGTAGGGATTTGTGAAATGGAGTTCCGTCCACGCATTCGGATGCTGGACGTCGAGCTTGTCAAAAACCGCAACCGCGTCCTTCATCTCAGCTCAGTTCCGTCAGTTCCGCCAGTTCCGTCAGTTCCGTCAGTTCCGTCAGTTCCGTCAGTGTAATGGCCCCGCCGGCCAGCCCTGCGCCTGTTGCGCCTGCGCATCCTGCATGGCTTTCATCTGTTCCTGCAGCGCGTTGATCAGGCCGGGGATGACGCCGAAGGGCAGTGCGATGCGTGACACGACGGGGGCCTTGACGGTTTGGGTCTGTTCGGCCGAACGGATATCGCTCTCAGAGAGTGGGCGGACGTCGCAGAACGTCAGCGTCATGTCGAACGGCGTGTGGCCCACGGCACAGAAGTTCGCGTAGGTCCGGGGCTGTTCGCCCTGGTCGTCCGGCACGATGGTGAAGCTGAGCTGTTTGGTGGGCAGTGTCATGTCAGTACTTTCTCATGACTCCGACGACCACGCCCTGCAATTGAACCAGTGCCGCATCCACAATCATCGGCTGCATCGCCGGGTTGGCTGGCTGCAGACGCACGCGGCCGTTCTCGCGGTAAAACTTCTTCAGGGTGACGTCGGCTCCGCCGAGCAGCGCGATGACCATCTCGCCGTTTTCGGCAGTCTTGCGGTCTTCGACGATGACGTAGTCGCCGTCGCGAATCTGCTCATCGATCATCGAGTCGCCCTTGACCTTCAGCACATACGTGTCGCGACGTCCGACCAGGTCTTCGGGCACGGCAATCGTCTCGTTGCCGGTGACGGCTTCGATAGGAAGACCGGCCGCAACGTAACCGAGCATGGGCAGCTCTACGGCGCGCTGACCCGTGCGGGCGGTGAGCAACTCCACCGACCGGCTGCGGTTCCAGAGGCGCCGAATGCATCCCTTTTCCTCGAGGTTGGTGAGATGCTTGTGCACCGTCGCGAGCGAAGAGAGGCCGAACCTGCGGCCGACTTCCTCCAGACTCGGTGCATAACCGTGCTGCTGGATGAATTCCTGAAGGTAGTCGAGAATCTCGCGTTGGCGTTTGGTGAGAGGCTGCACGGGGCCGACTGTATGCAAAAGAAAGGCGAAAGTCAACGGATTCTCACACTGCCGCCCCTCGGACCGGGGCCGATCGACGTCGTGGGTTTCGGGGAAAACTCCGTCGATGTCCTGGCGACCCTCCCGCATTGGCCGGCGCCCGACGACAAAGTTGAACTCATCGACACCTCAGCGTTGCCCGGCGGCCAGGTGGCCTCGGCCATGGTCGCGTGCGCCCGTCTGGGGTGCGTGACCGGTTACCTGGGTGTATTCGGCGACGATGAAAACGCGCGACGAATTGAACGGGCTCTCGGGGACGAGGGAATCGACACGAGCGGCTGTGTGCGCGCGGCGGTGGCCAATCGCTCGGCCCTCGTGATGGTCGATCGTGCCGCCGGCACGCGCACGGTCTTGTGGCGCAGGGCCAAGGCGCTCGATTGGCCGTCATCGCGCCCGGCTCCGGAACTCGTCGCCCAAACGCGCGTGCTCATGGTGGATGCCACCGACATCGAGGGCGCGGTGCTGATGGCCGGGCACGCGCGGTCGGCGGGCGTCCCGGTGCTGGCAGACGTCGACGCGGCAACGCCAGGCCTTGAGCGGCTGCTGAGCCTCGTGGATGTGCTGGTGATTCCCGCCGGCTTCGCCTTGAAGTACTCCGGCGAGGTGAGCGTCACCGCGGCCATGCAGTCGATGAAAGAGCGATTCCACACGAAGGCGATCGTGGTGACCCTGGGCGCTGATGGGGCGATGGCGTGGGCCGGCGGGGAACTGGTCGAATCGGCCGGCTTCGTCGTGCCCGTGGCCGACTCGACCGGGGCCGGGGATGCGTTCCGTGGCGGCTTCATCGCCGCCTGGATCGGGGCCTCTGCCGGGGCGACGCTCGGGGACCTGCTCACCTTCGCCAATGCCACGGCGGCCCTTAATTGCCGCGCCGTGGGAGCCCAGGCCGGCCTGCCCACCAGAGCCGAAGTGTTGGCCCTGGTAACCCAAACGGGTGTGCGCCGGTCTAACGGGCATGGGAGCTCATACAGCGGTGGCTGAACAGATGCCGGCCTGGAGCACAGGCAGGGAGACCGAGGCCATGGCGCAGGACGTGACCGCGCCTGCGACCACGCTGGATCTGGCGGCCGCCGAAGACCGGGTCCTGGTGGCCGCGTTTCTCGCGGGCAGTCAGGACGCGTTCCAGGTCATCGTGACCCGCCACCAGCGAGCGGTGTATCAGGTCTGCTACCGCTTCGTCCGTAATCACGAGGATGCGTCAGACCTGGCCCAGGACGTGTTCGTGCGCGCGTTCAAGGGCCTGAAAAATTTCAAGGGCGACTCCGCGCTGAGCACATGGCTCTATCGGGTCGGTGTGAACTGCTGCCTGAACAAGATCGCGGCCAGGCGCCCCGACACCGAGCCGCTTCTTGAGGCGCGGCACGTGGACCCGCGTTCAGACGATCCGTTCCGCGCCGTGGCTCGGAGCGAGAAGGCCACCGAGGTCAGGCGCGCCATCGCGCAACTACCGCCCCGGCAACGCGCCACGCTGCTCTTGAGGGTGTACCAGGAACTGTCGCATGAAGAGATTGCGGGAATCCTCGGCGGCACAGTCGGCGCCACCAAGGCAAACTTCTTTCACGCACTCAGTAATTTGAAACGGCTGCTGCAATCATGACTAGTCATTTGTCCCCTCAGGAATCAGTCAATGCGCTCGACGACGTGTTGCCGCAGAGCCGGCAATCCCATCTGGACGCGTGCCGCTCCTGCCAGACCGGCGTGGCCGAACTGCGCGCCATGATGGCCACGGTGAGTGACGTGGAGGATGTACCTGAGCCGTCGCCCCTGTTCTGGGACCACTTCCAGGCAAGAGTGCAGACGGCGGTGCAGGCCGAGATGGTGCACCCGGCGCCCGCCCCATGGTGGGCGATGATCGTGTCCGTGCGTGGGGCGATGGCCGCCGTGGCCACCGTCGTTGTGGCGGCTGTGGCTCTGACGCTGTATCCAGCTGACCGGGTGGCACCGGTTGAGGACGCGCAGGTTGCGGTGGCCGATGACGCGATGGCGCTCGAGACGGCTGAATGGGCGTTTGTCTCGGGCATGATGGATACGTTCGAACAGGACGATGTGCGCGAGGTGTTGGCGCCGTCACCCCTGGCGGTGGACGCGGCGTTCGAGGTGCTGACCTCCGACGAGCGGGCCGCATTTGCGAAACTGTTGGCGGCCGGGATGGCCGAGGGAATGGAGTAGTCGTCGTGGCAATTGTCCGCAGAGTCGTTCTCGCGAGTGTTGTGGGCCTCGTCGCACTGGCCGCGTGGCCGGCCGCGGCCCAGGAACCGCCGCCGCCCGGGCAGCAGGTGAACCGGCCGAACGCGCAGGGCCAGCGTGGACGCGGGCAGGGGCTGCCCGCGCCCGGACCCAATATGACCCTGCAGGACATGCAGTCGATGTTTGATGCGTACGCCCTGGTACAGGCGCAGCGGGTGCTCCAGTTGAACGACGAGCAGTACCAGCGCTTTTTCATGCGCATGAACACCCTGCAGGACCTGCGCCGGCGGCACAACCAGCAGCGCATGCGCATGCTCAACGACCTGCGCCGCCTCTGGCGCGATCAGGCGGGCGAGGCGGACCTGGCTGGGAGACTTCGCGCGATTGACGACCTCGATCTCAAGTTCGAGGGGGCCCTCAGAACAGCGCGCCAGGCGATCGATGAGGCGCTGACCGTCCGGCAACGTGCGGGCTTCCGCTTCTTCGAAGAAGATATGGAGCGCCAGAAAATCGACTTCCTCACGCGAGCACGGGCCGGCCGGCAAGGGCCGGGCTAAGCGGGCGAGGACGCGCTACAATCAGGGCATGCCTTCACGATTGGTGATGCTCGTCGCACTGTGCGCGTTGGCGGTGCCGTCGTTTCTTGCCGAGGGCCTTGCCTCGGCGGTGACTCAAGATGCGTCGCGGGCCGCGGCGGAACGCGCCAGCAAGAAGATGCAGGCCATCATGACGCGCGCCGAGGCCACAGCCGCGAAGCCAGCCCTCAAGACCACATTCACCGAAGAGGAGCTGAACGCCTTCATGCGCGTGCAGCCGGACCTGCCCACCGGCCTCACGCAACCCACCATCCAGTTTCTCGACAATGGCCGCGTACAAAGCCGTGCGTTGGTGAATCTGGACATCGTGCGCACGTCCGAGAAGCGCGGCTGGCTCGATCCGCTCGCCTACGTGACCGGCATTCTTGAAGTGCATTTGATCGGCGTGTTCCGTGGGGCCAACGGCCAGGGCGTGTACACCTACGAGTCCGCCAGAGTCGGTGGAACACCCGTACCGAAGTCGGTGCTTCAGGAGCTTCTGGCGTTTTACACAAAAACGCCTGAGACGCCAAAGGGCATCCTCCTGGACACGCCATTCGAATTGCCGGCGGGCATCCGCGAGGTGGAACTCCGCCGTGGAATGGCCACGGTGATCCAGTAGCGCGCCGCGCGCCGTTCGTGCCGCGCATGTCTGCCGACGTCTTGTCGCAACCCCTGCAGTTCGTCAAAGGCGTGGGCCCGCGACGTGCCGCCGACCTCCAGCGCGCCGGCCTCATCACGGTCGAAGATCTGCTCCTGAGATTCCCGCTCCGTTATGAAGATCGCGCGCGGCTGATGCCCATCGCCGGCTTGCGTCCGGGCATGACCGCAACGGTCGTCGGCGAAGTTTTGTCATCGGGCATCCGTCCCACCCGTCGTCCGGGGTTTCGCCTCTTCGAAGTGGTGGTCCGCGATGCGAGTGGCGCCGTGCGGGCGGTGTTTCCGAATCAGTCGTTCCTGAAAGACGTGTTCCATCCGCAACAGCAGGTGGTGCTGTTTGGTCCGCTCGAGTACCGGGGCAGCGGGCTGCAGTTCAGCAATCCCGAGTACGAGATCGTCCGGGGCGACGCCGACGATCCCGAGGATGCCCAGGTGCACACCGGGCGCATCGTGCCGATCTACGAGAAGGTCGGCTCGATGACCACCCGCATGCAGCGGTCGCTCATGCACCAGTTGATGGCCGCGTTGCCCCAGGACCTGGGTGACCCGGTGCCTGCGAGCGTGCGCCAGGCGTTATCACTGCCCACGCGTCGCGACGCGATTCTACAGACGCACTTTCCTCCAGCCGGCGTGCCGGTAGACGCGCTCAACGCCTTTCGCACCGAAGCGCAGCGCCGGCTCATCTTTGAGGAGTTCTTTCTGTTCCAGGCCGGCATGGTGCTGCGCAAACGGCAGCAGGCGCAGTACCTCAAGGCGCGGCCCGTGGTGGTGGACGATCGGATTCGCGCGGCGGCACGCAAAGTGCTGCCGTTCAAACTCACCGACGGCCAGAAAGTGGCGTTGCGCGAGATTGTCACCGACATGCAACGGGCCGCACCGATGCATCGGCTGTTGCAAGGTGACGTCGGAGCCGGCAAGACCATCGTGGCCCTGCTGGCGGCGCTTGTGGCGATGGAAAACGGATTCCAGGTGGCGTTCATGGCGCCCACAGAGATCCTGGCGGACCAGCACTACATGACCATTCGCCGGTTGCTTGAGCCCTCGCGGTTTCGTGTGGCGTCGCTCACCGGCAGCCTGACCGCCGCGAAAAAACGCGCGGCATTGGCAGAGATCACGAGCGGCACCACACACATGGTGGTGGGCACCCACGCGCTCGTGGAAGGGGCCGTGGAATTTCGCGACCTCGGGCTGGTGGTGATCGACGAGCAGCACCGGTTCGGCGTGGTGCAGCGCGCCACGTTGCGCGGCAAGGGCCAGCACCCCGACGTGCTCGTGATGACGGCCACGCCCATTCCGCGGACGCTCGCGCTCACGGCGTTCGGCGATCTGGATACGTCCGTGATTCGTGAGTTGCCGCCAGGCCGCCAGCCGATTCGCACGGTCGCCAAGCCCGAATCGCGGCGCGACGATATCTACCGGATGGTGCGCAATGAACTCGAACAGGGCCGGCAGGCCTATGTGATTTATCCACTGGTGGAGGAGTCTGAGAAGGTGGACCTGCGCGCGGCCACCGAAATGGCGCAGACGCTGCAGAACGACGTGTTCCCGGAATACCGTGTGGCCTTGCTCCACGGCAAGATGAAGTCTGACGAGAAGGACCAGGTGATGGGCGCGTTCGCCCGCGGCGACGTCCACGTGCTGGCGGCCACGACCGTGGTTGAAGTGGGCGTGGACGTGGCCAACGCCACGATCATGGTCGTGGAACATGCCGAGCGGTTTGGCCTCTCGCAACTGCATCAGTTGCGTGGGCGCGTCGGTCGCGGCGCGCATGCGTCCACGTGTGTGTTGGTCTATCAGGCGCCGCTGACCGATCAGGGCCACGCGCGCATCGATGCGCTGGTGGAAACCACCGACGGCTTTGTCATTGCTGAGCGCGATCTTGAAATTCGCGGCCCCGGCGATTTCTTCGGTACGCGCCAGTCCGGCCTGCCGACCCTGCGCGTGGGTGACCTCGTTCGTGATCACGTGCTCATGGAAGAAGCGCGGCGTGAGGCCGTGGCCTGGCTGGACGACACCACTGAGGCGAAGCCTCTGGTGGACTACCTCACGGCCAACTGGGCACAGCGCTTCGGCCTTGTGGCGGTCGGATAGCCATGCGGATCGTCGCCGGCTCACTCAAGGGACGCCGCCTGCAGGGGCCCGCCACAGACGATGTGCGGCCGACGTCGGACCGGCTGAGGGAGACGTTGTTCAATGTGCTTGGCCCCAGCGTCCAGGGTGCGCGCGTGCTGGATGCGTTTGCCGGCACCGGCGCCGTTGGCCTCGAGGCCATCAGCCGCGGTGCAACGCACGTGACGTTCTACGAAAAAGATCGCCGCGCCTGGCCCATCGTCGAGGCAAACATCGCGCACTGCGGCGTCCAGGTGCAGTGTCAGGTCATCCGCGGCGACTTCCTGCGATCGAGTGGCGGGGCCAACTGTGACCTTGTCTTTCTGGACCCCCCGTATGATGATGACGGCTTGGAGGCGACGCTGCGTGTTGCCGCGACGCACCTGGCCCCGGACGGCGCGGTGGTGATTGAGCATCGGCGGTCTCGTGACACGCCGGCGAGCGAAGCCGGGTTGACTCGGACGCGCGTGCTCGTTTCTGGCGACAGCGCGTTGTCGTTCTACAGATAGGGAAGTATGCCGTCATCCCGCATTGCCATTTTTCCTGGGTCGTTCGATCCGTTGACCAACGGGCATCTGGACGTGATCCGGCGGACGACGCGGTTGTTCGACCGTGTGATTGTGGCGGTGCTGGTCAATCAGGAAAAACGCGCGGTCTTCACGGTGGATGAACGCGTCGCGATGATCAACGAGGCGTGCGCCGGGCTCGGCGAGCCAGGCCAGGTGACGGGGGATGCGTTCGAGGGCTTGCTGGTGCACTACGCGGCGCGCCAGGGCGCCTGTGCCGTGGTGCGGGGGCTGCGCAGCGGCGTGGACTTCGACTACGAGCGCCCCATGGCGCTGATGAATGCGCACCTCGCGCCGGAGATCGAGACGGTGTGCGTGATCGGGGCCGATCGCCTGGCGCACATCAGTTCCCGTCTGGTGAAGGAAGTGGCAGGACTTGGCGGATCGGTGGAGGGCCTGTTGCCCGATGCCATCGCCCAGCGGTTGGTGGCCCGACTCAGGGCCGGGAAGAGCGAATCATGATGACCCCCGCCCCGAGCGCGGCCCAGCTGGCCGCCCGAATGCAGCACGTGGCCATGTCACCCACCATGAAGGGGACGATCGCGGCCGAGAAGCTGCGCCGCGAGGGTGTGGATGTGGTGGACCTGGGCGCGGGCGAGCCCGACTTTCCGACGCCGGCGCACATCTGCGAAGCCGGGCATGCGGCGATCGACGCCCAGCGCACCAAGTACACGGCGAACATGGGCACGCTGGAACTGCGGCAGGCCGTCGCCGGGCGTTACCGCACGGACTATGGGGTGGAGTACGCGCCCGATGAGATCGTGATTACCGCCGGCGGCAAACAGGCGTTGTTTCATGCCGCCATCGGACTGTTCGGGCCCGGTGATGACGTGATCACACACGCACCTGGATGGCCGACCATCGCCGAACAAATCAAACTGGCTGGTGCAAAACCCGTCATCGTGCAGACGCGAGCGGAGCAAGGGTTCGTGCCGACGGCTGAGTTGCTGCTGGGCGCGCTGACGCCGAACACGCGCGGCATTGTCATCAACAGCCCAGGCAATCCCACGGGTGCGCTTCTCTCGGAAAGCCACGCGCGTGTGATCGCGGCCGAGGCGGCAAGGCGGGGCATCTGGGTGGTCCTCGACCTGTGTTACGAACGCCTCATCTACGGCGGGGTGCCGCACAACCTGCCGGCCCTCTTCGGTGAGGTGCTGCGCGACCGGCTCGTGCTCGCAGGGTCGTCGTCAAAAGCCTACGCCATGACAGGCTGGCGGTTGGGATGGGCGGTGGGGCCAAAGGCGTTTGCGTCCGGCGCGAACGCGTTACAGAGCCACACCACCTCCAACGCGAGTTCCATTTCCCAGTACGCCGCCGTGGCCGCGCTCAACGGGCCGCAACAGTGCGTGACCGACATGCTGACCGTGTATCAGCAACGCCGCGATCAGGTGCTGGAGTGGCTGGCCGAAGAGCCGCGATTCCGCTGCGCCGTGCCGCAGGGCGCGTTTTATGTTTTCCCGGACGTCGGAGATTTCCTGTCGCCCGGCGGCCTTCGCACGTCGCTCGAATTCAGTGATGCGCTGCTGGACGAGGAGCATGTCGTGACCACGCCGGGCGAGGCTTTTGATGCGCCCGGGTTCGTGCGGCTCTCGTACGCGACGTCGCTCGAACGACTTCGCGAAGGCGTGACTCGCCTGATTCGATTCGCCCGCAAACACTCGTGACCGACGCTCTCCTCGATCGCCTCCGCGCCATCGTCGGCGCCGGCCACGTGAGGGCCGACCAGGAGACGCGTGAAGCCTACGGTGTGGATGCGCTCAAGCGCGGGCATCCCGCGGACGCCGTGGTCTGGCCCGCAGATACCGCAGAGGTGTCGGCGGTGGCACGGTTGTGCCATGAGACTCGCACGCCGCTTGTGCCTCGTGGAGCGGGGACGGGGTACACCGGAGGGGCGGTGCCCACGCAGGGCGGTGTGGTGATCAGCCTCGCGCGACTCAACCGCATTCTGGACATCGACGAAGGCAACCTTCTGGCGGTGGTGGAACCGCACGTGGTGACGGGGGATCTGCAGGACGCCGTTGAGGCGGTGGGCCTGTTTTATCCGCCAGACCCGGCAAGCCTGCGGCAATCGGTCATCGGCGGCAACGTCGCGGAGTGTGCGGGAGGACCGCGCGCGTTCAAGTACGGTGTGACCAAGCAGTACGTGCTGGGTCTCGAGGCCGTGCTGCCGACGGGCGAGATCATCCGCACCGGCGGCAAGGTCGTGAAGAACGTGGTCGGTTACGACTTGACGCACCTGCTGGTGGGGTCCGAGGGCACGCTCGCGATCATCACCAAGGTCATCCTGCGGCTGATACCCAAGCCGCCGGTGCAGGTCACGATGCGAGCCTCGTTTCCGAGTGTGCGCCACGCGGTGAATGCGGTGACCGGCCTGATCCGCGCGCGCGTCATTCCGGCTGTGCTCGAGCTGATTGATGGTGAGTGCCTGGATGCCGTGGCGAAGAACCTTCATGTGCGATCGCTTGCGCCAGAGGGCACTGCGGCCATCCTGCTGCTTGAGGTGGATGGCCTGGCCGAACAGGTGGCCGCGGAAGCCGATCGCGTGGAGGCCGCCTGTCGTGAGGCCGGATCGACGGAGTTCCTCCGTGCGGCTGGTGACGCCGAGCGACAGGAACTGTGGCGCGTGAGGCGGGAAATCTCGCTGTCGTTGAAAGTGATCACGCCGCTCAAGGTCAATCACGACGTGGTGGTTCCTAAAGCGCGCGTGCCGGAGTTGTTTGATCTGATCGAAGGGCTGCGTGCCCGGTACCGTCTGCGGATTCCCTGCTTCGGGCATGTGGGCGACGGCAACATCCACGTCAACATCATGCTGAAGCCCGGCGACAAAGCTGAACTGCGCAGGGCGCGCGCGGCCGAGGGAGAATTGTTCAGGGGCGTGATCGCGCTCGAGGGATCGATCAGTGGCGAACACGGCATCGGATTTTCCAAGATGAAATACCTTGAGTGGGAACTGACGCCCGAGACGGTTGATCTGATGCGGCGGGTGAAAGTGGCCTTCGACCCGCACGGCATCCTCAATCCCGGCAAAATGTTTCCCGGGTGAATTTATGAACAGCGTGCTTCTATCAGCGGTGGTGGTGCTTGGGGCGATGGTGCAGGCGCCGCCGGCGCCGGTGGTCGTGGTGGTCGAGACATCGCTCGGTGCCATCACGATTGAGGTCAACGTGGCGAAGGCGCCAGTGACGGCGGCGAACTTCCTGAAGTACGTCGACGAGGGGCTCTATGACGGCGGCAGATTTCATCGCACGGTGCGGCCCGACACAGAGACGAACAAGGAGCATCCCATTGAAGTGGTGCAGGGGGGCCGTGCGCCGCGGTCCGCCACTCCGGGGCATCCGCCGATCGCGCTTGAGCCCACCAGTGTCACGGGCCTGACCCATGTGGACGGGGCGGTCTCCATGGCACGCGCCGGCGCCAACACTGCGACGAGTGACTTTTTCATCTGCATCGGCGCCCAACCCCTGCTGGATTTCGGCGGCGCGCGCAACGCCGACGGCCAGGGATTCGCGGTGTTTGGCCGCGTCATCTCGGGGATGGATGTGGTGAAAAAAATCCAGGCCTCGCCGGTGCGTTCGGGGTCCCAGACGCTCGACCCTGTCGTGGTCATCGTCAAAGCTGGACGCCGGTAGGCTGCCGTGGTAGCGTAGTGATGCCAGCGGGGTGATACCCATGAAAGTCCGATCGATGAAACTGCCAAAGGAACTGGAGCAGGCCCTCAAGACCCGTGCCCGGGAGAAGGGTGTCTCCGACAGCTTCGTGATGCGCGAGGCGTTGGCTGAGTACCTGGTTCCCGGCAAGGGCGATTCTGCTCACGCCCCGAAGTCGTTTGCGGCGCTGACGACCGACCTGGCGGGATGCGTGGAAGGCCCGGCGGATCTCTCGACCAACCCGCGCCACATGGCGGGGTTTGGCCGCTGATGGATCGCGACGTCATCGTCGACACCGGTCCACTGGTCGCCTATCTGAACAAACGGGACACCTGGCACGACTGGGCCGTCGCCCGGCTTTCTGAGATCGAGCCGCCGCTTGAGACGTGTGAGGCCGTGCTGACGGAAGCCGCGTTCCTGCTGCGCGGTGACGCACGAGGACCGGATGCGTTGCTCGATTTGCTCGAGCGTGGGCATATCGTCTGCCGGTTCCAGATCGATCAGGAGGCGGAGCATCTGCGTCGCCTGATGAAGCGGTATGCGGATGTGCCGATGTCGCTGGCCGACGCCTGCCTGGTCCGCATTACCGAAGAGCGGCGTCAGGCGAAGGTGCTCACATTGGACAGCGACTTCCGGCGCTACCGCCGCCTTGGGCGGCAAGTGATTCCCCTGATTTCGCCGAAGTAGGGACGGCCAAGGCCAGAGTTGACGGCGCGGCGTCCTATCCCCATAATGCCGCATCAGGAAGCAATATGGCCTTCTTGAAGAAATCGCCCGACACGGCGCTCCTCGGAGAAGTGGAGATGCTGGTCCTGCTGGCCGTGTTGCGGTTGCGAGACGACGCCTATGCGGTGCCCATTCGAGACCTGGTGCTTCGCGAGGCCGGCGTCGAGTTGTCGCGCGGCACGATCTACGTCGCGCTTGAGCGACTCGAGCGCAAGAGCTACGTCACGTCATACTTTTCGGAGCCCGTCGCCGTGCGCGGCGGCAAAGCCCGTCGAATCTTCCAGCTGAAGCCTCCCGGCCTCGCGGCACTCAAGAACGCCAAAGGCGCGGTCGATCGCCTTGCCGATGGAACGGTTCTGGCGAAGGTCCGCCGCACCTGAACGCATAGGTCACCATGCTGCGGCTCCTGATCCCTCGTCCGTGGCGCGATGTGGTCCTCCGCGACCTTGAGGACGAGGCTCGCGCACGTGGCAAGGGCCGCATGTGGGTGGCCGCCCAGACGATCGGCGTCGGCCTTCGCCTCCAACCGGTAATCAATGGAGACACGTTCATGACTGACCTCCGGTACGTCCTCCGTTCATTGTGGCGAGCGAAGGGGTTCGCCATTGGAGCTGCGGCGGTGTTCTTCGTGGGCATCGGCATCAACCTCGCCACGTTCTCGGTGGTGGACCGGATCCTGTTCCGCTCATTGCCGTTTGCAGAGTCGGAACGCCTGGTCCTTCTTCGGGCGTGCAATCTCAAGACCGGAGCCTGCGGTGGTGGGTTTCCGAGTGCCGTTCTGAAAGAGGGCGGGGCTCTCAAGACGGTGGGGCCAATGGCGGTGGTGGGTTTCGCTGAGCCGTACCGCGTGAACGGTGCGAGTGACGAAGTGCCTCCGTTGTGGCTGCACCAGACATCGATGGGACTCTTGTCGATCCTCGGCGTTGCGCCGGTCGTGGGCCGTGACGTGACGGAAGAAGAGACCCGTCAGGACCGTCGCGTGGCGCTGCTGTCCTACGAGACATGGCAGTCGAAGTTTGGTGGGGCACAGGACGTGCTGACGAAAGAATTGCGGACGAGCACGGGCGTGGTACCCATCATCGGGGTGTTGCCGTGCGGGTTCGTGGCGCCATCGTGGGCCATGGCCAGTGCGGCGTGGGACGGCCTGGCGATGTTCTCCTCGCCGCAAACCGTCGCTCCTGTGGCGCGACTGGCGCCTGGCGCTACAACGGATCAGGCCACGGCGGAGATCGGTGCGCTGATCGCAGCGCTCGGGCCCCGCGTTCGAGGGCCGCGCGACCGTCCCGACACGCCGCTGCCGTTCGTTCGGGTGGAACCGCTTGAGGCGACCTTGTTCGAGCGAAGTGCCAGGCAGGCGTCGCTCATTGCCGTGGCGGCCGGCCTTGTGCTGCTGCTGGCGTGCGCCAATCTGGCAGGACTGATCCTGGCGCGTGGACGAGTGCGCGAACGCGACATGGCCTTGCGGACTGCCCTTGGGGCGTCGCGTGCGAGGATCATCAGCACGACGGTGATGGAAACCGGGTTGGTGTGCGCGCTTGGGGCGAGCGCGGCAGTCCTGGCATCGCTGTGGACCGCTGACGTGTTGCGGACGGTCCTGCCCCCATTGATGGCTCGCTATGCGGCCGCTGCTACAGACTCGCGGACGGTGGCAGTGACACTCGTGGCTTCGGTGCTGTGTTCACTCATCGCCGGCGGATGGGCGGGACTACGCGCGGCCCGCGTACGACCGACCGATGCGTTGCTCACCGCAAGTGGCAGCGGCGGGCGGCGCAAACTGGCCGGCGGGAGCACCCTGCTCGCTGTTGAAGCCGCGCTCGGGGTCGTGCTGGTCTTTGGCGCCGCTGGCACCCTGCGAAGTTTCGCGAATCTACTGGACGAAGGTGTGGGGCTCGATCCGCGTGGCCTGTATACAGTGAACGTTCAGGCAGCGCCGAGCGCGACGCCGGCGGCGCGGCCTTCTCCTCAGGACAGTCTCGCTCGCTACGAACAATCCCTCCTGGAGAGTGTCGGGCTGCCGGGCGTGATCGCCGTCGCGGGCGGGGACAGCATCGTCGGATCGGGCGCCACCGCGATGCGAGGCTTCTCGACCGACAGAAACATTCGCGGCGGCCGTTTCGAAGTGTCCGGCGGGTATTTCGCCGCGCTCCGCAGTCCGCTGCTCGCGGGCCGCGAGTTCACCCTGGATGAGGTCTCGACCCGCGCACCCGTCGCCCTGCTCAATCCGGCGGCGCTCTCGGAGGTCTGGCCAGACCTCTCAGCGGACCAGGCGATAGGTCGAACCATCACTCTTGCCGACGACGTGCCGCGAACCGTCGTGGGTATCGTGCCGGCGCTGCGCGATCTCTACGGTGAGGCGGTTCGGCCGGCCATGTTTGTGCCCCTTGGAACCCAACCCGCCTTCTACTCATCGTGGCTGGTCCGCATGGCAGACGACTCACCGGAAACCGCAGCGACGTACCGCCAGGCGCTGTCGAGCCGTACCGCAAGTCGCGTGCGGCTCACGCCGCTCGTCGAAGGGTTGGACAGAAGTCTGCGCGAGCCGAGGTTTCGCGCGATGTTGTTCACCGCGTTCGCCGTGTGTGGACTTCTCATCGCCGGCACGGGCATTCTGGCGTTGACACTCTTCAACGTCGCTCTGAGGCGACAGGAAATGGGCGTGCGTCTGACGCTCGGCGCCGCGCCAGGCGATTTGGTGCGCCTGGTGATCCGTGAGGCGTTGGTGCCGGTGGCGATTGGCACAGCCGTTGGCGTGGTCGCCACTTACTGGGCGGGGAAGGCCTTGCAGACCTTCCTTTATGAGACAGACGCGCGTGACCCCTGGACGCTGGCCCTCGTGGTGAGCGTGTTGCTTGCGACCGCCGTGATCGCGGCATGGATTCCAGCTCGCCGCGCGAGTCGCGTCGATCCCGCGGTCGTGCTGCGATCTCAGTAGCGATCTTCCGGTCCTGCCCCAAGTAGAATGGCAGGATGTCCACCGTTGCCGTGATCGGCGCCTCCCGTGACCGCCGGAAATTCGGCAACAAAGCGCTCCGTGCATTTCGCGAACAAGGCTTCACCGTTGTCCCGATTCACCCGACGGAGGCGGAAGTGGAAGGGGAGAAGGCCTACCCAAGCGTGCTCGACTATCCCGGCGCCATCGATGAAGCGACCGTCTACCTGCATGCCGAAGCCAGCCTGCCGGTGCTCGACGAGATCGCCCAGAAGGGGATCGCCGTGCTGTGGCTCAACCCGGGCGCCGATGAGCCCCACGTCATTGCCCGCGCCCACGCCCTGGGCCTCAAGCCCCGCGTGGCCTGCTCGATCCTGGCCATCGGCGATTCACCCATTAACTATTGAGAGTCCCCGGGACCCCAGGACCCCAGGACTTCGGGACCTCTGGACTCCGTGTTATACTGCCGCTGTTAGTCCTCGTTCGCTCCCCCAAACCAACCTAAACGGTTCCAGATTTTCTGAAGTTTTTCTGAGTTCGCACCACATGGCACACCATCCCAGACGTTCCGGACGTCGCTCCCCCGACCTTCCTGTTGCAGACCCCGCCCTCGAATACGCCGCCGAACAGGCGCGAGCCGAGGCCGAAGCCGCCAACAACCCTGATGCCGCGCCCATCCAGAAGGCGCCGATGCTCAACATCAATGACCTGAAGGACATGAGCATCCAGAAGCTCACCCAGGTGGCCAAAGACCTCAACGTCATTGGCGCCACAGGGATGCGCAAACAGGATCTGATCTTCCAGATTCTCAAGGCGCAGACCGAGCAGAGCGGGTTCCTGTTCTCGGAAGGTGTGCTCGAAGTGCTGCCGGACGGCTTCGGCTTCCTGCGCGCGCCCGACTACAACTACCTGCCGGGCCCAGACGACATCTACGTGTCACCGTCGCAAATCCGCAAGTTTGATCTGCAGACCGGCGATACGGTGTCGGGCCAGGTGCGGCCGCCCAAGGATGGCGAGCGCTACTTCGCGCTCATCAAAGTGGAAGCGGTCAACTTCGAGGCGCCCGACCAGGCGCGTAACAAGCTCTTCTTCGAGAACCTGACGCCGCTCTATCCGCAGGAGCGCCTCAAGCTCGAGACCACCTCCGACAACGTCTCCGCCCGCGTCATGGACCTCATGACGCCCATCGGCAAAGGCCAGCGCGGCCTCATCGTCGCGCCGCCCCGCACGGGTAAGACGATGCTGCTGCAGAACATCGCGCAGTCCATTACGACCAATCACCCTGAGGTGTATCTGATCGTGCTGCTCATCGATGAGCGGCCGGAAGAAGTGACCGACATGCAGCGGTCGGTGCGTGGCGAAGTCATTTCGTCCACGTTCGACGAGCCCGCGCAGCGTCACGTGCAGGTGGCCGAGATGGTCATCGAAAAAGCGAAGCGTCTCGTCGAGCACAAGAAAGACGTCGTCATTCTCCTCGACTCGATCACACGTCTCGCGCGCGCCTACAACACCGTGGCGCCGTCGTCTGGCAAAGTGCTCTCAGGCGGTCTTGATTCCAACGCGCTGCAGAAGCCGAAGCGGTTCTTCGGTGCGGCCCGCAACATCGAAGAGGGTGGTTCCATCACGATCATGGCGACCGCACTGGTGGATACGGGCTCGCGCATGGACGACGTGATTTTTGAAGAGTTCAAGGGCACGGGCAACATGGAAATCCACCTGGACCGCAAGCTGGTGGACAAGCGCGTGTTCCCGGCGATCGACATCATCAAGAGCGGCACCCGCAAGGAAGAGCTGCTGCACACCAAGGACGACCTCAACCGGATCTGGGTGCTGCGCAAGGTGCTCAACCCGCTGTCGCCGGTCGAGGCCATGGAACTGCTCATCGACAAACTCTTCAAGACCAAGTCGAACGCCGAGTTCCTGGCCGCGATGCAGAAGATGGGGTAGTGCGCGCGCCGTTTGCCTGCACCGCTGCTCTGGACTAGACTGCGCCCGGTGGCAGGCATGATCGAGACATGGCTTCGGCGGAGCAGGGTGGCCTGGACCGCAGTTGTGCTCTGGACCGCTGCGGCGCCGCCGCCTCAAAGCATCTGGACCCTCAAGGTCATCAGGAGACGGCCGTGACAGCCAGATGAATCGCAAAGTCACGTACGCCATCGTGCTGCTGCTGGTGCTGTCATGGTCAGTGGCGCTGTACTTCGTGTCTCCCGAAGTAATCGTCGCGCAAATGGGCGGCAACACGCTCCCGGCGGTGTTCATCGCGGGAGTGCTGGGCGGCACCTCGATTATTTTTCCGTTTCCGTACTACCTGGTGGTCGCGACGGCGGCTGCGGGTGGTGCCAATCCGTTTCTTGTCGGTCTCTGTGCAGGCCTGGGCGTCATTGTCGGCGACACCACGTCGTACATGGTGGGACACGCGGGGCGAGCGGTCCTTCCCGCGCGGGCGTCAGGGGCCATTGCGTTTGTGCGACGTCGGGTGTCTGACATCCACAGCGCCAAGTTTTACGCGTTCCTGTTTGTCTATGGAGCGGTGATGCCGCTGCCAAACGACATCGTCATGGTCCCCCTGGGGGCGGCCGGTGTACCGTATTGGCGCGTCATCCTGCCGTTTGGCGCAGGGAACATCGTGTTCAACATCGCTACGGCCTGGCTGACCGTGCGCGGAATTTCGCTCTGGTAGCCACGGGTAGCCGGGTCTTTAGACCCGGCGTCGCAGCGCCACGTGGCCGTCGGCGGCGTCGGCCACCACCGTGTCGCCTTCCTTGAAGTCGCCCTGAAGCACGCCCATCGCGAGCGGGTCCAGCACGCGGCGCTGCAATGTGCGCTTCAGGGGGCGCGCACCGTAGACGGGGTCGTAGCCTTCTTCCACCAGCAGGTCCCGGGCGGCGTCGGTCATCTCGAGCACAATCTTGCGTTCTTCAAGCCGCTTGAGCAACGACCGCAGCTGGATGTCGATCACCTTGCGGATGTCGGCTTTGCTGAGCGCGTCGAAGAACACGATCTCGTCGATGCGATTGAGGAACTCCGGACGGAAGTGTGCGCGCAGTGCTTCCTGGTCGCGCACGTTCGACGTCATGATCACGACGGTGTTCTTGAAGTCCACCGTGCGGCCCTTGCCATCCGTCAGCCGGCCGTCATCCAGCAACTGCAGCAGCACGTTGAACACTTCAGGGTGTCCCTTTTCAACTTCGTCGAAGAGCACCACGGCATAGGGCCGCCGCCGCACGGCCTCGGTGAGCTGGCCGGCTTCCTCGTATCCGACGTATCCCGGAGGCGCGCCAATCAGTCGCGAGACGGTGTGCTTCTCCTGGTACTCCGACATGTCAATCCGGATCATCGCCTGCTCATCGTCGAACAGGAATTCCGCCAGCGCGCGGCCGACCTCGGTTTTGCCGACGCCTGTCGGACCCAGGAAAAGGAAGCTGCCCAGAGGCCGATTCGGATCCTGCAGGCCCGCGCGGGCGCGGCGCATCGCGTTGGCGACGGCGACGATGGCGTTGTGCTGGCCGACCACACGCTGATGGAGGCGTTCCTCCATCTGGACGAGTTTCTGCACTTCGCCTTCCATCAGGCGTGTCACGGGAATGTGCGTCCATCGCGCCACCACCTCGGCGATGTCCTGTTCATCCACCTGCTCCTTGAGCATTTGTCCGGTGGCCGGTGTCGTCGCGCCCTGGTCATGTGCGAGGATCTCGCGCTCGAGCTCCGGGATGCGGCCGTACTGCAGCTCTGAGGCGCGCCCGTAGTCACCCGACCGCTGCGCCTGTTCCACCTCAAGGCGCAGGCGTTCGAGTTCCTCTTTCTTGCCGCGGACGCCCTGAATGGCGTCCTTTTCCTTCTGCCACTGCGCGGAGAGGCGAGTGCGCTCTTCTTTGAGGCCGCCCAGTTCCTTTTCGAGTTTCTCCAGGCGCTCGCGAGAGGGGGCGTCTGATTCCTTGCGCAGCGCCTCGCGTTCGATCTCCAGTTGCATCACCCGGCGCTCGATCTCATCGAGCTCTGCAGGCATGGAATCAATTTCCATTCGAAGGCGGGACGCGGCTTCGTCGATGAGGTCAATCGCCTTGTCGGGCAGGAAGCGGTCCGCGATGTAGCGATGCGAGAGCACTGCCGCGGCGACGAGGGCCGAGTCCTTGAACTGCACGCCGTGGTGAATTTCGTACCGCTCGCGCAGACCGCGCAGGATGCTGATCGTATCTTCCACCGACGGCTGGTCCACCATCACCGGCTGGAAACGCCGTTCGAGCGCCGCGTCTTTCTCGATGTACTTGCGATATTCGTCGAGGGTGGTGGCGCCAATCGTGTGGAGTTCGCCTCGCGCCAGCATGGGCTTGAGCATGTTCGACGCGTCGATCGACCCTTCAGCCGCGCCGGCTCCCACCACGGTGTGAAGCTCGTCGATGAACAGGATGATCTGTCCCTCCGAGTCGGTGATCTCCTTGAGCACCGCCTTGAGGCGTTCTTCGAACTCCCCGCGGAACTTGGCCCCGGCGACAAGGGAGCCCATGTCGAGTGCGAAGATGATGCGATCGCGCAGGCCCTCGGGGACGTCGCCGCGGACGATACGTTGCGCAAGGCCTTCGACGACCGCGGTTTTGCCGACTCCAGGTTCGCCGATCAGCACGGGATTGTTCTTCGTCCGGCGCGACAACACCTGGATGACCCGACGAATCTCTTCATCGCGGCCGATGACAGGGTCGAGCTTGCCCTTGCGGGCCGCTTCAGTCAGGTCGCGTCCGTACCGCTCAAGCGCCTGATACTTGCCTTCGGGATTCTGGTCGGTCACACGCTGCGAGCCTCGGATCTGGGTGAGGGCCTGCAGGACGGCGTCTTTCGAAATTGCCTGCTGCTGGAGGAACTTCGCTGACGCCGACCGGCCGCCTTCGCTGGCCAACGCCACAAAGAGGTGCTCGGTGCTCGTGTATTCGTCTTTGAGACGCTCGGCTTCCTGTTCGGCGGCTGACGTGATCGAGCGCAGGCGTGACGACAAGCCCGGCTGGGCGCCACCCTGGGCGCGGGGGAGTGCCTTGAGGAGGTCGTGCGCCCCGGCGCCGATCGCAGTCGCATCGAGCTGCATCTTTCCGAGGATCGCCGGAACAATACCGTCACGCTGGGTGACAAGTGCGGCCAGCAGATGTTCGGGCAGCACCTCGGGATTACCCGCACGCTCTGCAAGCTGCTGAGCGGCGAGTACTGATTCCTGTGCCTTTTCGGTGTATCGATTGAGGTTCATGATGTGCCTGCCAGCTTCTCGAGTGCTTGATAGTGTTCTTTGGCCTCGGCCGAGAGACTTGTGGGCATCTGAATATCCACAGCCACAAACAGGTCCCCGCGAACAGCCGGGTCTTTGACGTCGGGCATGCCGTGCCCGCGCAGCCGGAACGTCCGGCCCGCCGGCGTCAGCTCGGGCACCCGGAGCTTGATCGACGAACCCGCCAGCGTCGGCACTGTCACATCGCCGCCCAGCACCGCCGTGGTCACCGGCACCGCAAGCCGGGTATACAGATCCTGCCCACGCCGTTCAAACGTGGAATGAGGCAACTGCCGTACCACCAGATACAGATCCCCTGGCGGCATCTCGGTGCCACCGGGTTCACCCTCATTGCGGACTTTGACCCGCGACCCGTCCTTGACGCCCGCCGGAATTCTCACTTCCACCGTATGAGGCCGGCCTTTGCGCTCCACCTGAAGATGGCGGCTGGTGCCGCCGAATGTCTCTTCCAAAGTCAGGTCCAGCAACTGCTCGATGTCGCGCCCCCGTTGCGGGCGCGCCGGCCGGCGGCCGCGCGGACCGGCCTCGGCGCCGCCGAAGAACGTGGTGAAGAAGTCGGAGAAGGGCACACCTTCTCCGAACATGTCCGACATCTCATCGTGGGTGACCGTGCGTGATCGCCGGCGGGCATGCGGAGCGCCGTGTTGTTCACCGGCCTGATCGACATTGCGCCAGTTGGCGCCGAGTTCGTCGTACTTGCGGCGCGACTCGGCGTTGCCCAGCACCTCATTCGCTTCGTTGATGTCCTTGAACCGGGCTTCAGCGGCCTTGTTGCCCGGGTTGAGATCAGGGTGATGCTGCCGCGCGAGCTTGCGGTAGGCTTTTTTGATCTCTGCCTCGGACGCGGCCTTGGTAACGCCGAGGGTGGCGTAGTAGTCCTTGAACTCCACTGGCATCACCCCTTCACTCCCGATGTTACACTGGCAGGGCTCGTGCCGTTCGACGTTCAACTTGCCGACCTCGTCACCATCGGTCTGCTGGTCCTTCTTGAGGGCTTGCTCTCCGCCGATAACGCGCTGGTGCTCGCCATCCTCGTGCTGGGGTTGCCGCGCGACCAGCAGCGCAAGGCGTTGCGTTACGGCATCCTCGGCGCCTTCTTCTTTCGCATAGTCGCCATCATTTTCGCCGCGCAGATGATGGGCTTCGCGTGGGTGAAGCTCGTCGGCGGCGGGTACCTGATGTGGCTGTCGTACTCCCACTTCTTCAGGCACGAAGCGGGAAGTGAGCGGGGTGCGATCAAGCCGGCGAACGCCTGGATGGGCCTGTCGGTGTTCTGGACCACGGTGATCAAGGTCGAACTGACCGACATCGTGTTTGCCGTGGATTCAATTCTCGTCGCGGTCGCCATGTCGCCCAAGCTCTGGGTGATCATCACCGGTGGCGTACTCGGCATCATCGCGATGCGGCTGGTGATCGGCCAGTTGCTGACACTGGTGCAGCGCTATCCGGCGCTGGTGGACGGCGCGTTCGTGATCATTGCGTGGGTGGCCCTCAAGCTCTTCATTGAATACGCGGGCCAGGTCGGCTGGGTGGACTTCCACATTCCCAAGCAGCTGTCGCTCGGACTGATCGTGGTGATCTTCGCCGTGTCGTACCTGATCGCGCGCCGTCAGGGCCCGAAGGCCATCGACGAGGAAGCTACGCGCGTCATCGACGACGCGGAATAAGGCGAGCGGCTTACCGCTTGATGTCCTTCACAGACGGGTAACCGGGCAGGCCGGTGGCCTCGCGCACGGCCCTCAGAATGGCGTCGCTGACGGCTTCCGCTGCAAGGCTGCCGATACGGCTCACGTTGGATTCCTCGGCCAGCCCGCCTGTGGCCAGCACAAACAACGTGTCGCCATCGCCCGGTGTGTGCGCGGGAAAAATGGCGCGGGCCAGGCCGTCCTGCGCCATCATCGATACCCGCAGCGCCTGGGCCTTTGTCAACCGCGCGTTGGTGGCCACGACGCCAATCGTGGTGTTTTCCATCTCGCGCCCAACCACACTGCCCGCGCCGCGAATCAGGGCAAACGGATCTTCGAGCGTGAATCCATCCGCGGCCCTCACGCCCGCCACCGGGAGTCCCGTGCGGCGATCGATCACGGAGCCGGACGCATTCACGGCCACGATAGCGCCTACGATCAGCCCATTCGGGCCGCGCAGGGAAGCGGTACCGATGCCGCCCTTCATGGGCCGGTTGTTCATGAACTTCCCAACCGTGGCGCCCGCGCCCGCCCCACCGAAGCCTTCCGCCACGGCTCCCTCGCGTGCAGTCGAGGCCGCCTGGTAGCCGCAGTCGGGACCAGGACGAATGTCAGGGCGGCCGCCGACGGCGAGATCGAGCAGGATCGCTGCGGGAACAATCGGCACTACGGTGCCGCTCACCGGATACCCGATCTTCTGCTCGGCCAGGTACGTCATCACGCCGTCGGCCGTGGAGAGTCCGAAAGCGCTTCCGCCAGACAGGACAATGGCATGCACCACGGACACGCTGTTTTCGGGAGAAAGCAGATTCGTTTCGCGCGTCCCCGGCGCGCCGCCGCGCTGATCAACGGCGCCCACCGTGTTGGGCGGAGTGAGGATCACCGTGCATCCGGTGGGCCGTTCAGTGAGCGTGTGGTGACCGATGCGAATGCCCGGCACATCGGTGATGCGACCGGCCGGGCTCTGCGCAAGGGCAAGCGTGCTGAGGGCCAGGGAAATCACTGCTGCGGGAATGTGCCGGGACACGATAGCCCGATTATACTGGCGCCCAACTGTGACCTCCTCCCGTCTGGTGTCTCTCGATGTATTCCGTGGCGCGACGATGGCCGCGATGGTTGTGGTCAACAACCCCGGTGATTGGAGCCAGGTCTACGCACCGCTGTTGCATGCCGAGTGGCACGGCTGGACGCCGACCGATCTCATCTTTCCGTTTTTTGTCTTCATCGTCGGCGTGTCCGTGACGTTGTCGAAGCGGACACAGCAGCCGGTCACCGTGATCCTGAGGCGATCGGCTCTGATCTTCGGGTTCGGCCTACTGCTTGCGTTGTACCCGCGTTTCGATCTCAGCACCGTCAGGCTGATGGGCGTGCTCCAGCGGCTGGCGTTGTGTTATCTCGCGGCCGCGTTGTTCTACAAGGCGATGGGGGAGGCCGACGAAGAAGACAAGTGGCAAGCGGCTGTGGGTGTCACCGCCGTGCTGCTGCTGGCGTACTGGGCGGTCATGCAATTTATCCCGGCGCCCGGCGGGGTGGCCGGCGACCTGACTCCCGCCGGCAACCTCGGCGCGTGGATTGATCGCACCGTGATCGGCGAGGCGCATTTGTGGCGCCAGTCGAAGACATGGGATCCGGAAGGATTGCTCGGGACGATTCCGGCGGTGGCGTCGGCCCTGTCCGGTGTGGCCGCGGGCGTGATTCTCACCGGCCGCCGCACGGCGCCGCAGAAGGCGGCGTTCCTCGTCGCAGGCGGCGGCGCGGCGATCGTGATGGGGCTGGTCTGGGATCGGTCGTTCCCCATCAACAAGAGCCTCTGGACCAGTTCCTACGTGTTGTTCACGAGCGGCCTGGCGTCGATCGCGCTGGCGATGTGCTTCTGGCTGTTTGATGCGAGGGGCAGACAAGCGTTCCTGCGGCCGCTCGTGGTGCTTGGCACCAACGCGCTCGTCCTGTTCGTGGTGTCGGGCCTGCTCGTGAAGACGCTGTTGTTCTTCAAGGTCATGGGGCCTGACGGCGTCCTGATTTCAGTGAACCGCTGGCTCTACATCACGGGCTTTGAGCCCTTCGCATCGCCGAAGAACGCCTCGCTGCTCTTTGCGCTCGCCAACCTCGCGGTCCTCTACGTCCTGCTGGAAGTCTTGTATCGCCGCCGCTGGTTCCTGCGGGTCTGACGCTATGATGGTGTCTTCGTATGACACGCATCCTTGTAACCAACGACGACGGCCACCTTTCTCCCGGAATTCACGCACTTGCCGATGCCCTTCGCCCCCTCGGCGATGTGGTCATCGTCGCACCCCAAACCGAAGCCAGCGCCGTGGGGCACGCACTGACGTTGCGTCGTCCGCTTCGGGTGGAGCAGTTTGGTGAAGGGGTGTACGCGGTGGATGGGACGCCCACCGACTGTGTAAATATCGCCATCGACCAAATCCTCACGCACAAGCCGGACCTCATCGTGTCGGGGATCAACAAGGGGTTCAACATTGGCGACGACGTGACGTATTCGGGCACGGTGGCCGGGGCGCTGGAAGGGGCGTTGCTCGGGTTCCAGGCGATTGCAGTGTCGCAGCAGTTCACGCGTGAGGAATGGGATTTCACGGCCGCGGCGTCGTTTGCCGCCCAACTGGCCGAGGCGCTGCTCAGGCAGCCGATGCCGGGCCGTACGTTCCTGAACGTCAACGTGCCGATGGGGGAGATCAAGGGCATCCGGTCCACGGTGCAGGCCCGGCGCAATCACATCACGAAGGTGGCACGGCGCCTGGACCCCCGGCAGCGCCCGTATTTCTGGATCGAAGAGGCGTCCGACGACTGGGATTTGGACGAGGCCTCCGACCACCACGCGGTCAACCATGGCTACATTTCCGTGACCCCGCTGCAGCCTGATTTGACCGACCATACGGCCATTGAACTGGTGAAGGCGCTCATTTAGGAGTAAGATAGTCGGGTTGTCGGGGCGTGGCTCAGCCTGGTAGAGCACTCGGTTCGGGACCGAGGGGTCGGAGGTTCGAATCCTCTCGCCCCGACCAACTTTCGCTCACTTTCCCAACCACCACAAATACCAGGCCGCGAGGAACACGGCAATGCCCAGTCCCTGGAGCGCTGCCCGCCGGTTCATCTGCAACGCGTGACGTAGCGACGGAACCCACTGGGCGGGATTCAACAGTACCGACTGTCGCAGGTTCCCATTGAGTCGTCGGCCACGCTCGAGGATTCGGTCAACGTCCGTGACGATGCCGTCTTCCGCGCCACACTCGATGGAGGGCGGGAATCCGGGGGTACTGGCCAGCTGGCGCATCGACTCGCGCTGCGTGTCTACGCAGCCTGCGACATACGCGCAGTGAAAAAGGGTCTGCAGGTCGGACGCCAGGGGCTTCCCACTTCGAATGCGAGCCAGGGCATCCTGCAGTTCCGCCACCGACTCGTGTACGTCCGTCGCAGGTGCCTCAAGCGTCATGCTGCCCGAAATGCTAGCTCCTGGCTCTCGCACTGGCAAGGCTCCAGGAGGATCGGGTTCCGCGACGTCCACGTGCACAATGGGACAGCCACTGCCCCCCATGCCGCTCTAGCATGAGTGGACGAGTGAATCGGGCGACAGGGGGCAGAAGGCACATGTTGCGCAAGATCAGCGAGCTCCGCGGTTACGCGATCCAAGCCGTTGATGGCATGGTGGGCAAGGCCTCCGATTTCTACTTCGACGACGAGCACTGGACAATTCGATACCTCGTGATCGATACCGGCACATGGCTCTCGGACCGGAAAGTACTCATCTCGCCGGCCGCCGTCGGGCCTCCCACTTGGGCCGGCGATATGCTGCCGCTCTCGCTCTCGAAAGCAGAAGTCCAGAACAGTCCGGATATCGATACAAGGAAGCCCGTGTCACGCCAGCAGGAGGCCGTCTACTTCGGCACGGGCGCACATCCCCGTTACCGGGGCGGCGATGGGCTGTGGGGTATGGGTGCGTATCCGGGTCTTTTGACAACCGAGCAGCGGTTCGATGCGGTCATGAGGGACGGCCGGCAGTACGCGGGTCGGCGAACGTCCGACGACATTCATCTGCGCAGTTGCGGCTCCGTCACCGGACATCGCATCCACGCGACCGATGGCGATCTCGGCCACGTCGAGGACTTCCTCATCGACGAGCGCACGTGGGCGATCCACTACCTGATTGTGGCCACCGGTAATTGGTGGGGAAGCCGGCAGGTGCTCATTCCGCCCACCTGGGTCGAACGAGTGAATTGGTCTGATGCGACGGTGTCAGTGGGGTTGACCCGACAGGCCGTCATGGCCGCTCCACCCTACGACTCCACCCTGCACGGGGATCGCGCGGCGTCTTTCTGATCCGATCCGTTTGCGGATGACGCGGCTACCCGGAAGGTGCATACTGGCGCCTGTCTGGAGGGTGCCTCGTGGTCGTACTCGTCGTGCTCGGGTTGGTGGGGCTGACTGTCTGGATGACCAGACTGGCCGCCCGTCTCAACGTCCTCGAACTCCAGATCAAGCAAGTTGAAAAAAACAGTCGCGCTGACTTTGCCGAGGGCTCGGCCGTCCGCGCTCTGACCGCGCGGGTTGCGCAGCTGGAAGCGCGCTTGAGGCCGGATGCGCCGGCGACCGCAGCGCCCGCAGTCGACACCGCGGTGCCCCTCGCCGCGCCAGTTGTCAGTGCACCCACTCAGCCGCCGGTGAGTGCGCAGCCTGCCCCGGCGGTGGAGCCGGCAGTCCCGCTGTTGCCGGCGGCCCTGGGAACCAGGCCGCCCTACGAGGCCCCGTCTTCGCCGCTTCCGGCAGCGCCGCCAACAGACGACGCGTGGGAGATGACGGTCGGTGGGAACTGGCTGAACAAAGTGGGCGTGCTCGTCTTTGTGATCGGCCTGGCGCTCCTGGTCGGGTACTCGATGACGCATGTGGGGCCGGCCGGACGTATCGCGATCGGCTTCATCGTGAGCCTGACCCTATTGACGGGCGGAGTCGTGATGGAGCGGCGGGCCGACTATCGCAACTACGCCTATGGGCTCATTGCCGGTGGATGGGCCGGTGTGTATTTCACGACCTACGCCATGCGCGCGGTCGAAGCCGCTCGTGTGCTTGACAGTGACGCTGTCGCGCTCACCTTGTTGCTGGTGGTGGCCGCGGGCATGGTGTGGCATTCGCTGCGATACCAATCGCAGCAGGTCACCGCGCTTGCGTACGTTGTGGCGTTCACGACATTGGCGCTGACGCCGCTCCGAGGCTTTGCTCTGGTGGCGTCGGTGCCCCTCGCGCTGTCGGTGATCGTGGTGGCGCAGCGGTTCGTGTGGCCCGGAGTGCAAGTTCTGGGAATCGTGTGCACATACGGGCTGTATGTACTGCGCAGCCGGGCCTTCGGCTTTGGCGAACTGGACGTCATGACGTTCACGCCGTACGCGGCGCTCGCGGTGTACTGGCTGGTGTTTGAAGCCGCCGATCTGCTTGCGCTCAGCAGGCGTGCGAAGGATGGACCGCCGCCTGCGCCGATCTTCCTGCTCAACGCGGCTGGACTGGTAGGGGGAGGGCTGCTGCAACTCCCCATGGATAGTCCCATGCCGCTCTCAACATTCCTGGCGGTGAGCGGTGTCGCGTATCTCGCCAGTGCGATCGTGCGCGCGCGCCTGGCGGGGCCGGCTGCGGCGGGAGACGACGCGCTCGACACCGCCGTGCGCGGTTCGTACCAGGGCGCGTCGGCGTTGTCGGCGCTCTTCGTCGCCTGGGCCATTGAGCTGCGGTTCACCGGATCGCAGACGACGTTGGCTCTCCTGATGCAGGCTGAGCTGCTGTTCCTGTCGGGGATCATCCTGCGCGACTGGCTGATACGTGGCCTGGGATCCGCTGTGGCGATTCTCGCCACCATTCATGCGATTGATGCCATTGGCCGGGTGGGCTTCACTGACGCGGCGCCGGCATGGCCCACGCAGGCGGCTGCCGGTGTGGCTGTGCTGACCGCCGTGTTGTGGTACGCGAATCGGGAAGGGCTGCGTGCGCGCGGCATCCGGATGCTCTGGCATGAGTGGGCCTACACGCCCGCGGCGACGTATCTTGTGGTGCTTGTCGCGCGCGCAAAGATCGCCGATGGATACTCGGCGCTCGCCGTCCTGGCGTTTGCATGGTTGTTGCTGGAGGCCGGTCTGCGCCGCGGCCGCGAGTACCGCTATCAGTCGTACCTTGTTGGTGGCGCCAGCGCACTGGTGCTGCTGGGCTGGTTCACCGGCCAGGCATTTTTTGATACCACGCCGACCACTCGGGAGGCCTGGTGGATTCTCGGGGCCGGCTGCCGTGCTGGCGCATGCCGGGCGTGGCGCATGGCGCCAGGGCGAGATGCGTCCGTGCCGTTTCGCCGCGAACGCGTCATTGCCGCCGCCGCGGCGGGCGCGTTCGGCTCCGCGTTTGTGGTGGTGCTTGAGTGGGTCGTGATCGATCCGGAGTATCTGGGCGCCGCGTGGGCCGCCACCGCCGTGGTACTCGGCGCGCTGGGGTTGTGGCGCCGGGTCAGTGGCCTGCGGTGGCAGGCGTACCCGTTGCTCATGATGGCCCTGCTGTGGGTGATTGGCCCGGTCCTCAATACGGAAAGCGCCACGCGGACCCAACTGGCGTCCGCCCTGGGCGTCATCCTGGTGCTGTATGCCGTGAGCCTCGTCGTGCGGCGGGCCATCGCTCAGGCGACGAAGGCGGTTGCCGATGTGGAAGATGCGGTGCGCATCGCGCTGTCGGTCATCGCCACGGTCGCGCTGGTGGCGCTTGTCTACAACGAAGTGCGTCCGACGCTCATCACCCTGACGTGGGGATTGCAGGCGGCCACGCTGCTCGTGGTCGGATTCCCCGCTCGCGAGCGACTGATGCGCCTCTCTGGGCTCGCGGTGCTGCTCGCCTGCATCGCCCGGTTGTTCCTCTTCGATCTGCCGCAACTCGAGGAACTGGCGCGCATCATTTCGTTCGTGGCGCTGGGTGCGGTACTGCTGGCGGTCTCGTGGATCTACACGCGGTATCGCGCCCGGATCCAGAAGTTCCTGTAAGCGCCCGCTAGCGGATCGGCCGCAGGCCCACTTCGCCGCGCTCGAGGTCGATGCGCACGAGGTAGTGCCTGAGGAATTCGTGCCCGATGATGCCGCCCATTTCGTAGCCGAGCAGGGCACTGGGCGCATCAAGGTTCAACACCGCGACGGATCGCTGGGAGGTTCCCACGCCGGGCGCGAGTTCAA